>JBQTIW010000045.1:0-43528 GCA_052387735.1 Gemmatimonadaceae bacterium
GTTCAAGGCGATCGAGCACAACATGCTGCTCATTGGGAAACGCGCGGCCGTGCAGCGCGACTCGGCGCTGCTGGTGGGTGACACGATCACGTTCAACGACTCCACGCAGGTCATCACGGCGTTGGGCGATACGGTCACCCTGCGGGACCCGGCCCAGGGCCCGGATGACGTGGTCGCGTTAGGCTCGGTCAAGTACAACGTGCCCGAGCGACGCGGCGTGATGCGGAACGTGACGACGGCGGTCGAGAGCGGCCAACGGTGGATCCTGCACGGCGACGTCGCCGCGTTCAGGGGTGACACCACCGACGCAGGCCGGGCCGCAATTTACGCGAAGAATGGCTGGCTCACGAGCTGCGAGGAAATCGAGCCGCACTATCACTTCGCGGCAAAGGAAATGAAACTGATCACCAAGAACATCATGATCGTACGCCCGGCCATTCTCTACATCGCCGACGTACCGGTCATGTGGCTCCCATTCGTGTTCAACGACATGCGGCCCGGGAGGCGCAGCGGCCTGCTATCGCCACGGATCGGGTTTAACCAGGTGTTCCGGTCTTCCCCATTTCTCCGACGCACGATCGACGACATCGGCTACTACTTCGCGATCAACGATTACGTCAGTACGCAGCTCACGCTGGACTGGCGCAGCGACGCGCGCGGCACAGATATCGATCCCGGGTACGTGAAATTGAACAGCCTGTTCGATTACCGGTGGAAGGACCGGTTCATCGATGGGCAGCTGGGCATTTCGTCGCACCACCTGCGCAACGGGCAAGTGAATCGGCAGTACTCGGTGCGACATAGCCAGAAATTCTCCGAGCGCACCGCGTTCACCGCGAACTTCAACTACGTGTCCAACACGCAGATTCAGCGGCAGACGACGTTCAATCCCGTCCAGGCGCTCCAGACCATCAGTTCGTCGATGACCTTCCGCACCGGACGTGGTCCCTTTGCGATCGACCTTGGCGGCACGCAGAAGCAGTATCCAGGTCGCGACCAGCTCGACCGCGACTTCCCGAGCCTGCGGATTTCGTCCAAGCCGATCGAGGTTGGTGAATGGCTCACGTGGACCCCGAGCCTGGCCATCACGAACGCCCAGAGCTTTGACATCGACCAGGTCGGTGATTTCGCATATCGGTACATCGACCGCGGCGCAGGGGTGCTCGACTCCGTGCAGCTCAAACGGGACACGCGCAGCAGCAGCGTGGCGTTCGAGACGCCGATCGAGGTGTTCGGATTCAATTGGCGCAATTCGGTGCGCGTCACCGATGTGGCCAACGAGTTTCCCGAGCGGCGCACGATCTACCCCAATCCGCGCGACACCACGGTCAAACAGGATCGCGTCTTCGCCCGAACCTATCGCACCGGTCTCGAATGGGAGACCTCGTTCAACCTGCCGAACTTCTCGCAAGGCAAATGGAACATCTCGCCGTCCGTCTCCATCCAGAAAGTCGACGGGCGCTCCCCCCTCGTCGTGCGCACCGAGCGGACCGGCGGGACCTTCGTCGCGCAGGGATTGCGCCCCAGCGCGGGAATCAGCATGTCGCCCAAGCTGTACGGATTCTTTCCCGGGTTTGGGCCTGTGCAACGGATCCGGCATGCGCTGGAGCCGAACCTGAGCTGGCAGTATACCCCGAGGGGCAAGGTGTCGGATGCGTTCCTCGCCGCCAACGGGGACGTCGCCGTCGGATTCCTCGGCAATAACCCGCAGAACATGCTCAGTCTCGGGCTGACCTCCTCGTTCGAGGCCAAGCTCAAGGCGCGCGAACAACCGGTAACCGACGACAGCACGCGAGCGCTGTCCACGCAGCCCGAAGAGGGCCAAAAGGTCAAGCTGCTGTCGCTCACGTTCACGACACTGTCGTACGACTTCGTGCGAGCTCGGGAATCGAGCGGTGGCACCGGACTCACCAATCGCAGCTTCGACTGGAGTGCGCGCTCCGACCTCCTGCCCGGTTTCGATGTCGGAGTGAACTACTCCCTCTTTCAGGGCGACCCGATTTCCGACACGGCGGTGTTCAAGCCGTACCGCGAAGGTGTGCGCGCGTCTCTGGCGCTCGATGGCAACTCCCCGATTGTCCGTGGACTCGCGCGTCTCTTCGGCATCTCGATGGCGGATCGTGCCGAACGGGAGCGGCAGCGCGGTGTGCCTACGCGTGAGCAACAGCAGGAACAGGATTCCCGAGACCGGGGCTTCGGCGGGAATCGGGACCTCCTCGCCGCGCGACCGATCGCGGGTAGTGCCTACACCGCGAGCCTTCAGGTGCCGTCCGGTCAAGGCTGGCGGATGAACCTGGCCTATACGGGCAGCCGCCAGCGGCCGCCCGTGGGGGACAATGTCAAGGACTACGACCCGCGCTCACAGTGCGATCGCTACAAGGACGACTTTTTCCAGCAGAGCCTCTGCCTCAATCAGTTCGCGACCGGCGGCATTCCCACCACTGGCCTGCCCTTCAACGAGACTACACGGGGCGCGACGCTCTACCGCATGCCGCCGCAAGCGAACCTCAACGGATCGATCTCGTTTCATGTGACCGACAAGTGGGCGGCGCAGTGGCAGACGTCGTACGACTTCCAGACGAAAGAGTTCGCGCAGCACGTGGTGTCGCTGCAGCGCGAGCTGCACGACTGGGATGCCATCTTTGCCTTCACGCGATCCCCGAACGGAAACTTCTCCTTCAACTTCTTCATCGCGCTCAAGGCGCAGCCGGACATCAAGCTGGATTACGACCGGCCGTCGTTCCCGAGGGGATACACAGGGCGTAGGAGCCAGTAGAGAGTGGGTCGTGGGTCGCGGTAGCGGGTCGTGGGTCGTGTCCACCCTACCCCTACCCACTACCGGCGACCAACTATCTTCCCCCCATGCCAACGCCGATCGTCCTCGACGGCGCCTCGCTCGATATCCGGGACGTCGTCTCGGTGGCTCGCGATCGCGCGCGCGTGTCTCTGCATCCCAACGCCCGTGAGCGCCTGACGCGGGTGCGTCGGATCGTCGATGACATCGTTGAACGCAATGAGCCCGTCTACGGCATCAATACCGGTTTCGGCAAGCTCTCCGACATCGCAATTCCTCCGGCGCGTCTCTCCGAGCTGCAGACGAACCTCATTCGGAGTCACGCTGCGGGCGTGGGCGCTCCGCTCTGCGAGGCCGAGGCTCGCGCGGTGATGCTGCTGCGCGCCAACGTCCTGGCCAAGGGCCGGTCGGGCATTCGGGCCGAGGTCGTCGATCTGCTGCTCGGCCTGCTCAACGCCGACCTGTATCCCGCGATTCCCGAGCAGGGAAGTGTGGGTGCGAGCGGTGACCTCGCCCCGCTGGCACATCTCGCGTTGGCGTTGATTGGCGAGGGCCCGCTCCACTCGCGCAACGGCTCAGGCGTAGCCGGCGATGTGTTGCGCCGCGCCGGGCTGCAGCCCGCCGAGCTGGGACCGAAGGAGGGACTGGCCCTGATCAACGGCACGCAGGCGCACACCGGAATCGCTGCGCTGGCGCTGGCCGATGCGCGCGGACTGTGGGCCACGGCGCACGTGAGCGGCACAGCGTCGCTGGAGGCCTTGTTAGGCACACCGGTGGCATTCGACGAGCGGATTCACGAAGTACGCGGGCAGCCGGGGCAGTCGTGGTCCGCGGCCATTTTTCGCGCGCTGACCGCCGAGAGTGCCATTCGTGAGTCGCATCGCGACGACGACCCGCGCGTGCAGGACGCCTATGCCCTGCGCTGCATGCCTCAAGTCCTGGGTCCCGTGCACGATGCGCTGGATTTCGCCGAAGGGGTCGTGACCCGCGAGCTGAATGCCGCGACCGACAATCCGCTGGTCTTCGACGACGGGGCGATGCTCAGCGGCGGCAACTTCCACGGCCAGGCCGTCGGCATGGCCTGCGACTTCATGGCGATTGCGCTCACCACGCTCGGCGCGATGGCCGAACGTCGCATCGACCGACTGGTCAACCCCGATCTCAATCAAGGATTGCCTCCCTTCCTCGCGAAGGACGCCGGCGTGAACTCCGGCTTCATGATGGCCCAGATTTCGGCTGCCGCACTCGCCTCCGAATGCAAGATCCTCTCCCATCCGGCCACCGTCGACTCGATTCCCACGGATGGCGGCAAGGAAGACTTTGTCCCAATGGCGATGTCGGCTGCGGTCAAGTTGCGGCGTGTCGTGCAGAACGTGCGTCACATCGTGGCCATTGAGCTGTTGTGCGCGATGCAGGGGATCGATTTCCGGCGCCCGCTGACGTCCAGCCCCTCGGTGGAGCGTGCCCACGCTGTGCTGCGTGGCGCCGTGCCAACGCTGGACAAGGATCGCGTGCTGTCAACCGACATCGCGGCGGTCACCCTGCAGATCGAACGCGGTGCGTTTGAGCGCATCGTGTGGGATCTGCGCGACCATGTCGTCATCTCGTGAGGGCTTCACCATGACAGCCATTCTGGACACCGATCCGGGCGCCCGCGTGATCCGCGCTCCGCGCGGCCGCGAGATCAGTTGCCGCGGGTGGCAGCAGGAAGCGGCCTTGCGCATGCTGATGAACAACCTCGACCCCGACGTGGCCGAGCGGCCGGGAGACCTGGTGGTGTACGGGGGAACAGGGAAAGCGGCGCGGTCGTGGAACGCGTTCGACGCGATCGTGAAGACGCTGCGCGACCTTGCCAATGATGAGACGCTCATCGTGCAAAGCGGCAAGCCGGTCGCGGTCTTTCGCACGCACGTGACGTCACCGCGTGTCCTCATCGCGAACAGCAACCTGGTCGGGCGATGGGCCACGTGGGACATCTTCCGCGAGTTGGAGAGGAAGGGTCTCACGATGTACGGGCAGATGACGGCTGGATCGTGGATCTACATCGGGTCGCAAGGCATTGTGCAGGGGACGTATGAGACGTTCGGCGCGGTGGCGCGCCAACACTTTGGCGGCACGCTCGCCGGTCGGTTCGTGCTCACAGCCGGTCTCGGCGGCATGGGAGGGGCGCAGCCCCTTGCGGCCACGATGTGCGGCGCGGCCCTGCTCGGCATTGAAGTGGACGAGGCGCGCATCGACAAGCGTATCGACACCGGATATCTGGACCGCAAAAGCCACGTCGTCGACGAAGCGCTTGGCTGGATTCGCGAAGCGACCGAGGCGCGACGGCCGCTGTCGGTGGGACTGGTAGGAAACGCGGCAGAAGTACTGCCGGACCTCGTCAGGCGGGGAGTGGTCCCTGATGTGCTCACGGATCAGACCAGTGCGCACGACACGCTCAACGGCTATGTGCCGAGCGGGATGACGCTGGAGGCGGCCAGCCTGCTCCGCACCCAGGATCCCGACGCGTATGTGGTGCGCAGCGTCGCGTCGATCGTGACGCACGTCCGCGCGATGCTCGAGCTCCAGCGGCGGGGAGCGGTGACGTTCGACTACGGCAATAACATCCGGACGGTAGCCCTCGACGCCGGCGTCAGCGACGCTTTCGCCTTTCCCGGATTTGTCCCGGCGTACGTTCGGCCACTGTTCTGCGAGGGCAGGGGGCCGTTCCGCTGGGTCGCGCTGAGCGGTGATCCCCGCGACATCGCCCGCACCGATGAGCTGGCCCTCGAGCTCTTTCCGGACGACGACCACCTTCGGCGGTGGATCACGCTGGCCCGGCAACGGATCCGCTTCCAGGGCCTCCCGGCCCGCATATGCTGGTTAGGTCAAGGGCAGCGCGCGCGATTCGGCCTGGCCATGAACGACCTGGTTGCCCGGGGCGAGATCTCGGCACCGATCGTCATCGGCCGGGATCACCTCGATACGGGAAGTGTGGCCTCGCCATTCCGCGAGACCGAGGCGATGAAGGACGGGAGCGACGCCATTGCCGACTGGGCGGTGCTGAACGCCATGCTGAACGTGGCCAGCGGAGCCTCATGGGTATCGTTTCATCACGGTGGTGGGGTAGGCATCGGCAACTCACTGCATGCCGGACAGGTCATCGTGGCTGACGGCACTCCCGAGATGGCCGCACGCTTGGAACGCGTTCTGACGAATGATCCGGGGATCGGTGTGGCGCGACACGCGGACGCAGGATACGAGCTCGCGTCACTCACAGCGGCGCGGGAAGGCATCCGGCTTCCCATGCTGGGCACCTGATGCCAGGTGGCGTCGCCGCCACGATCACGGGCGAGGGAGGATTGTCACGGTGATTTCGTCGCATTTCAGGCCGTATCACATCCCACTCTTTCTGGCGAAATACGCGTGGCTCAACGCCAGGCGCAGGCCGCTGTTGGTGCACTTCGAAGTCACCATGCGCTGCAACGCGCGATGCGGCTTCTGCGACTACTGGAAGACCCCGGCTTCGGAAAAGGCGCGCGAGCTCAAGAGCTTCGCGGATGCCGCGAGATTCTTCTCACCGATGATGATCACGCTCACGGGCGGCGAGCCGCTCCTGCGTCGTGATCTCGAGGATCTCGTGAGCGCGGTGCGCGATGCCTCGCGCCTGACGTACGTCGCCGTCATCACGCACGGTGGCATGCTGACACCGGAACGCGCACGATCGCTGTGGGAGGCGGGCATCGATCAGTTCAACATCTCGCTCGACTATCTGGATGGCCGCCATGACACGGCCCGGGGAATTCCCGGCTTGTCCACGAAGATCCTGTCGACGGTCCAGGCGATGCGGTCCGCCGGCATCGACGGCGTTCGCTTCAATACAGTCATCAAGAACGACAACCTGGATCAATTGCTCCCGATCGTCGAGCGCGCGGCGGAGCTGGGGATCGGCGTAAACTTCTCTCTGTACACCGACTTCAAGAACGGCAACCGCGACTACTTGATCCAAGAGGGGACGGTCGACGCCACAGCGCGGACCGTCCACGAGTTGATGGCGTACAAACGACGGCATCGCGGCGTCATCACCAACTCCGACTACTATCTGTCGACGATCCCGCGGTACTTGCGAGGCGAACTTACCGGGCCGTGCGAATCGGGGATGAAGACGATTCACATTTCGCCGACCGGACAGGTGAAGCGCTGCCCGGACTTTCCCCACGACGGACATTGGAGAGACTACAAAGGCTATGCGCCAATCAACTGCAATGCCTGTTACTACGCGTGCCGAGGCGAGGCGCAGGCGCCCCTCGAAGCGTCGCGGGTCTTTGACATTCTCGCCCTTGGTCGGCGGCAGCCGGTGCAACCGGTCCTTGGCGTCGCCGCCGAGTAGTGTGTGACTGAACGTCTCCTCCACAACACGTCGTACGTCGTCACCTGCGCCGGTCCGCCACACGCGCGCCGGCGTGGAGCGCTCGGCGACATCGGGATCGTCCCACGAGGTGCGGTCGTCATCGACGCGCACCGCGTCCGCGCCGTCGGTGGCGCCGAGGAGCTGCTGCACGCGCATCCCGACGCCGAGCTCGTGGACTGTAACCGGGGAGTGCTCCTGCCCGGGTTCGTCGACTCCCATACGCACGCGCTCTTCGGCAAACCGCGGTACGAGGAGCAGGAAATGCGCGCGGCCGGGATGGACTACATGGCGATTGCTGCGGCAGGTGGCGGGATCCACGCCTCGGTGCGTGACCTCCGCATCAGAACGGAAGACGAGCTCGTCGCGCTGGCGCTGCCTCGCATCCGCCGGCTCGCGTCCCACGGCACCACCACCGTGGAAGTGAAGTCGGGCTACGGGCTGACGATGGAGGATGAGCTCAAATCGCTGCGTGCGATTCGCCGGCTGCAGTCGCTGACGCCGGTGCGCCTGGTCCCCACGTTCCTCGGCGCGCACGAGATCCCGCAGGAAGCACGCGCGCGCCACGGCGGACGTCGCGAGTATGTCCACCTTGTCACCGTGGAGATGATTCCGCGTGTCGCGAGGGAGCAGCTGGCGACGTTCGTGGATGTTTTCTGCGAGCCGGGTGTGTTCACCGTCGACGAAACCCGCGAGATCCTCGGTGCGGCGAAGGCAGCCGGGATGGGACTCAAGCTCCATGCCGACGAGCTCGCGCCATCGGGAGGCGCCGAGTTGGCTGCCGAGCTCGGCGCAACATCTGCTGACCATCTGGCCGCAGTGTCTGATCTCGGGGTCGCCGCGCTCGCGACGTCAGATACTGTCGCGACGCTCCTGCCCGGTACGATGCTCTTCCTCGGCAAAGAACGACACGCTCCCGCCCGGAGACTGATCGAAGCAGGAGCGGCCATTTCGTTGGCGACGGACTTCAACCCCGGGACGTCGCCCACGCCAAACTTCCCATTGATCCTCTCGCTCGGGGTGAGTGTCCTACGCCTTTCAGTAGCGGAAGCGATTGTGGCAGCTACAGTTAACGGCGCAGCCGCTTTGGGCCTGGCACACGAGACCGGGCAGTTGGCCCCGGGGTTCTCGGCCGATCTTGCCCTGTTCGACATCGAGGATGTCCGGGAAATCCCGTACTGGTACGGTGACCGGCGCTGTCGCCGGTCATGGGTGCGCGGCGTCGAGGTCGGCGCCTAGCTGAAACGGCAGCGAGGCCTCAGCCGGGAAATTCGTGCCGAATTCCCCCGAAATGCGTCAAATAGTCGGGTTCGGGGAGAAGAATGTCGAGCGCAAACCTCACGAAGCTAAAAAGAAAAGCGACCGACCTCGAACAGAAGAAACAGTTCGAGAAGGCGCTATCGCTGTATATCCAGATCATCGACGAGGCCGGACACGACCTCGACGATGCGGATTTGCAGCTGTATAACCGCGTTGGCGACTTGCTGATGCGGCAGGGCAACGTGTCTGAAGCCCTGGCCTATTACGAGAAGGCCGTCGACGTGTATGCGGAGCGTGGCTTCCTCAACAATGCCATCGCGCTCTGCAACAAAATTCTGCGGCAATCACCGGCGCGTACCGCGGTCTACTACAAGCTGGGAAAGATCAGCGCGAGCAAGGGCTTCAAGAGCGACGCGCGGAAGAACTTTCTCGAGTACGCGGATCGGATGCAGAAGGGAGGTCACCGCGACGAGGCCTTCCGCGCTCTGAAGGAATTCGCCGACCTCTGTCCCGATCAGGACGACATCCGGCTGATGCTCGCCGATCTCCTGAGCAGAGAGAACCGCAACGGCGAGGCGCTGGAGCAGCTGGAACAGCTGTATTCCAAACTCGAGTCCGAAGGGCGCAGTGCAGAAGCGCGCGCGACGATGGATCGTATCAAGGCGATCGATCCCGACATCACCCCGCGTGCGTCAGGCGCGTACGTCGCGCAAAAAAGCAACGACCTGGTGTTCCTCGATCTCGGCGAGACCGAGATCACGCCACCCCGCGTCGCCACGCCGCCAGGCATCACCCCGGATGCCCCGCTGGCCGCTGTCGAGGCGATCGACGTCCGTGGTGTGGGGGCACTACAAGGGCTGACCATCACCTTCCTGCCTGACGAGGACCCGGCCCCCGAGCCGATAGTCTTCGCCGAGGCGGTGGCGTCGCTCGAGGGCCTGGAAGTCACCGAGACGCCGGTCGGCGAACAGCGGGCCGAGCACACAGGGATTCCGGACCTCGAGACTCCCCCGCGGTTGCTCGAGGGAGAAAGTCAGACTGTCGCGGGACTGGACGACCATCCCGAGTGGGTCACGCCTGACGACGTGGTGCCGCCGATCGACGGCCTGGCGACTGTCGCGGTGACGCTGACTGGTGCGCATCCGTCGCTGGCTCCGCTGCTCGATGAGCCGCCGTTGTCTGGCGAAGAATTCGGGGCCTTGCATCTCGACGCAGTGGAGGAGTCGACGGTCGAGCGACTGCACGATCTTTCCCTCGCTTCGTCCCTGCCGCTCATGACCGACGAACATGTGGCGGGCGACGTGGCGGACGCGACCGACCTGGACGACTCGGGCGAGGCCTCGGACGGACGTGATGGGATCCCGGGATTACTCGAGGAGACGCCTGACGAGTGGGTCGCCGCCGCTCTGGGCGCCCCCCGGAACGACCTCGCGATGGACCGTCTGCTCACACCGTTGGATAGTCCCGCGATCCACGCAAACGACGTTCTGCTCCCCGAGCTGCGTCTGCCGCCGCTCGAACGGATGCCATCGGCCGATTCGCTGGGAGAGATTGCGCAGTTGAGCGGCAGCTTCACGATGGACGGGTTGGTGACGATCCCCGAGCCCGAGCTTCCCGGATTGACGATCGACGAGCGCGAGGATGACCGCGCCGGGGATCTCGAGGCGACGGGCGAGCACGCGGCGCAGGCCGACCCGCGGGGCGCCGTGCAGTCGGAGAGCACTCCGCAGTTTGTGGAGCCGGCGTCACCTTTGCCGGAGTTGGAGCTTCCGACGTTTGCACACACGGTGTCGGCCGACCTGCCGCTCGTGGAGGAGTTTGCGCCCGACCCCGTACCGGTGGTGCAGATTCCAGTCAGCACCGATCCCCCGGTCCCGGTTCCCGAAAGCGCCCCTGCACATGCGGCAGTGGACCTCGCGGACTCCCCTCGATCGGGTGACGAGACGCCGGAGAAAGCCGCGACCGACCAGACCGACGACGCCGAATCGCAGAGACCGGGAGCCGGTGCACCCGCGGAGGACCGGGCGCCGCGAGCGGCACCGCAGTTGCCGCCGGAGTTCGCCCTGGAGGAACTCATCGCTGGCGGCACGTCAGCGCACGAGAGCGCCCTGGACACTGCCAACCTGCGGACACAGGCCGCCCGCGACCACGGCCGCCCCGAGTCGGTCGATGCCGAGCGCGCAGCAGAGCCCTCGGACCAGTCGATGGTGCGCTCAGCGTTCGAGGAAGAGCGCGTCGAACTTCCGCTGATCGACCTCGAGAGTGCGGCACTGACGGCCGAGGCGGACGCGCCGTTTGCGCCGGAATCGCCGGAGCTGGAGGACCTGCTGGCGGCGCCGCCGACGTTTGGAGAGGGAGACGAGACCTCCCCGTTCGAGCCCGCCCCACTCGACATCGCGCCTAACGCGACGACCGACGAGTGGAGCAAGCCCGAAGTTCTGATCGACGGCGAGTGGCGCGATGAACACGTGGGTGATCTGGTGTCCGGCGAGATGTTCGTGGTGGGCGAGCGTCGGGACGCTGACCCTCCCCACGACCGGTCGACCTTCGACGATCTCGCGGCCGCGATACTCGCCCAGGGCGACGTCGAAGGCGACGCGCCGCACAACGTGGGCGAGCGCCTCCCGACCCCGGCGGCTCCCGAAGCCTTCAACGTCCGGCATCACGCGTCCCACAGCACGCTCTCCTTTGGTGGTCTCGAGGCACAGCTCCGTCGTCGGCTTGAACTCGACCCTTCTGACGCCGTGCTGCGTCGACAGCTTGGCGAGGCCCTGCTCGATGTGGGTGACCGGGAGCAGGGGCTCAACGAGCTCGAGATCGCCGTCAACGAGTACGAGATGCGCGGAGATCTTGCCGGTGCCCGCGACGTCGTCGACATCATTCTGCGCATCGTCCCACTCTCGGTGCGGCACCACCAGAAGCGCGTTGAGTACGCGGTTCGGGCAAGCGATCGCCCTCGCCTGGTGGAGGCCTATACCGAGCTTGCCGATTCGCTGTTTCGATGCGGGGAACCCGACAAGGCCCGGGTCGTCTACTCGCGCGTACTCGAACTCGCTCCGCACAACGATCGCGCACGCTTCGCGCTCAGCATGCTGTCGGATGACGCCGGGCTACCGCGCAGCAGCGACGAAATCCCCACGATTGACACGGGGATTCTCACCGGCACGCCATCTGTCGAGATGGCGATGCTCACCCCCGAATCGCTGGAAACGCTGGCAAACTTCGAGCTGCCCGCGCGGGATCTGCCGTACATCCCCGAGACACAGGAGCCGTCGCCGCCCACACCGGCACCGGTGGCCGCGGTGGACGTGCCTGACGAGTCGGAAGATCCCGTACCCGACGAGGTGGACGCGGCCTTCGCCGAGGACACACCCCAAGCGCAGGAATCGCGCCGCAAGACCAGCGAGCTGGCCGCGGTCGAAGAGTGGGCTGCCGCGCAGGACGAAATCCCCAGCCCGCGGAGCACGTCGACGGACGATGACTTCGTGGATCTGGGGGAGTGGTTGCGCGGCACGGCGCCCGAACGGTCCACGCGCATGGTTACGACAGACGTGGCGCCTACCGGGGACGAGGGCGCGGACTTCGCGGAGATGCTGCGACGATTCAAGCAAGGCGTCGCCGCCAATGTCGAAGACGAGGACTTCGCGTCGCACTACGACCTTGGAGTCGCCTTCAAGGAGATGGGACTCATCGACGAGGCGATCGCCCAGTTCCAGAAGGCATTACGCGGCCCCGAACACCGCGTGCGTTCGTACGAAGCGCTGGGTCAGTGCTTCGTGGAGAAGGGACAGAACGAGGTCGCGGTCGCTCTCCTGCAGCGCGCCGCCGAGACGTCGGGGTCCGACGACCAGCGGCTCGTCGGTGTGCTGTATCTCCTCGGATTTGCGTGCGAAGCCGTGGGGCGCCAACAGGACGCAGTTGGTTATTATCAACGCGTCTTTGCGGTCGATATCGAATTCCGCGATGTCGGCCGGCGGTTGGCTGCCCTGGAACGCAACGCGAAGTGACCCTGCAAAACCGAACCGAAACGACCCCCGCGCTCAAAGAGATTCAGGCACCGGTGGCCGGGGCCCTCGCCCGCGTCCACGAGGAGATGTGGCGCATGGTCGCGGTGGATAGTGACTTCTTTACTCGCGTCAACCAGCACCTCATGCTGATGAAGGGCAAGATGGTTCGCCCTACACTCATGCTGCTGGCGAGCGAGATCGAGGGCGCCCCTGAACCCAGGGTCGCGTCCTATGCTGCCGTAATCGAGTTGATTCATCTCGCCACGCTGGTCCACGACGACGCGGTCGACCACTCGGTGCTGCGCCGGGGACGCCCGACGGTCAATTCGCTGTTCACGCACGAGGTCGCGGTCATCGCCGGGGACTTCATGTACTCGCGCGCCGTGCAGGAGCTCGTGCGCCTCGGCGATCTCGAACCGCTTCGCGTGTTTGCGAGTGCGTCCAACGAGCTGACCGTGGGTGAGATGCGCCAGCTCGGCGCGCTCGATGCGCTCGCCTTCTCCGAAGACGATTACGAGTTCCTCATCCGGTGCAAGACGGCCGCGTTGTTCAAGGCGGCCTGCGAAGTGGGCGCGCTGTGCGGTGCGCCAAACTTCCGGCAGCCGCTCGCCACGTTTGGGGAACGCCTCGGCATGGCCTTCCAGGTCGCCGACGACCTCCTCGACTACACCGCGAAAGCGTCAGCGACCGGCAAGCCCGCAGGACTCGACCTCAGGGAGCACAAAGTGACCCTGCCTCTGATTGCCGCGCTGCGGAGCATCACCCCCAGTGCCCGCCACGCTGTGGACCAGTTGTTCGCGACCGCGGAGCCAACCGACCAGCAGATCGCAGTGGTGGTCGAGGTGGTGCAGGACGCAGGTGGGCTGGAGTATGCCCGGTCGCGGGGTGAGGAGTTCCTCGCGCAGGCAGAGGAATCGCTCGGCGCCCTACCGGATTCGCCCGCGCGCCAATCGCTCCACGACACCATGCTTTACGTCCTGGAGCGGAGCTCCTGACATGACCAAAGGAGTCACTCGCCATCGCCCCCTCTTCCATGTCCTCGTGCTTTCCGCGGGGTTCGTGGTCGGCGGGCTCATAACCCACTTCTGTCGTCGTTTTCTGCCGGTCGGGGCCGTGAAGGAGTTCCTGACGACGGGGGTCACACCCCAGCTCGGCCCCTTGAACATCGATCTGGTTATCTTGAACTTGACGCTAGGTCCGATTGCGCTGGATGTGTCCCTCCTCAGCCTGGTCGGGGTACTGATCGCCTATCTGATTGCGCGGTCGCTCTTCTAAGGAGTCCCTATGAATTTCGGAAACCTCGGCTTCATGGAAATTCTGCTGATCCTGGTCGTGGTGCTGCTGCTCTTTGGTGCGCGCCGCCTCCCCGAGATCGGCGCCTCGTTCGGTAAGAGCATCAAGGCCTTCAAGTCCGGTCTCGCGGACGCCAACAGTTCGATCAAGGACGAGTACCGTTCGTCACTCCCGCCCGAGCGCGCGGAACCCCTTAGCCAGGATGAAGAAGCGCGCCCGGAGCCGAAGCGTCTGATTACGTGAGCGGGCAAACGGCGAGGCCGGGAACGGGTAAAGAACAAAAGAGGGACGCGGAAATGGCGTCCCTCTCGTGTTTCGGTCACCCGGTCACCCCGTTTGCGCGTTTTGCCGGTTCAGCGGTTCACGGTGCCGTCTGCGCCCGAGCCGACGCGTTCAGCTCCTTCCTCCGGTCGTCGACGTCGGCACCCTTGCGGATTTCGCTCAGGAACGTGCGCACGCGGAGCTGCTGGATGGCCGAGATGGCGTCGCGGCGCTGCGTGTCTTTCTGGGCGTGCCAGGCCACGCTGTCGGCAGGGACGCGGCGGTCGACTCGAAGCACGAACACCCCCTGATCGGTCACGACCGGTTTGCTCACGGCCCCGACAGGAAGGGTAAACGACGCACCGACGGCCTCGTTGAACCGACCAAGGCCCGGAACAAACTGAGGCCGAGTGAACAGCTCTGTCTTGCTGACCGTCATGTCACGGGCCTTGGCCGCCCCGTCCAGGCCTCCAGCGCCGGCGGCTTCGGTTGCGAACGCTGAAGCGCGCGGCAGGAGCTGCTCGGCTTTCTTGCGACCGATCAGGATCCGGCGAATATCGCCCTTCGCCTGCTCGAACGGGGGCACGCCCCCTTCCACGAGCGAGTCCAGCCGCGCGATGGCATACACGTCCTCGGAATCGTAAAGGTCGGAAACCTCACCGGGTCGGCTCCCTGAAAACGCCCAAGCTGACACGCTCGGAACCGGACGGCCGGACGACGACATGACCGGATCACCCTCGAACGCGGTGACCCGCTCGAGGGTCAGGCCGAGGGCCCTGGCTGCGCTATCAAGGCGCTCCGGACGATCCGCATTGGCCGCAATTCGCGACAACGAATCGGCCTTGCGGTCGGTCCGGACGGCGTTGGAATCACTTTGCTGGATGCGCACCAGGATATGGTGCAATCCCAGCGTATCGCCGTTCTCCGAGTCCTTCCGGATGATGTGATAGCCGAACTGGGTTTGCACCGGCCCCGACAATTCACCAACGCGCAGCGCCTTGGCGGCCGTGGCAAACGCCGGCACATATCGCTCGGCCGCTGATTTGCCGAGGTCGCCACCCTGGGATCCTGAGGCCGTGTCAGCGCTCTCCCGCCGAGCTACATCCTCGAACCTGGTGCCTCCCACGATTTCGTTCCGCAGCGCAACGGCCCTTTCCAGCGTCGCAGCCGTGTCGGCAGCCGTGATGCTCCGGGCGACCGTGAGGAGCGATAGAACCGCGCGTCCCGGACGCTCCAAGGCAGCCTTGTTCTTGTCGTAGTAGCTCCGGAGGTCTGCGTCCGGAATGACGACCGTGGAATCGACGACTCCGGCCGCGTCAAACATGACGTAGCTCACCTGCGTCGAGTCGTGCTGGTCCCTGTAGTTGCTCCAAAGCTTCGGGTCGGAGACGTAGACGTCTCCGGCGAGCTGGTCAAAGAGCTTTGCCTTGGGGATCTCGGACCGGTAGTAATTCTCGAGCGAAATCAGCAGCCCCTGCTGGCGGGCCGTAGCACTGCCGAGCAGACGCCGATACTTGGCCGGATCAAACTGGCCGTCGGTCTGGAGCTCCGGATTCTGCATCATCTCCGGCGGCGGACTCTGCTGCGCCGCCTCGCGGATTTCCTCGGCGCTCACGCGAATGCCTCGCCTTTTGTACTCTTGCTCGAGCAACACATTTCCCACCAGCTGTTCGAAGGCCTGATTCTCGACTCGCTGTCGCTCGTCGAGGCTCAGTCCGCGGCCGGTATTGCGCTCTTCAGACTGTTGTAGCTGGTTGGCGAGGTTCTGCCAGGCCATCCACGGAATCTCAGTCCCGTTGACCTTGGCGACTGCGGTAGAGTTCGTTATAGGGGCAGGGCCGAGGCCCAAGAGACCCGACGTGTCGGCGAGCAGGAAGCCCACGACGAAAAACACGAACACGACAGCCCAGATGACGAGCGACTTGCTCCGCAACTGCTGCAGCACGGTGCGGTGACTCCTGGAAAACCGAGGGATTTTTGCGGTGGGACCGGCGGGGTCCGGAACTGAGAAAGCTATTTGTGATCTGCGTCTAAAGGCAAGTTACCGTGTCACTTCTGCGGTCTTTGGTCGTCACGTAGCTGTAGATTGGCTCCTTCTACCACACTATCGCGTGCTGACTCGAGGGCTTGGCATGGCCACCTCCGCCCGACTCGACGAGCTGAAGAAAAAGTTCGACGAAAATCCCCGCCGGTACTTCGCCCCTCTGGCGAACGAGTGCCGGAAGCAAGGCGATCTCGCGCAGGCGATCGCGTTGTGCCGCACGCATCTGCCCAATCAACCAGGGCACATCAGCGGCCATATCGTCCTGGCGCAAGCGCTCTATGAGTCGCGTGAGCTGGCGGAGTCTCGTCAGGCATTCGAATCTGCTCTGGAACTGGATCCCGAGAACCTCATCGCGCTCCGCTACCTCGGCGATATCGCGCGCGAAGGGGGAGCGCCTGCGGTTGCGCAGGCGTGGTATCAGCGGGTCCTCGAGGCCGATCCTCGCAACGACGAGATCGCGCAGCTCCTTCGTGATGTGGGGTCGGAAGCCGAGCACGCGCGCGCCGAACTCGCCTCGCGTCCGACCCCACCGGCCAACGACGTCATCGACACCGAACCAGTTACCGTCGAGCAGCCCCAGGAAACCGTGGCCGTGGACGTGTCGCGGAACGAGGACGTCCGAGCCGGTACCGAGGCCGCAGCATCCTCTCCCCAGGCCGTTGCGCCAGCGCCGGAGCCGGCGACGCCCGCAGCGCCGTTTCCGGAATACGGGGAAGACCCCTTCTTCTCGCACCCGACACCGTTAGGCGAGCTCGAAGCGGTTGCCGAGCCGTCCATCGACGACTGGTTCGGCGAGGCCCCTCGTGAGGCGACGAGTCACTCGGCGCCTCCGACCGAGAGTCTGTTCCCCGACCTGAGTCAGGCATCGTCGATTCCGCCGGCATCCACATCCGCGCGCGATGCGGGACTCGATGCATTCTCCGCGGACTGGGAGCCGGCTGCGCCGCCCGCCGCGGCGTGGGCGCCTGTCCCGCACGAAGCGCCGGTGGAGCCGGAGCCTTCGACCGAGGTGGGTGAGCCGTCGTTGGCGAGCGCGCCCGCCGAGCCGGTCAACGAGCCAGCGGTCGAAGAATCGTTCATCGACGAGTTCCCGTTTGCTCCGGCAGCGTTCGCGAACCCGACGCCCGCGTTTGTCGACGCGGTGGAACCCGAGGCGCCCACGCAGGAGTGGAGCGCTGCGCACGTACCCGCCGACGCACAGGAGGCCGCGGACTGGGATGCGGACGTCGTGGTGACCGGCGAGTCGGCTTCCCCTTGGGACGCGTCGCCGATGCGCGACGAACCGGGACTGCCGGAAACCGAAACGGTCGGGCCGCGGGCTGCGAGAGACGAGTCCATCGACGAACCGCCCGCTCGCGTGGAATTCGAGAGCGATCCGCTGCTCGGTCACGCACCGGCGTTAGGCCACGTCGTGCCCGAGGAGCCGCCGGCACCGTTCGTCACGGAGACGATGGCCGAGCTCTACCTGCAGCAGGGCTTCAACGAAGAGGCGCTCGCCATCTACCGGCAGCTCCTCGTGCAGAGCCCCGCTGACGCCAGTTTGCAGCGTCGGGTCGCCGCGCTGGAGCAAGGAAGCGAATCGGCGGTCGTGGACATTGATTCAACGACACCGGCCGCCGACGACGCGTCGCGTTCGGTCCGGGCCTTCTTTGCGCGTTTCGCTACGCGCGCGCGCCGCGGGTTGCGCGCGCCGGGAGCGTCACAGCCTAACGAGGGTGATGCCGAAGACGAAAGCGGTGGGACGGCGATCGGGGGTATCGCCACGCGCGAGGAGGCGCTGACGCGCGCGGACGACGCCCCGGCCACGCTGACGCAGGTCTTTGCGACGCGCGCGGTGTCCACCGATGACGCGCAGGCGGCCGCCACGCTTGCGTCGGCCTTCGGGCTCGAAACGCGTGCGCCCGCCGACGGGACGCCGCAAGCCGGGGAGCTATCGCTCGAGCATCTTTTCCGCGATGTTCAGGCGCGCTCCGCGGGCGCCGTGACGGCCGGGGAGTACGCTGACGACCCGAGCCCGGCGTCGCCTGACGAGCGTCAGGATGTCGGTGTCGAGTCCCACGCGGACATCGAGCAGTTCACGGCCTGGCTCGAAGGACTCAAGAAGAAGTGAGAATTGCCGTTCTCAACGGCCCCAATCTCAACCTGCTCGGCACTCGAGAGCCCGCCCTGTACGGCACCGACACCCTCGCCGACATCGAGACGCGACTGCGTCGCCTCGGCGAGGAGTTGGGCGTCGAGGTGGTCTGCTCGCAGTGGAATGGTGAGGGTGACCTGGTGACGGCCATCCAGGCGCTGCGTGGCACCGCCGAGGGCGCCCTGATCAACGCCGGTGCCTATTCGCACACCAGTCTCGCCATCCGTGATGCGTTCGCATCGGTGAGCGTGCCGTACGTTGAGGTGCACCTAACGAACATCTACGCGCGCGAGCCCGAGCGCCGGCATTCGATGCTCGCCGGCGGCGCTCGCGCGCTGTTGTGCGGCTTTGGCGCGCAGGGGTACGAGCTCGCGCTTCGCGGCATCGTCGCGTCGCTCCGCCAGTCGTGAGCGCGCGCCGTCTGGCGCGCGTGGTCGCGCTACGGGAGCGCCTTGTGTCCGAACATCTCGATGCCCTCACGGTCACGAGCATTCCCAATGCCCGCTACCTCACGGGTTTCTCCGGGTCCAACGCCATCGTCGTGGTCGCGCAGCGAGATGTCACCCTGCTCACCGACTTCCGATACGAGACACAGGCGAGTGAGGAGTGCCCGGAATGGGTGCGCGTGCGTGTCGAGCCCGCATCGCTCTGGAAGGGGCTCTGGGAGGTCCTGGGTGCGGATGCCCTCAAGACGATCGGCTTCGAGTCAGCGCACCTGCTGCATCGCGATTTCCAACGATGTATGGAACAGGGAGACCGCTGGCACTGGCGTCCGACGCTGGAACTGGTGGAGCAGTTGCGTGCGGTGAAGGACTCTGATGAGATCGCCCTCATTCGCCAGGCCGGAACCGTGGCGATGTCGGCGCTGTCGCAGGTGGTCAGGGCATTCCGCGTCGGTATGACCGAGCTGGAAGTGTGCGGGCTCCTCGAGCGTGAGTTGCGCCTGGCGGGGAGTGAGTCGCACCCGTTCACGCCGATCATCGCCGCCGGCGAGCGTGCGGCGCTGCCGCACGGGCACGCGTCCGGTCGCGTCGTGAGGTCCGGCGACTTCCTGCTATTGGACTTTGGAGCGATGGTCGGGGGCTACTGCTCCGATGTGACGCGCACCTTCGTGGTCGGCACGGCCACGCCGCGACAGCGGGAGGTATACGAGGTGGTGCGTGAGGCGCATGGCCGGGCGTTGCAGGGTGTGCACGCCGGCATCACGGGAAAGGCCGGCGACGCGCTCGCCCGGGAATGGATCGAAGCGAAGGGCTACGGCGACGCGTTCGGTCACGGGCTCGGCCACGGCCTCGGCCTCGAAGTACACGAGTCCCCGCGTCTGTCGCGGTTGGCCGAGGGCTCGTTACCCGAAGGGTCTGTCGTTACTATCGAGCCGGGAGTGTATGTTCCGGGCTGGGGTGGGGTTCGACTCGAGGACGATGTTCACGTCACGGCGACCGGGGTCGAGTTACTGACCGAGTTCCCCCGGGAGCTGGTCGAACTCGCATAACGGGTCTGCTTCTTTCACCGAGCCATGATCGACCTACGCTACGTCAAGAAGCTCATCGAAATGCTCGACGGATCGTCCGTGGACTCGGTGGAGATCTCGTCCGACAAGGGGATGAAGATCCGCATCTCCAAAACCTCACAGCAGCGCGGGGCGGTACAGATCGCAACCCCGGTGTCCATGCCGCCGCTGCTGGCGCAGGCTCCGCCGGTGGCACGACTGACCCCGGCCGAGGGGGTTCCCGTGGTTGCGGAGCCAGAACTCGCACCAAAAGCGGAAGCGCCCAAGCCCAACCTCCTGGAAGTCAAATCGCCCATGGTCGGGACGTTTTACGCATCCCCCGAGCCCGGATCAAAGCCTTACGCCGCGGTGGGGTCGCGCGTCACCAAAGGGCAGGTGCTTTGCATCATCGAAGCGATGAAGATCATGAACGAGATTGAGGCCGAGGTCTCCGGGATCGTCAGGGAAGTCAGCGTCCAGGACGCGCACCCGGTGGAGTACGGTCAGGTCCTTTTCCGCGTCGATCCGAATGGGTAGCACTCCGCACGCCACAGAGGGAACCGGCTCGGCGCTCGGCGCCGTGCCGCGCGCGCCATTCAATCTCAAGGCGATCCTCCAACAGATGGTGCAGGTCAGCGCGTCCGATCTGCATCTGAAAGTTGGACGGCCGCCGACCTTGCGGATCAATGGCGACCTGTCACCGCTGCCCTTGCCCGCGCTTCGACCCGAGGACATGAGCGTGCTGGCGAAGGAGCTGATGTCGCCCAAGCAGGTCAAGGAATTCGCCGAGTTCCGCGAAGCCGACTTCGCCACGGGCGTTCCCGGCATCGGTCGTTTCCGCGTCAACGCGTATCAACAGCGCGGCACCATCGCCTTCGCCATCCGAACGGTTCCGCATCAGGCCAAGTCGATCAACGAGCTCAATCTGCCGGCGATCGTCGAGGAGATCGCCCTCCTCCCACGCGGCCTCGTGCTGGTCACCGGCGTCACGGGTTCGGGGAAATCGACGGCGTTGGCGTCGATGCTGCAAACGATGAACGAGCGTCGTTATGCAAACATCATCACGATCGAGGATCCGATCGAGTTCCTCCACCGCGATGTGAAGTGTCACATCAACCAGCGCGAGGTGGGGACGGACACGGGAAGTTTCGTCCAGGCGCTGCGGCGGGTGCTGCGACAGGACCCGGATGTGATTCTGATCGGTGAAATCCGCGACCTCGACACGCTGGACACCGCGCTCAAGGCGGCCGATACGGGTCACCTCGTCTTCAGCACGCTGCACACGACCGACGCGACGCAGACGATCAACCGCATTCTGTCGTTCTACCCACCTCACCAGCAGAACGAGGTGCGATTCGCGTTGTCGGGCGCGCTGGCCGCGGTCATTTCGCTGCGCCTCGTGCCACGATCGGACCGACCAGGCCGCATTCCGGCTGCCGAAGTGCTGATCAACACCGCCGCGGTGCGGGAGCAGATTCGCGACGTCTCGAAGACGCTCAACATCCCTGACTTGATCAAGGAAGGGACGGTACAGTACGGGATGCAGAGTTTCGACCAGTCTCTCATGGCGTGGTACTCGAAGGGCGTGATCTCCTACGAGAGTGCGCTGTTCTACGCGACCAACCCCAACGAGTTTGCCCTACGGGTCCAGGGGGTCGCCGGTTCGAGCGACAACTCCTGGACCGACTTCGAGACTGACGAGACCGCGTAAGCGGCTGCCCACCGCCATGTTCAAGAAAGTCCTGGTCGCCAACCGCGGGGAAATCGCGCTTCGCGTCATCCGCGCCTGTCGCGAGTTAGGCATACAAACGGTCGCCGTCTATTCAGAAGCGGATCGCGAATCGCTGCACGTACGGTTTGCCGATGACGACGTCTGTATCGGGCCGGCTCCGGCCCGCGAGTCCTATCTTCGCATTCCGCGTATCATTGCAGCGGCCGAGATCACGGGCGCCGATGCCATCCATCCGGGCTACGGGTTCCTGGCCGAGAACGCGGAGTTTGCGGAAACCTGCGTCGCCTCCAACATCACGTTCATCGGGCCCACCGCCGATCAGATCCGCACCATGGGCGACAAGGCCGAAGCGCGCAAGACGATGACAAACGTCGGCGTGCCGATCGTGCCCGGCACGACCGGGCCGGTCGAGGAGCCCGACGTCGCCCTGGAGCTCGCCAAGGGCATCGGGTTTCCGGTGATCATCAAGGCCGCGGCGGGCGGCGGGGGAAAGGGCATGCGCGTGGCCCGGGAGGCCGAGGAGTTCCTGCGGTCGTTCTCCCTCGCTCGCTCGGAGGCGCTGTCGGCCTTTGGCAGCGGCGAAGTGTACGTGGAGAAGTTCCTGGCCAGGCCGCGACACATCGAGTTTCAGATCCTTGGCGACAAGCACGGCAACGTCATCCACCTGGGTGAGCGCGACTGCTCCATCCAGCGCCGGCACCAGAAGCTCATCGAGGAGGCGCCGAGCCCGGCGATGACGCCCAGCCTCCGCGAGGCGATGGGCGACGCCGCCGTCCGCGGCGCAAAAGCGATCGACTACGTGGGTGCCGGAACCATCGAGATGCTGCTGGACGAGGACGGCTCGTTCTACTTCATGGAGATGAACACGCGGATTCAGGTCGAGCATCCGGTGACCGAGCAGCTCACCGGCGTGGACCTGGTGAAGGAGCAGATCCGTGTGGCGGCCGGTGAACCGCTGTCGGTCCGGGGCGCACCCGAGCTCCGAGGCCATGTCATCGAGTGCCGCATCAACGCCGAGGACCCGGCCCGTGGCTTTCAGCCGTCTCCCGGGCGGATCGACGTTTTCCATCCGCCGGGCGGTCCTGGCGTTAGGCTGGACACGCACGTCTACGCCGGATACACCGTGCCGCCCTATTACGATTCGCTGCTGGCCAAACTGATCGTCCAGGGCAATGACCGGGAAGAGGCGATGCGGCGGATGCACATGGCGCTGGAGAGCTTCATCATCGAAGGCGTGACCACCACCACCGGGTTTCTCGCCAAGGTGATCGAGCACGCGGAGTTCCGTGCGGGCCGGTTCGACACCAAGTTTCTCGAGCGTGAACTCTCAGGCCTGTTGAAGGAGCCGTCGTAACGTGCGGGTTGATGTCGTGTTCGGACCGGCGGCGATCCCGCCGGCGGAGTGGCATGGGCGAGTGGTGGTGGTCATCGATGTGCTGCGGGCATCGACCACGATCGCCACGGCGTTGGCTAACGGGGCGAAGACCATCATCCCGTTCGAGAGCGGCGAGGAGGCGGTCACGCGGTCGAAGTCATTCGAACGCGGCGAAGTGCTCCTCGCGGGCGAACGCCGAATGGCGACGATCCCGGGCTTCGAGCTCGGGAACTCGCCGCGGGAGTTCACCGGGGAGGCGGTGGACGGAAAGACGATCCTGTTCACGACCAGCAATGGCACCGCGGCCCTGGTGGCCGTGCAGGGAGCGCGGGACGTGCTCGTCGGATCCTTCGTGAACTTCTCGGTGGTGTCAGCGATGCTGCGGGCCGCAGCACGCGATGACGTGGACCTCGTGCTGCTCTGTGCCGGTTCCGATCGCCAGTTTGCCCTCGAGGACGCGGTGTGCGCGGGACGGTTTGTGCGTTCGCTGTCCCGCCGCCTCGCCACTGCCACGCTCAACGACGCGGCGCGCGCCGCGCTGATGCTCGAGCGCAAGTACGCGAGCGATCTGCTGGCCCTCCTGGGAACCGCCGCCCACGGAAAGGCGCTGGCCGAGGCGGGATTTGCGGAAGACCTGGCGTTCTGCGCCAACCTCGATTCACAACCGGTCGTGCCGGTGTACGCGGAACGGCAGATTACTCGACTGGGCAGCGACCGCGGGCGGTGAACGCGATGAGCCACGGCGTGCGGCGCGAGATCGCTGGGATCGCCCTCATTCTGCTGGCGGTGTTTCTTGCCGGGGCGCTCGCCTTCCAGCGCGTCGATCCGTATCTCGATTGCACGCAGGTCGGTGGCGTCTTCGGTCCCGTCGGTGCGTGCCTCAAGTGGGGCATCGTTTCCCTGCTCGGAGCGCCGGCGGCGTGGCTCCTGCCGATTCTCCCGTTCGTCCACGGACTCCGGCTGCTCCGCCGCATCCCGGGGGAGGCCGATCGTGGATGGCTGCTTTTTCTCGTTGGTGCGATGGTCCTCGTCCCGATCGCGATCGGGCGGGTCGACGATGCGGCGCGGGATCCCGGATCGTGGGCCGGCCTCTGGGGAGGCTTCGTGTCGATCTACCTCGGCCGGGTGTTCGGTACGGTGGGGGCCTGGATCGTGATCGCGCTGTTAGGCAGTGCCTTGATGGCGCTGACGCTGCGGTGGAATCCGATACGCGTCATCGTCGGCCCCGGTCCCGGGAAGCGGCAGGCGGAAGGTCCGACGTTGGCCTCGCGCCTGGAGCCGCGACCAGAGGAGATGCCGGGGGTGGACGGGTTTCGTGACGGAAGACGGGAGATCCGGGACGGGCCAGCGCTGCAGGACGACCTGGCGGTGCAGCGGCGGAAGCGCGAGAAGAAGCCGAGAGCGGAATCAGTCCTGCCGCCGCCCGACGAGGCGGACGCGATTCCCGCCCCGCTCGTGCCTGACGAGCACGCGATGGAGGACGTGCTCCCGTCTCCGGACCTGCTCACCCCTCCGCCGGCAGAGGCGCACGACGTGGGACGCCGCGAGCTGGACGCGATGGGCGAGAAGCTCATGGACGCGCTGCGCACGTTCCGAGTAGAGGGCCAGCTGGTCGACCGGCAGACCGGTCCCGTCGTGACCCAATTCGAGATCGAACCGGCGCCCGGAGTCAAGGTCCGCCAGTTCGCCAACCTGGCCAATGATCTCGCCCTCGCCATGCGCGCCGCCAGCGTTCGCGTGGTGGCGCCCATCCCGGGTCGCGGCGCCGTCGGGGTGGAAGTACCGAACCCCATTCCACACCTCGTCGCCTTCCGGGAGCTCATCGAGTCACCCGAGTTCCACAGTGCGCGCATGGCGCTGCCGATCGCGTTAGGCAAGGACCTCGAGGGTCGCGTGGTCGTGGCCGATCTGGCCCGCATGCCGCACCTGCTGATCGCCGGTGCGACGGGATCGGGGAAGTCGGTCTGTATCAACACGCTGATCACGAGCCTGGTATACCGGCACACGCCCGCGACCCTGCAGTTCCTGATGGTCGACCCCAAGATGGTCGAGTTGTCGGTGTACAACGCGCTGCCGCACCTCCTGCACAAGGTGATCACCGACAATCGCGACGCCGCGTATGTCCTCAAGTGGGCGGTGCTGGAGATGCAGCGTCGGTACGAGCTCCTCGCGGCCAACGGCGCGCGCAACATTCAGGAGTTCAACAAGCGCCTGCACGAAGGCGCTACGCTCCTGCACCCGATTCGACCCGATGTGGCCTTCGAGCGGCGAGAGTACCACGATGGCGTGATCCCCTACGTCGTGGTGGTCATCGACGAACTGGCCGACCTGATGATGACGGTGCAGGGCGAGGTGGAGACGCCGCTGGCGATGCTGGCACAGAAGGCCCGCGCCATCGGGATTCACATCATTCTCGCCACGCAGCGACCCAGCGTGAACGTCATCACGGGTCTCATCAAGGCCAACTTCGCCAGTCGCATCGCCTTCCGCGTCGCGTCGCAGATCGACAGTCGGACGATCATCGACGGGATGGGCGCCGAAGCCTTGTTAGGCAACGGCGACATGCTGTTCATCCCGCCGGGGAAGTCGGAACCGCAGCGATTGCAGGGAGCCTACATCCCGGGTGAAGACACCGAACGCCTCGCCCGGTGGTTCGAGGCACGCAAGGAGGCCAAACTCGCCGCTATGGCGGCGAAGGGCCTGCCTGATCCCGAGCTCGCGCGCGAGGACATCATTGCCGCGGTGAAGGCTCGGGAGGCGCTGGATCACGAGGACGAAGGCGACGAAGGCGCCGAGGTTGCGAACGAGAAGCGCGACCCGCTCTTCCGGAAGGCCGCGGAGACCTGTATTCAGCACCAGCTGGGCTCTACCTCGCTGTTGCAGCGCCGGTTGGGCGTCGGCTATGGGCGCGCCGCGCGCATCATCGACCAGCTGCACGCGGCCGGCATCCTCGGTCCGTCCAACGGGTCCAGGCCCCGGGAGATCCTGGTGGGGCTGGATGATCTGGACCGGATTGCGGGTCGGGAGATGGACTAAAGCGGGGAGCAGCGAGCGGAAGGATGCGGCGTCGTGCCTAACGACTGGAGTGCCCTCCGATCACGGCTCTCCCCTCCTGCGGCGGAAATTCGATGGCGTTCGCAACAAAACGATGACGCTCCCTCCGAGGGCCCATCGTACCGTTCCCCGCGTGACGACGCCGATTCAACAACTGGGGCGCGACGGGGAACGCGTGGCCGAACGGTGGCTGGTCCACCGAGGGTGGCGCGTACTCCACCGACGCTTCCGGTCAGGACACCGCGACATCGACCTGGTCGCCGAATGCCACGGAACGGTCGCCTTTGTGGAGGTCAAGACCCGGCGCGGTGCCGACTTCGGCGGACCCGTCGAGGCCGTTAACTGGAAGAAACGCATGGAGTTGAGTCGGTCAGCCAGAACCTGGATCTCCCGTCACGGGCACGGGGGCGAAGGCTATCGGTTCGACGTCATCGGAGTCCTCATGGACGGCGAGCGAGTGCGTGTACGCCATGTGGAAAACGCATTCTCTCTCGATGCTCGTGCTTGAAGGCAAGCGCGGATCTTCGTATTTTGTTCGGGGTTCGATTTCGTTCCTGCCACCTCGTAGATTCTGTCGCGGTGGCCCTCAGACCACACCACACCACACGGTGACGCATGGCGGTTTCCGCAATGCAAGACGACCGCAAGAAAGCACTAGGTCTGGCCATCTCGCAGATCGAGAAGAACTGCGGCAAGGGTGCGATCATGCGCATGGGCAACGAGTCCGCGCGTGTTCGCATCGAAGGGATCCCCACGGGTGCCATCAACCTCGATGCCGCAATCGGGATCGGCGGTGTGCCCCGGGGTCGGGTCACCGAGATCTACGGTCCGGAGTCCAGCGGGAAGACCACGCTCTGCCTGCACGTGGTCGCCAACGCGCAGCGGACCGGTGGGGTGGCAGCGTTCATCGACGCGGAGCATGCGCTCGACGTCGACTACGCGAAGAAGCTCGGCGTGGACGTCGAGAACCTCCTGGTCTCGCAACCGGACACGGGTGAGCAGGCGCTCGAGATCTGCGAGATCCTCGTGCGGTCGGGTGCTGTAGATGTCGTCGTGATCGACTCGGTGGCCGCCCTGGTGCCCAAGGCGGAAATCGAGGGGGACATGGGCGACTCCCATGTCGGCCTGCAGGCGCGGCTCATGAGCCAGGCGCTGCGCAAGCTCACCGGCGCCATCGCCCGCTCACGGACCGCAGTGATCTTCATCAATCAGCTGCGAGAGAAGATCGGGGTCATGTTTGGCAACCCGGAGACGACCACGGGTGGCAAAGCGCTCAAGTTCTACGCCTCACTACGCCTCGACATTCGCCGCATCGGCCCGGTCAAGGACAAGGAAGAGGTGACTGGATCACAGGTGCGCGTCAAAGTCGTAAAGAACAAGGTGGCGCCCCCATTCAAGCAAGCCGAGTTTGACATCATGTACGCCGAGGGGATCTCGCACACCTCGCTACTGGTGGACATCGGGTCGGAGTCCGGCATCATCGAGAAGTCGGGCGCGTGGTACAGCTACGGCGGCCAGCGCATTGGACAGGGGCGTGAAAACGCCAAGATGTTCCTCAAGGACAACCCCGCAATGATGGGTGAGGTCGAGGAGAAGGTGAAGGTCGTCCTGGGCCTTCGTCGGACGGAGCAGCAGGTGGACGTGGAGGTTGCCGAAGACTAGGGGACTGCAGAGGGGAGTGTCCGGCACGAGCTTGGGGCCGGAGGGTTGGTCTCTGAGGATGTTGGGGCCCGGTACCCCGCATTGCTCAAAGGGCCTCTCTCCGGCCTCTCCCTTTTCATCATGCGAGGGCCGCTGAGATGATGACGTCGGGTTCGGAGGACGGGAATCGCGGGGGAGCCGGGCAACGCTCACGGCACCGACCGGGGGAGCGGAGCGCCTTTCCCGCGGGACGCGTGACGGCGATCCGGTCGATGAACGCGAATGGGTCGCGTTTCCTGCTATCCCTCGGCGGGGTCGAGGGGGTGGTGTCGTCGGAACTGGTTGGTGAATTCACCCTCGCGGTCGGGCGGGAGCTGTCGGACTCGGAAGCGGCGCAGCTCACCGCCGCAGCGCATAGGCTGCGGGTGTTTGATGTCGCAGTGACCCTGCTGGCCGGACGAGCGCGCTCGGCGCGCGACTTGAAGCTCGCGCTGCGACGCCGCGGCGCCACTGACGTCGAGGCGAAGGCAACGATCGAGCGTTTGACGGAGCTGCGCCTGCTGGACGATGCCGTCTATGCCCGCGAGCTGGCGCGATCCAGGGTGGTCACCGGTGGTATGTCCAAACGCGGAGTGCAGCAGGAGCTCGCGCGTCGCGGCGTGGCGCCCGCGGTGGCCCGTGAAGCGATCGGTGATGTGATGGAGGATGTCGGGTTCGATGAGCGCGAGGCGGCGCTGGCCGTGGGCCGGAAGCGGCTCAAGTCATTGAGCGGACTCGACGCTGCTACCGCGCGTCGCCGCCTCTACGCCTTCCTCGCGCGACGTGGCTACGACGCGAGCCTCCTCTCCAGCGTGGTTGCCTCCCTCGTCGACGCGAGCGACGACGATCAGGGAGTGGTCGACGACGATTGATCGAGTGGCATCCAGCACGCGGCCCAGAGGGCGGCCGTCAGGAGCGCGACGGCGCCCAGCTGGTGGAGCGCCGCGACCGGAACCGGCACGCCAAGGCGCAGGGTGAAGACCCCGAGGCCGATCTGAACGACAACGGCGAGGAGTACCGCGTTCCACGCGGCGGGCAGGTCAGTTCGCGTCCACCGTTCACGGGCGTATGCCACACCTGCCAGGAGCAGCGTACATAGCGCCAGTACCCGATGATTGAACTGGACAGCGGCCGGATTCTCGAACCAGTTGCGCCAGACAGGCGCGAGGTCTGAGTACTCCCGCGGCACGAGGCCGCTCCCCATCAGCGGGAACGTGTTGTAGATGTGCCCCGCATCCAGCCCCGCGACAAATCCGCCGCTCAGAATCGTGACGAAGGTCATGGCGGCGACCGCCAACGCCCCCCAGTGCAACGTGGCGTGCGCATCGCTCAGCCGCCTAACGCCGACTGTGAGCGCCGTCCACACGGTGATGACGTAGATGCACAGCGCTAGACCCAGGTGCGCGACCAGGCGATACTGGCTCACATCGGTGCGGCCGCTCAGGCCGCTCTGCACCATGTACCAGCCAAGCGCTCCCTGGACAGCGGTCAGCACCGGCAGCGCCAGGAGTCGCATGTGGAGCGGGCGGGGAATGCGGCGGCCGACGAGCAGCAGTAGGTACGGCAGGGCAATGACCAGTCCGGCCATGCGGGCAACGAACCGATGGAGCCACTCCCACCAGAACAGCGTCTGGAATTCACTCCGCGTGATGCCACGGTGCACCGTTTGGGCTTCCGGAATCTGCAGGTAGCTCTGATACGCGGTGCGCCACTCCGCCTCGCTCAGTGGCGGGAGGATACCGGAGACAGGCTTCCATTCGGTGATGGAGAGCCCGCTCTCCGTCAGTCGAGTGACGCCACCCACCACAAGCGTGAGGATCACGCTCACGGCACTGGCGAACATCCAGACGCGGATGAGCTGGTGCGACCGGTGCGACACGAGTTCGATGGCGCGGACCGATGAGCGGTTCGTGAGCACCGGGGGAGCCCCCGTGGAAACGAGCGACATCGCGGTGTGGCGGAGGTATCGGTCGCGACGAATGCGACGCGACCGTCGACGCGAAGGTTAGCAGACAGGCGCGGATTCAAGAACTCCCATCGGGCTCCTGCTGACGTCACCGAGCGTACTGCAGTCCGTGGCAGCGTCCCGATCTCGTCCAAAACCTCAGACGAGCCACCTATATTGAAGCGTTATGCGCGCCTCCGAGATCCGTTCCCGTTTCCTCGAGTATTTTCGCCGCAACGGTCATGCGGTGCTTCCCAGCTCGTCGCTGGTTCCAGGCGACGATCCCACGCTGCTGTTCACGAACGCGGGGATGGTCCAGTTCAAGAAGGTCTTTCTCGGCCTGGAGCACCTCGAGAGTGGCCAGCGGGCGGTCACGTCGCAGAAATGCGTACGAGCGGGGGGAAAGCACAACGACCTTGAACAGGTCGGCCACACCGCTCGGCATCATACGTTTTTCGAGATGCTTGGCAATTTCTCGTTTGGAGACTATTTCAAGCGAGACGCGATCGGGTTTGCGTGGGAGTGGGTGACGGGCGACGCCGCACGAGGCAATCTCGGTCTGAGCCCGAAGCATCTGCGTGTCTCCGTTTTCCGCGAAGACGAAGAAGCGCGCGCGCTCTGGCGCGAGGTTGCCGGCCTTCCCGATTCCCGCATCTACGGGCTTGGCGAAAAGGACAACTTCTGGCAGATGGCGGACACAGGACCATGCGGCCCGTGCTCCGAGATCTATGTCGACCTCGCGAACGTCGCGAAGGACTGGGCGTTCCCCGAGGGCGCGAGGGGCGAATGGACGCAGCTCGACCGCGAGGAGTTCTCGCTCGACGCATTTGTTGAAGGAGGCGAGGCGGGTCGGTTCCTCGAGATCTGGAACCTCGTGTTCATGCAGTTCGACCGGCAGCCGGACGGCAGGCTTGTGCCGCTTCCCAAGCCCTCGGTCGACACCGGGGCGGGGTTGGAGCGTATCGCGGCTGTGATGCAGGGTGTCACGAACAACTTCCACACCGACGCCTTCAAGCCACTCCTCGCCCGAATCGGCGAACTCGTAGGTCAGGACTACTGGTCGCTGCGGGCCGGACAGGCCGGCCTGCTCAGTAGGCCCGTGTCGGGGGGCGCTCAGGTCGCTGACCCCGCCTCCTACCGCGTGCTGGCCGACCACGCGCGCGCCGTCGCATTTCTCCTGGCGGACGGCGTGTTCCCGTCCAACGAAGGGCGAGGGTACGTCCTGCGCCGGATCCTGCGGCGCGCCGTTAGGCATGCGTACCTCCTGGGCCGCCGCGAGCCCACGCTCGTGCATGTGGTCCACGCAGTCGTCGACACCATGTCCGACGTCTTTCCTGAGCTGCGACAGCGCCAGGCACACCTGCTCGAGACGACGCGCGCCGAAGAGGAGCGGTTTCTGGCGACGGTCGAGGGCGGCCTGCGCCGCTTCGAGGAGCTCGCGCCGGTGCACACGCTCCAGGGGTCGACCGCCATTCGCGGGACGATCTCGGGGGAGGACGCGTTCCGGCTCTACGACACCTTCGGCTTCCCGATCGATCTGACGGAACTGATGGCCCGGGAGCGGGGCTACACCGTTGACATCGCCGGTTTCGAACAGGCCCTCGGCGCGCAGCGTGCGCAGTCGCAGGAGGAGCGCAAGTCCCGCAAGCTCGGCGTGGACCCGGATGCTGCCAAGAGTTGGGCATGGGAGACAGGGGCGGGGAGCCAGTCGACGGGAGCCACACCGCCGCCGGTGTTCGTGGGCTATGACACCGTAGAGATCGAAACGCAGGTCACGGCGGTCCGGCATCTCGAGGACGGACGCGTCGCGGTGATGCTGCGGGAGACGCCGTTCTATGCCGAATCGGGGGGCCAGATCTCCGATCATGGCGAGATCGTGGGTGCGGGGTGGCGGGTCGACGTCGATGATGTGCGCAAGCTGGAGGGGCGTACCGCCGCGATCGGCAGGCTTGGTGGCACGATCTTGTTTGGTACGTGCGTTGCCCGCATCCCCACCGACCGGCGTCGGGACACCGAGCGCAATCACACGGCCACGCATCTCCTTCACGCGGCGCTGCGCGACACGCTGGGCGAGCATGTGCACCAGGCGGGCTCGCTCGTGGCGCCCGATCGCCTTCGCTTCGACTTCACCCATCATGGGCCGCTCAAGCCGGACGCGCTCGGCGCGATCGAAGAGCAGGTCAATCGTGGCATCTGGGCGGCGATCGACGTGCGCACCGATCAGCGGCCGTATCAGGAAGCGGTGGCGGCGGGAGCGATGGCGCTGTTCGGGGAGAAATACGGCGAGGTCGTGCGGGTCGTCTCGATCAACGGCCTCTCGGTGGAGCTCTGCGGCGGCACGCACGTGCGCAATACCGGCCACATCGCGCTCTTCAAGATCCTCAGTGAAACGGGTGTGGCTGCGGGCGTGCGCCGGATCGAAGCGGTGACCGGCAGGGGCGCGTTCGAGGTACTCCGCGATCGTGAGCGCACCCTGGACCGCGTCACGGAGCTCCTGCGATCCAACCACGAACTGGTCGTCCGGAAGGTCCAGACCCTGCTCGAGGAGCGCAAGACACTCGAGAGGCGCCTCGAGGAGGCCATGCGTGGGGGCGGCGACCAGGTCCGCACCTGGATTTCCGACGCTGCCGTTGTCGGCGGGCTCAAGGTCATCTCGCAGCCGGTGCGCGTCGAGGATGCGAAGACACTGCAATCCATGGGGGATGCCCTCCGCGAGCAGATGGGATCAGGCGTCGCGGCGTTAGGCGCGACGCTGGCGGACGGGAAGGCGACGTTGCTGGTCGTCGCGACCGACGATGCGCGGGATCGCGGTGCCCGGGCCGATGTGATCGTCCGGGAGCTCGCGGCGGCAGCGGGTGGTCGTGGTGGCGGCAAACCGCACATGGCGCAGGCCGGCATTCCCGACCCGGCCAGGCTCGGAGACGGACTCGCCCTTCTGGAGAAAGTGGTCCGGACCCTGGTCGGGGCGTGACTGGGCGAGGCGCGTCGGCGGTGTTCACCGAGCGCGTGCCCGAGCGCCTTCGGCAACGTGTGGAGGAGATCGTCGCGGCGAGCGGTGCCGAGCATACGGCGGTTCCGGAGCGAATTCTGCGCGTGGTGGTTGACGCCACGCGGGAACTGCTGGACCATCATGCGGCTGACCGGCGTACGGCGTTGGACCTGCTCGCCGTCGATGCGCTCGTCACTCGAGCGCTGGAGTCGATGGCCGAGGATCCGGAACGGTTCGAGGCGCGCTGCCTCGAGGCGCTCCGGATGCTTTCCACCACAGCCCGCTCACCGTGATCGACCTTCACACGCACCTGCTTCCCGGGGTGGACGACGGGAGTCCAACGCTCGAGAACTCGGTCCGGGTCCTGGAACGTCTCCGCGCCGACGGGGTGACTGACGTCGCGTGCACGCCACATCTGGACGCTTCACGCGCCGCCGCCGCGCCATGCGCCCAACACCGGGCGCTCCTCGACCAACTGCGGAAAGCAGACCAGACAGGCATGCGGCTGCACAGCGGCTTCGAGATCATGCTCGATCAGCCCGGCTGCGATCTCACGCTTCCGGGGCTGTCGCTCGGTGGCTCCAAGGCTGTGCTGGTGGAGCTGCCGCGGGTGCCACTGTCCTCGCACGCGACCGACGAACTGCTGCGGCTCCGGGCGAGCGGCATTATTCCGGTGATCGCCCATCCAGAGCGGTACGCGGGGATCACCATCGACCGGTTGCACATCTGGCGCGACATCGGCGTGGTGGTGCAGGGGGATGCGCTGATGCTGTTATCCGCAGGCACCAAGTCCGAGTTTTCGCGCCGGATGCTCGCCGAGGGCGTCGTGGACATTCTGGCGAGCGACAACCACGGCGACACACGTTCGCTGGCCACCGTGCGTCTCTGGTTGCGCGAAGTTGGCGGCGATACGCATGCCAGGATTCTCATGGAGAAGAACCCACGACATCTCCTCGACGACCACATGCTGGAAGGGGCACCCCGGCTTCGGGATCGCAAGTCCATCTGGGACCGCCTTCGTGAACTGTTCACCGTCGGCCGGGGCGCCTAACACGAGATGACTGACTTCGAGCGCCGCTTCGAGGCGCGACTGCGGGAGCGTCTGGCCGACCTCGCCGCGGTGGCGACGCGCGCCGCCGACACGCTGCCGGCGCAGGTGGCGCAGGTGGCCGCGATGGTGCGCGCCACATTGCGGGACGGTGGCACGCTCTTCCTCTGCGGCAATGGAGGATCGGCCGCCGACGCGCAGCACGTCGCGACCGAGTACGTCGTCCGGTACATGAAGAACCGGCGCGCCTTGCCGGCCGTGGCGCTTACCACCGACACCTCGCTGCTGACGGCGGCGGGCAACGACCTCGGGTTCGACGAGATCTTCGCGCGCCAGGTGGAAGCGCTGGCCAGACCCTCGGACCTGTTGATCATCCATTCGACCAGCGGAAACTCGCCTAACGTGGTTCGGGCGGCGGAAGCGGCGAAGCGGAAGGGAGTACGGGTCGTGGCGTTCTCCTCGCGCGATGGGGGCGCCCTTCGCGGCCTGGCGGACGTCTCGGTCGTCGTGCCCACCGATCGGACCGACCGCGCGCAGGAGCTCCACCTGTGCCTCGAGCACATCATCTGCGAGGCCGTCGAGGAGGACATCACGTGATCGACCTCAGGGGAAAGCGCGCGGCGGTCACCGGCGGCTCACGCGGCATCGGCGGAGCGACCTCGCGGCTGCTCGCCCGGTGCGGCGCCGATGTCGCGGTGCACTACCGATCACGTGCAGGTGACGCCGAACGACTGGTGGATGAGCTGACCGGGCTCGGCGTGCGTTCCCTGGCGGTGGCGGCCGTGTTGTCGGATCGTGCGGGCGTCGATCGGTGCTTCTCGCACATCGCCGACGCCTGGGGGGGCATCGACATCTTCGTGGGGAACGCCGGGATCTGGCCGGTCGAGGACGAGCGCGTCGCGTCGATGGCCGATGCCCGGTGGCTGCACACGATGCACGAAAACGTGGACGGCATGTTCTACAGCACGCGCGCCGCCCTGCGCCTGATGGGGGAGGGCGGGCGTGTCGTGCTCGTCAGCAGTACCGCCGGCCAGCGGGGTGAAGCGATGCACGCGGACTACGGCGCCAGTAAAGGCGCGATGATCTCGTTTGTGAAGTCCCTCGCCGTGGAAGTGGCGTCGCAGGGAATTACGGTCAACAGCGTGGCCCCGGGATGGGTCGACACCGAGATGTGCGCCGAGCCCTTCGCCGGCGGCGGCCGTGAACGGATTGCGGCCGGGATTCCCGTGGGGCGCATTGCGACGCCCGACGACATTGCCGCGCCCATCGTCTTTCTCTGCTCGCCGCACGCGCGACACATCACCGGCGAGATTCTCAACGTGAATGGCGGAAGTGTGCTGTGCGGGTGATCGCGCTCGTCTTCACCGGAGGGACGATCTCGATGCGCTTCGATCCTGCCGTCGGTGGCGTGGTGCCCTCGTTAGGTGCTGCCGAGATCCTCGCGGCGGCGCGCGGCATCGAGGCCGTCGCCGACCTGCGGATCGAGGAGTTTGGGCGGTTCCCCGGGCCGCACATGTCCGTGGAGCGGGAGTGGGCACTGCGGACGCGCCTCGCCGATCTGGTGGCCGAACCGACGATCGACGGTGTGGTCGTCACGCATGGCACCGACACCATCGAGGAGTCGGCGTATCTCGCCACGCGGTCCATCGACTCCGGGAAGCCCATCGTGTTCACCGGCGCCATGCGCAACGCGAGCGAGTTGAGCTGGGACGGTCCGGCCAACCTCGCCGACGCCGTACGCGTGGCAGCCAGCCCGGATGCGCACGGCTACGGTGCGCTCGTCGTGCTGAACGGCCGCATCTTTTCTGCGCTGGATGTGACCAAGGCACACACGCACATGCTCGACGCCTTCGAGAGCCCCGGTCTCGGGCCGGTCGGCGTGGTCGACGATGGCGAGGTGGTCTTCCGACGGATGCTTCCGCCGCGGTCGCCCGTGCTGAACCCACTGCACCTGGCCGAACCGGTGGACATCATCCTCGCGTTTGCCGGCGCCGACGGCCGACTGGTGGACCGGTCACGCGAGACCGCGCTCGGCGTCGTGATCGCCGCGTTAGGCCGGGGCAACGTGCCCCCGTCCATGGCGGCGGCCATCGGCCGCTGCGTGGTGTCGGGCCTGCCGGTGGTGGTGGCTTCCCGGGCGCCCCGAGGGCGTGTGGGGCAGACCTACGGATATGAAGGTGGCGGCCGTCACCTCGCCAATCTCGGGGCCATCTTCACCGGGTCGCGGCGGCCGCAGCAGGCCCGGATCGATCTCATGCTCGCGCTCGGAGCCGGCCTGACCGGCCCTGCGCTGCAGTCCGTGTTCGATGCCTGACGACGTGCGCGGCGACCCGATGTCTGGCCTCCCGCAGCGCCTCGATCCCCCGGCGACCGTTCGGGAGATCGCGCGGCGACTGGAAGCGGCGGGCTTCGAGACGTGGTGCGTTGGCGGAGCCGTGCGTGATGCGCTGCTGGGGCTCCAGCACCTCGACTGGGACCTCGCCACTGCTGCCACGCCTGACGAGGTCCGTCGGCTCTTCCGCCGGACGGTCCCGGTGGGAGAGAAGTTCGGCACCATCGGGGTGCTCGATCACGCCGGCCACCTGCATGAGGTGACGACTTTTCGTCATGACGTCCGCACGGACGGGCGGCACGCCGAAGTGGAGTTCGGCGCATCCCTCGATGAGGACCTCGCGCGTCGGGACTTCACCATCAATGCCATCGCGTACTCGCCATCACGGCAACGGCTGCACGATCCCTTCAGTGGCCGGGACGACCTGTCGCGCGGGGTCGTACGTGCCGTCGGTGCTCCACGGGATCGCATGCGTGAGGACAGGCTCCGTGCACTACGCGCGCTCAGGTTTGCCGGGCGATTCGGATTCACGATCGAGCCATCGACCTGGCAAGCCATCGTCGAGAGCGCGAGCGCGCTACATCGGTTGTCAAAGGAGCGGATTCAACAGGAGCTGACCAAGACCCTGGAGCAGGTGCGCACGCCGAGTCGGGCGCTGGAGTTGTGGCGCCGGAGCGGAGCCCTGCAGGAACTGCTCCCGGCCCTCGCCGCGCTGCCCGTGTGGCACACGTCTGCCGCCGACGCAGTAGCGCTTCCCGATGCCAGCAGGGATCCGGGCATCGCGCGGCGGCGAACGCTTGTCAGGCTCGGCGCTATCGTGTGTGGGCTTCGTTCGGATTCGACCCTCGACCTGCTGAGCGGTCTTCGGTTTTCGAATCGTGAGGCCCATCGGCTGGCTCACCTCGCCGCACACGCAAACGATCTACGGCAAGCGCTCTCGTCTGGACGGAGGATCGAGGACATCACGCTGCGCCTGTGGGCAGCGAAGACGCGCCGTGTGGAGCTGGCAGACACGCTCCGTGTGGCGATCGCGTCGCTGACCGCAGAGGGCAGCGTTCCGGAGGAAGTCCGCCGGCAGTGGCCGTCCCTGTACCGGCGCGCACTCCGTTGCGCCTGGCGTGATCCTGTCGAGATTTCAGATCTCGTCGTTGATGGAGAGGATCTCATCCGCGAGGCCGGGATCGCTCCAGGACCGGGACTCGGGGAGACGTTGCGGGCGCTACAAGGGTGGGTGCTCGCGGATCCTGCGCGCAATCGACGCGACGCCTTGCTCGAACGGGCACGCGTTCTCCGATCCACCCATTCTCGGTGACACGATCGTGTTCATTCGCGGCCCCCATCCCGAGTCCGTCATCTGGCACCACTTCCGCGGTGCGGCCGACGGCTTCGTGTTCGGGTCACGCGGAGCGGTGTTCGAGGCCCAGCTCGTCCCGAACGCGGATCGAACGATCGAGCTCTATCTGGCGGTGCTCGAACACTTCGACCCAGCGGTCGACGTGCATCTCGAGGACTGGAGGACGGGGGCGCGGTGGAGCGGTGAGGATCTCGACATCACCGAGGTTCGCGATTCGGTCGCGCGTGCCAAGCACGCACTCGGGTCGCACGCCGGCACCGAGGTCACCGTCGTTTCAGGGAAGGAGCAGGCGACGCTCACGCCGAATCTCGAAGTGTTCGTGTTCTCCGACACCGACCGCTGGCTCTATCTGCTCCAGGGGAAAGGGCTGCGGCGGATGGCGTCGTTGCGCACGCGGAGCTGGTGGCTGCGGCGTGGGGAGTTCGGGTCGTCCGCGGTAGCAGAAGCGGCGGTGCGCCTAACGGTGGAGCGACTCCACCTGACGCGCCTGGATCCGGCGCCAGCGCTGTAGTCACACCGTGCCGACACGGGGCAGACCCTCATCGGGCGCAAGTCTGTTTGCCGCGGGGGCCCGGGCGGAACCCCTGGCCGCGCGGATGCGTCCGCGCACGCTGGACGAGTTGGTCGGACAGCAGCACCTCCTGGCGCCCGGCAAACCCCTTCGCGATGCCATCGAAAAGGGGTCCCCAGCCTCGATGATCTTCTGGGGTCCTCCCGGTACGGGCAAGACCACGCTCGGGTTCCTGCTGGCGCGCTATGCGGATCGTGAGTTCGTCCCGTTCTCGGCGGTGACCGAGGGGGTGCCACGGGTGCGCGAGATCCTTGCCGATGCGAGGGCCCGGCTCGATCTCGGCCGTCGCACCATCCTGTTCGTGGACGAGATCCACCGGTTCAACCGCGCGCAGCAGGATGCCTTCCTCCCGGCCGTGGAAGCGGGGGTGGTGACGCTCGTCGGTGCGACCACCGAGAATCCGTCGTTCGAGCTGAATGGAGCGCTCCTGTCGCGCATGCAGGTGTTCGTCCTCAACTCGTTAGGTCCGTCGGACGTCGATGGACTGATCCGCCGCGCCCTGTCGGATGCCGAGCGCGGACTGGGCAACGAGGGGTTGATGGCAACGGACGACGCGATCGGATGGCTGGTCCGCGAATCCGACGGGGATGCGCGGCGCGCGCTCAACGTGTTGGAAGCCGCAGCGCAGTTTGTGGGACGCGGCGGTCAGATCACGGCCGACATCATGCGCGAGGCGATGCAGCTGCGCGTGGCACGGTACGACAAGACAGGAGAGGAGCACTTCAACCTCATCTCCGCGTACCACAAGGCGCTGCGCGGCAGCGATCCCCAGGGCGCACTGTACTGGCTTGCCCGCATGATCATCGGTGGCGAGGACCCCATGTACGTTGCGCGCCGGACCGTGCGGTTTGCCGCAGAGGATGTGGGGCTCGCCGACCCTAACGCGCTCACCATTGCCCTCGCGGCGCGGGAGACGTTCCATGCCCTCGGCTCTCCCGAAGGCGAGCTCGCGATTGCCGAGGCGGCGGTGTACCTGGCGACCGCTCCCAAGTCGAATCGGGTCCACGAAGCGTGGACCGCCGCGCTGGAGCTGGCGCGGGAATACCCGGCGGAACCCGTGCCCCTCCATATCCGGAACTCGCCGACGCCTCTCATGAAGGAACTGGGGTACGGCAAGGGGTACCAGTACGCACATGCAGTCCCGGACGCCTTCATTCCCCAGCAGTATCTCCCCGATGCGGTGGGCGACCGCGTGCTGTATGAGCCGGGTCCTTTCGGGTTTGAGCGAGACATCGGTAAGCGACTCAAATGGTGGGCCGACTTGAAGCGAAAAGCCCAGGACCCCGTCGAGAACGACTCAGGCGATCCCGCGACGACAGATGCGCCACAGGAGAATGTGTGATATGCGATTGATGCGCACCACGATTGGTGTCGGACTGCTCGCGTTGCTGGCCGCGTGCAACGCATTCCGGCGCGACTTCAAGGAACCTGTCGTGACCTTCAAGGAGGGCCGCGTGCTTGGTCTCGGCGTGTCCGGCGGCTCCCTGGAGATCGTCCTCGACATTTACAATCCGAACGGCTATCGGCTCGATGGATCGCGGCTCACGTATGAGGTCATCGTCGACAGCGTAAAGTTTGCGGACGGGGAGTACAACTCCCGCTTCCAGGTCGAGAAGGGAGACACGAGCGAGATCCGCCTGCCCGTGAGCTTCACCTACGCAGGCATTGGTGTCGCGGGGCGACAGCTCATGCAGACGGGGAGCGTGGAGTATCGAGTGAAGGGTGACATCACCGTCGGAACCCCGCTCGGCAATCGCACCTGGCCGTACGATCAGAGGCGCCGCTTTTCGACGCTATCGGGAGGGCGGTGAGTCGGCGGCGGAACTTGGACTCGGCAGGTGAGAATCGGGAATGGAGCCCACATCGGGCGACCGGACACCCGGTTAGCTTCCGGACGACAGAGCAGGTGCTGATGCCGCGTTCCGATTCTCGCTTCCCGCATCTTCACGAGCCCCGACCATTCCTCGCGAACTGATCTCCCTCTCGGCGCCGGTCGAGCGCGCGATTCTCGTCGGCGCGCCGCGCAAGCGCACCAACGCCAGGCTGCACGTCGAAGCGCACCTGGACGAGCTCGAACGCCTCACCGATACCGCCGGAGCGGAAGTCGCGGGCCTGCTCACGCAACAGATCGACCGGCCGAACGCCGGCACGTACCTCGGGAGCGGGAAGCTCGAGGAACTCGGAGCGAAGGCGAACGATCTGGGTGCGACGCTGATCATCTTCGACGACGAGCTCTCACCGACGCAGGGCAAGAACATCGAGGACGCGGTCGGACGTCGCGTGATGGATCGCGCCGAGTTGATCCTCGACATTTTCGCCACACGCGCGCGTTCGAACGAAGCCAAGCTGCAGGTCGAGCTGGCGCAGCTCGAGTACATGCTGCCGCGGCTGACGCGCATGTGGACCCATCTGGAGAAGACACGCGGTGGTATCGGCATCGGGATGCGGGGTCCGGGCGAAACGCAGTTGGAGACGGATCGACGGCTGATTGGCCACCGGATCCGGTTGCTCAAGGAACGGCTCGCCGAGGTGCAGCGAGCGCGCGTCGTACAGCGACAAAGCCGACGCAACATCTTTCGCGCGGCGCTGGTCGGCTACACCAATGCTGGTAAGTCGTCGCTGCTGCGCGCGCTGTCCCACGCGCCCGACATCTTCGTCGAGGACCGCCTGTTTGCCACGCTCGATCCGCTGACGCGTGAAGTGACGCTCAATGATCAGGTGCGGATGGTGGTCACCGACACGGTGGGGTTCATCCGCAAGCTGCCGCACCATCTGGTGGCGTCGTTCCGGGCCACGCTCGAGGAAGTGCTGGAGGCCGATCTCCTGTTGCACGTGATCGACGCCTCGCATCCTTTCTGGGAAGAGCAGCGGGAAGTCGTGGACGAGGTGCTGGTCGAGTTGGGCGCGCAGGAGAAGGAGGTCGTCTACGTCTTCAACAAGATCGACCTGCTCTCGGCGGAGGAAGCCGAGGGGCTGCGTACGCGGGCTCGCAACCTCTTTCCCCGGCACGTGGTCGTGTCCGCGGTGCAGGGCGATGCGGGCGTGGCGGAACTTCGCGAGCACCTGCTCGATTCGGCACGGAGGCACACGCCTCTGGTGGAGCTGCGGATTGCACACGGGAACGGGAAGCTGCTCGCCGAGCTCCATCGGACGAGCGAGGTCGTGTCGGTCACCCATGCCGATGATGCCACCTACGTGAGCGCGCGGCTCGACGCGTCGGTGCTGGCACGCGCGACCAGGATGGGAGCGGTGGTGCAAGCGGGTGAGCGGGTGAGCCCGTAGACGGGTCATTGGAGACTCGGGCGCCGGTTATCTTCTCCCGCATGTCGAAAGCACTCATCACCGGCATCACCGGGCAGGATGGCTCGTATCTCGCGGAGCTGCTGCTCGAGAAGGGGTACGAGGTCCACGGTCTCGTCAGGCGGTCGTCGACGTTCAATCGCGGCCGCATCGATCACCTGGCGCTGGATCCGGCCCTGTCGGGACGGTTTCGTTTGCACTATGGCGACCTGGCCGACGGAAGCTCGCTCCGCCGCGTGGTGGAGACGGTCGCGCCTGACGAGGTGTACAATCTGGCGGCGCAGTCGCACGTGCGTGTGTCGTTCGACCAGCCGGAATACACCGCCGATATCGTGGCGACCGGCACGTTACGGCTACTCGAAGCGGTGCGTGAGCACATCGAGCGCACGGGCCGCGGTGTCCGGTTCTATCAGGCCGGTTCATCCGAGATGTTCGGCGCGGCGGTTCCTCCGCAGAGCGAGCGGACCCGCTTCCACCCGCGCAGCCCGTATGCGGTGAGCAAACTCGCAGCGCACTGGCATTCCGTGAACCATCGCGAGGCTTGGGGAATGTTCGTGGCCAACGGGATCCTGTTCAATCACGAGTCGCCACGTCGCGGCGAATCGTTCGTCACGCGCAAGATCTCGCTGGCCGTCGCTCGCATCATCACCGGCCGGCAGACGGCACTCGCGTTAGGCAACCTCGACGCGCGGCGCGACTGGGGTTTTGCCGGTGACTACGTGGACGCCATGTGGCGGATGCTCCAGCACACAACCCCGGACGACTATGTTGTGGCGACAGGGGAGTCCCACTCCGTCCGTGAGTTCGTCGAGGCAGCATTTGGGTACGCCAACCTCGATTGGCAGCAATACGTGACCCTCGACGAACGTTACTTGCGGCCCTCCGAAGTCGACCACCTGCTCGGCGATGCGACCAAGGCGCGGACCACGCTCGGCTGGGCACCGAAGGTTTCGTTCGCGGAGCTGGTGCGCATGATGGTGGAGGGGGACATCGAGGCCGAGCGGAGCGCGGGGAGCGGGGAGCGGGGAGCGACCCATGGAGCGTAGCGGCCAGCACGCTGCTCCGGTTGACACGCCGTTCTCCGCTCGGCATGGTCGCGCAGGGACTCGAACCCCGGACCTCTGGTATGTGAGACCAGCGCTCTAACCAGCTGAGCTACGCGACCGCTGCGCCACTGAGGCCGGCGCAAGGGATGGGAACGTTAATGGGTCGTGAGGAGCGGTGGAAGGCCGAGCGAGGCGTGTCAGTGCCAGCTCGGCATGGCGCACAGAACCACTCGTGACGTGTGCTTCGCCGTGATTGGTGGCCCGCGTCCTAGCGGCACCGTGCGCCGAGGATGCTGTCCAGATCGTGGACCCAGTAGGCACCGGTTCCGATATCGGTTCCTGGGAACTGGACGAGGAGGGTGTCGACGACGCGCAGTGACCGGAGGAAACTCGCGGCGTCTTCGGCGAGTACACGCATGCCTCCCGGTTCACGCGGCCAACTCTCGGTGACGGGTTCGCGGCCGCTCATCTTGTACGTGATGGTCGCGCGGCCGGGTTCTGCTTCGGGGATGAGCGGGATCAGCGGCCCGAACACGATGGACGCCGTGCTGTCGCAGATGACGGAGAGGTTCGGTGCCCCCACGCCAGTTGGCGCCATGATTGCGGTGATGTTCGGCGGACCGCCGGCCCTCGACTCGGTGGAGTCGACGTTCCACATGCCGGGCCGCGGGCGGCTCGAGGCAGACTCGCCGGGCGTGCATCCTGCCAGGCTGATGCAGATGGCGGCACGCAGCGTGAAGTTCACGACAGTCGATTGGGCGCGAGGTGGGGCGTCACCGGCCACGCCTAACGCCAGCGTGTGTCTGTCCAGAGATCGCGATGGGCCATGCAGGGATCTAACCTGCGACCGTCGTTTTATGAGGAGCCCGGACGTCGGACCGAAAGCCGACCAGCGGCCCGACGTCCACAGCAAAAACCGACGGCCATCCGTGCCAGGGAAACGCGGTAAGCATCCTCCGAAACGGGGGCGCGCCAGACCGGAGCCCACCACCGAGCCCACCACGAAGGCGGCGCTCCGTCGTCGGGTGATTCGTGAGGTCACGGACCGTGCTGCGCGTCGCGGGAGGGCCGCGTGAGTGCCCCTCGCTGGCCGCTGGCAGCCATTCTAGTGCTACTGGCAGGGTGTGAGGTCAGTCCCATGGCGGTCCTCGGGCTGTGGCTCCTCGGCACCGTTCTGGTGGAGGGCCTGCTCATCTGGCTCGTGGTGTGCTGGCTCGCGCGGCAGTTTGACGTCGCCCCGCGTCGTCGGTTGCGGGACGTACTCCGTGCTGGGTTCCGGTGGCCCTTCGCACTTGGACCACGGAGGCGCGTGCACTGATGGCGGCGCAGGCTGTGAGGCGCGAGCGGGGCGAGTTCCGGTCGTTTTACGAGGCGCTCGTCGATGGCCCTCAGTTTCGCCAACTGAGTCCAGCCGCGCGGCTGTGCTTCATGGC
>JBQTIW010000046.1:0-26624 GCA_052387735.1 Gemmatimonadaceae bacterium
GCGAATGCGCTCCTTGGCATTGCCTGGTTAGGGACATCGCTGCTCATGTCGGTCGCGCTGGTGGCGGGGCTTGTGCAGTTGAGCCGCGCCCGCCGTCGCGGGCGCCGCGTGGCATTGGCGGGGAGTACGGTGGCCATCACCACCGACCTGGGACCGGGCGTGGTGCCTTTTGGGAGGCCCGGGATCCTCGTGCCGTGTTGGGCAACGGAGCTTTCCCCACGATCGGTGGAACTGCTGATCGCGCACGAAGAGGAGCACGTGCGCGCCGGCGACGCAAAACTCCTGCTGGCCGGGGTTGTGGTGCTCGCTACGATGCCGTGGAATCCCGTCCTCTGGTGGAGCGTGCGACGACTGCGCACGGCGATCGAGCTCGATTGCGATGCGCGCGTGCTGCGTGGTGGCCCCGCCGTGGCGGACTACGCAGAGTTGCTGCTGTCGGTAGCGGGACGGGGACACGCCCGCGCCGTGCCCGCGCTCCTTGCCTTCGCCGATTCGACTTCACAACTCCGGACGAGGATCGACGCCATGACCATCGTGCGTTCACTCACCCCCGTACGTCGCGCGGCGTTAGGCGTGCTCGCCGCTGTTGGCCTGATGGTGGCCTGCGAAACCCGCATGCCGGACCCCGTGGTGCCGGTCAGCGACTATGTCCGGAAGGATGGTCGGACGGCAACGGCGGCGCTGACACGAGCACAAGAAGACTCGCTGAAGCGGAAGGTCGCCCAGGGCCTCGAGGTCGGGGAGGGCCCGCTGTTCGCATACAACTACACCACCCCTGCGGATTCCGGGCTTTCCGGTGATCCCACGAAGCCGGTGCTCATCGTCGAGGATGCGGCGGCTCGTGTCGTGTTTGCGGCTCGGCTCGATGCCGTCACCGAAAAGTTGCTGAAGAGCGTCCCCGCCAGCGACATCCAGAGCGTCGAGGTGCTGAAGCGTTCCAATGTGCTCCCTCGGACAGTCATTCACATGAAACTGACGGCCGCGAGCAGCTGGCGGCCCCCCGTCGCGGGAGTCTCATCGTCGCCATCGCGCGACCGCGCACTACTCAGCCGCGCGCCCGACTCGTCGATGATCCCCAGCGCACCCGGAGGTACCGGTCTGCCGAAGATCCAACTGCGGAGCAGCAATGTCCTGCCGCCAAACGTGATCCTGCGAGATGCGAGCGGCCGGATTCTGTACGAGGGTCTCATGTCACCGGGTCAGGCGGACCACATCGGCCCGTACCGGATTGCGCGGGCCGACATTGACGAAGTCGAAGTCGTCAAGCGCGAGGGTGCAGGCACGATACACATTCGCCTGAAACCCGGCGCCGCGCCGGTGAGAGTGAAGTAGTCGCGGCAACGCGACTATGCGCGCCAGAACTCCCGATCCACAATCGCTACCTCGAGCGCCAGCTCCGTCGGGCTCCTGTCATCGCGCATGATGTCGATGCGCGCCGTGTCCACTTCCGCGCCATCGGGGGCGTAGAGCGCGAGGTCCAGCGTGTCGCGTGCGCGTCGGTATCGGGCCTCTCGTTCGAGCATGTCCGGACCGAGCTCGTTTCCCGGGCGCAGCACGAAGATGGGCTCCACGAGCTCGTAGCCGAGGCCTGGTCGGAACGGTCCACGGGCGATTCGCCGGTTCGCATCGCGCGACTCGAGGTCGCTCCATCCAATCACGATGTCCTTGAGGCGCAGCGTATAGCTCATGGCCTGTGGCGATCAGTAGTCTACGGGCCGGAGATACGATTCGCCGATTGCGGTGTGCGTGAGCATGGCGACGGTCGAAAGCCGACGCTTCCAGTGGGTGCCGTCGAGACGGCGCCGGACGAGCTCGACCTCCTCGGAGGCGAATCCGTGCGCGACGAGGTCCCGAGCCGAATAACCGGCCACCAGCCAGTTGAGGATCGCGTCCGCCTTGGCGTAGCTGAGCCCGAAGTCCCCCTCGTCCGTCTGACCGGACACGAGGTCCGCGGACGCCGGCTTGTCGACGATGACGTCGGGTACGCCCAGATGGCGGGCCAGCGCCCACACCTGGGTCTTGAACAAGTCGCCCAACGGGTTGATCGGCGGCGAGTCATCGGCGTGCCAGGTGAAGTACCCCAGGAGGCGCTCCGACTTATTGCCCGTACCCAGCGGTACGCCGCCAAGCTTCGCCGACTGGTCGAAGAGTGCAATCATCCGCGTCCGAGCCATCACGTTCCCGCGGCGAGCCCCATCCGCATCGGGTTCGTGCGACAGGTAACCATCAACGGCCGACGAGATGTCGACGGTGCGCGACGGAATTCCCAGCGCATCGATTACCAGCTGAGCGTGCGCCAGGCTGTCGGGACTCGAGGTGCGATACGGCATCCGGACGCCGAGCACGCTGGCGCGACCCAAGGCGCACGCGGCCAGGTACGCGGTGACGGCGGAATCCACGCCCCCGGACAACCCGATGACCACGTGGGTCATCCCGCGCCGTTGCATCTCCTCGGCGAGAAAGCGCGTGAGCCACCGTTCGACAAGAGCGGCGTCGATCTCCAAGGTAGGGGGGCCCCCGGACGCGTCCGGCGAGAAAATGATGGGAACGGGGACAGAATGGTTAGGCGGGGAGCCCGACCTGTGCGCAAGTTCGAAAGCGGGGGGGGCCCCCCGCGTCGTTTCGGGGTGAACCTCGCGGTCGAAGGAGAGGGCTCCCCGACCCACGCCACCCTGCTCGGCCACGTCCAGACAGCGGCGCAGATGTGGAAGCGCCGTTCGCAAATCTGCCAAGAGCGGCGTGTCAGCGCGTGCGCGCCCCACGTCTCCAAAGTCCACGCGTGTGACCAGGACGGCCTCCTCCCACAACGGGCCGCGCACCCGAACGTCTCCTCGCGGCCCGAACACGCACGAGCCCCCAGGGAACGCTTTGCCGCCTTCGCTCCCCACAAGGTTGGCGAACGACACAAACACCCCATGCTCCTCGGCGATCTCGCGAATCAACCGTTCCCACCGCGACACACTGCCTGGGCCTGGGACCTCGTCGTGTCTCGGATGAATGCCTCGCGCCGGGGCCGCCGATGACACGAAAATCAGATCGGCATCATCGAGCGCGACGATCGTGCCGGAGAGCGAATGCCACGCATCCTCGCAGACCAGCAGTGCGGCGCGACCCCATGGTGTGTCGAAGGCACGAAAGTCGTGCCCGCGCTCCACAAAGCGCTCCTCGTCGAACAGGCCGTACGTGGGCAGGAACGCTTTCCGATGCACATGCAGGACCTGCGGCGCGCCGTCGCCGAGACGCAGGTACGCCGCGCTATTGTGCAGCGTCTCCCGCCAGCGCTCGTAGAACCCGACGACGACATCGATCGGGCGGCCACCGTCACGGCTCTGGCTGCGATACGCGTTGTCGAGGTCGTCAGCCAGGGTTCCCGTGGTTACCGCGACCTCCCGCGCGCCCCCCTCGACGAAATAGCCGGATAACACGGTTTCGGCGAAATGCACCACCTGGGGACGGGGGTCGGAGGCACTGACATGGGCCAGGACGGCCCCCACACGCGCCACGTTGACGCTGTACTCCCCCTTGCGAGGGCGGACCTGCGCGACGGCCAGAGTGATCGGGCGGGGCATGGCACAAAACTGACGCCGGCGGAGCACCCCAGCAACGGTCGAGGTCGAACTCCGAACGCCGCATGGTGGTATTACTGCGAGTGATACATTCCCCTGCCAGTTCCTGACCGAGGCATCCCTTGCAGTTTTCGTTAGGCGCGTGCAGGGCCCGTGTGGTGCGCTTCCGGCGCATCGTCACCTGCGTCGGTGCGGTCATCGCGCTCATCGGCACGCAGGGGAGTGCACAGACCCCGGACAAACAGGGCGGGGGTGAGCCCTGGCGAATCGTCGCTCCGCTGCAATCCTCGGTTGTTCTGGCTCGCGACGGATCGGTGATTGGCGAGATCGGACGCCAGTGGCGCACCGTGGTCGCGCTCAAGACCCTCCCGAAGTACGTACCACAGGCCTTCATCGCGGTCGAGGATCAGCGGTTCTACCAGCACGATGGGGTGGACCTGATCGGCATCGCGGGGGCCCTCAAGGACGCGATGCGCGGACGCGTGCGGGGCGCCAGCACCATCACGCAGCTGCTGGTGGGGAACATGCATCCGGACATCATCGACCGGACCGACCGCAGCCCGATGCGCAAGCTTCGCGAGCAGCAGGCGGCGCGCGAGATGGAACGGCACTACACCAAGGACGAGATTCTCGAGGCGTTCCTCAACCAGATCCATTTCGGGCGACGCTACTACGGCATCGAGAGCGCCGCGCGCCACTACTTCGGAAAGCCGGCCGCCAGGATCACGCTGGCCGAAGCCGCGTCGCTGGCGGCGATGCCGAAGGGTCCTTCGCTCTACGACCCGGTGAAGTACCCCGAGCGCAACAAGCAGCGTCGGAACACCGTGCTCGCGCTCATGGCGCAGCAGGGCTACATCACCGCAGCGCAAGCCGAAGCGGCCCGTGCCGAACCTGTCACCACGGCACCCGCCGAGGGCTTCACCGCGCCCGCCCCATACTTTGTCGACGTGGTTCGCGTGCAGGCACAGCGCGCCGGGATCGACATCAATGAGACGCCGCACCGCGTGTACACCACACTGGATCCCGCGCTGCAGCGTGGGGCCCTCGAGGCGCTGACCGAGGGAACGGCGGAACTGGAGGCGCGCGAGGGCTACCGACATCCCAGGCACACGGCCACCGCGGGCAAGGACGTCAACTACCTGCAGGGGGCGGTCGTCGCCATGGACCCGTTTACGGGGGATGTGCGCGCCCTCGTGGGGGGGCGCGATTACGCGCAGTCGCCATTCAATCGCGCGGTGAATGGGATGCGACAACCGGGCTCCGCATTCAAGCCGGTGGTGTACGCAACCGCGGTGGCCGAAAGCCTCGCCGCCAACGCCCTCGTCGCCGACACCGCGGTCGCGTACCCGATGCCCAATCGCACGGTATACCGGCCGCGCAATTCGGACGGCGACTTCCTCGGGACGATGACGCTCCGCGACGCGCTCGCGCGCTCGCGGAATCCGGTCGCCGTGCAACTGGCCGAGCGGTTCGGGATGGACTCGATCATCGCCATGGCCCGTTCGCTAGGCATCACCTCACCGATCGCTCCGTACCCGTCGAGCGCCATCGGGGCGTCGGTCGTCCAGCCGCTCGATCTCGTGGCCGCATATGCGGTGTTCGCCAACCTGGGGGCGCGGGTCGAGGCACGATTCATCACTCGCATCGAGGATACGAGCGGGAAGGTCGTCTGGCAGAACCGCCTCGTGGTGCCGGCGCAGGCCCTTGATCCGCGAGTCGCCTTCATCGTGCGGGACATGATGCGCGACGTCGTCGAGCGCGGGACCGCCACGGCGATCCGGCGCTATATCCCCTCATCGCTCCCGGTCGCCGGCAAGACGGGAACGACGGACGACAATACCGACGTCTGGTTCGTCGGGATGACGCCCGATCTCGTCGCCGGCGTGTGGCTCGGCTTTGACAACCCCCGAACCATCACGCCAGGAGCGGCCGGCGGCACACTCGCCGCGCCGATTTTTGGGCGAATGGTACAGATCGCGGCCGCGTCGCGGAGCGCACCTCCATGGCTCCCCCCGCCGGGCCTCGTGGTCGCCGAACTGGATCGCGCCACGGGTGCACTGGCGACGGACGCCACACCGCTCGATCGTCGCTACACGGAGTATTTCCTCGACGGCACCGAACCGGCGGAGCTCCGCATGAACGTGTGGCGCATTCTCAAGGGAGGCGTGGTCGTCTTCTGATCGCTGGCCGGCTATTCGTGCCGAATCGCGTCGATGGGACTGAGCTGCGCGGCCCGATGCGCCGGGTAGGTGCCGAACAGCAGACCGATCATCAGGCTAGCAATCGCCGCAGCAAGGACCGACCCCCAGGTGAATGAGGCCCGGACGAACCCCGCCGTTGCAACGCTTCGAATCGCCGCCGTGATTGCGAATGCACCGCCGAGCCCAAGCACGATCCCAAGCACACTGCCGAATCCCGAGATCGCGACCGATTCGGCAAGGAACTGCAGGCGGATGTCGCGACGCGTTGCACCAGTGGCGCGTCGGATGCCGATTTCACGCGTGCGTTCCGACACCGACGCGAGCAGCACGTTCATGATGCCGATTCCGCCGACCAGGAGCGAGATCCCGGTGATCGCGCCCATGAGGAGCTTGAAGATCAGGATCCCCTGCGCCAGCTGGTCGGCTCGCGCACGATAGGTGGCCACCTCGAAATACGTGCGCCACGACGGCGACCGTAGGCCAAGGACGCGTTCGATGCCCGCCTGGACCGGCGCGACATCTTCGATGCGGTTGGCCTGCACGATCATCTCGGGCAACACCCGGCCCCGACGCGCGGACTGTACCGCGGTGCGGTATGGCACGAGCACCGCTGACACAGGCGCTCCTTTCTGCTCGGCCAGCACGCCGACCACTTCCAGGGTGTCTTCACGAATGACCACGTGGCGCCCCAGCATCGCCGATGCATTTCCGTTTGCGTCGAGCCGGCGCGCGACCGCGTACGCGAGCACCGCGGCGCCGCCTGACGAGTCGGCGGGTGCGAGGACGCGGCCAGCCGCGAGCTCGGCCGGAAGCTCGTCGACACCGCGTGTGCCGCGCACCATCGCCATGCGACGCAAATCGCTTCCGACAGCCCGCACCTCGAGCCGCGCTTGCACCGTGAGGGCGAATGTGGCCACACCAGGCAGCGCCGCGATGGCTTCGGCATCTCTGGCCTCGATCGCCAGCGTGTCAGCGAGTGGAAAGACATCGCCATCGACTGCCTCGCCGGTCCGCGACCTGACTGCGATCGACTGGAGGTTGCTGGTGGACAGCACCTGCTCACGGGCCGTGCGTTCCATCCCGTCGCCTAACGAAAGTACCGCCACGAGCGCGGCGACCCCGATGATCACGCCGACCGTGGAAAGGGCCGTCCGGAGCGGATTGACGCGGAGGGCTTCCGTTCCGACCCGGAGGGCCGTGCGTGGGACGTGAAGCATCGAGGCGACGTTCTGGTGGCGAAGGGTGTGCTCCCCGGATACGGGTCCATCACGTGCGGGGTTTCCGCGAACCTGCTGCTGCGGAAGGCGGAAGGAGCTAGGTTGATCTCGTGGCAGGCCAGAGCATTTGAGACACCGGAGTTTATGCGCCGCAGGCAGGGAACCGGACTGCTGATCGCACTGGTCGCAGCCGCGTGCCAGGACACGACGTCGCCATCGACGACGCCGGCTGCTGTGCGCCCAGCCTCATCGGCGAGCGTGAGCGCGACTGTTGGAACCCCGCTGCTGTCCCCGCCAGCCTTCACGGTAACGAATGAAAGGGGTGTGGCCCTGGCGGACGTGCCTGTGACGGTGCGGGTGACCGAGGGTGGTGGGTCGTTGTCCGACGCACCGACACGAACGCTCCAGGGGGCCACATCCGTCGGGAGATGGACGCTCGGCACGCGCGCCGGGCGCAATGCACTCGAGGTCCAGGTGTCGGGCCTCGCCCCGCTGCTGATCGTTGCCACCGGCATCCCGGGTGCCCCGGCGAGCCTTTCGGCCGTTTCCGGCGATAACCAGCGCGGTCTTGCCGGAGCGGAGCTGCTGCTGCCACTCGTCCTGCAGGTCAGCGATCAGTTCGGCAACGGTGTGCCGAACCTGGACGTCTCACTCACAGCGGAAACACCAGGGTCGTCGCTCTTTCCGGTCCAGCTTTCCACCGGTCCCGACGGGCGCTCCCAAGCCGTGGCGTGGCGCCTTTCGACGCGCAAGCGGACCAACTCTGCCCGCGCGACGGTGACGACCACCCCTTCGCTGACGACGTCGCTGCGCGCCGAGTACCTGTCCGACTACAACATCGACCTGCGCTTCGTCGGCCCCCCGAGTGCCGAACTGCAACGGATTTTCTCCGACGTGGTGGAGCGGGTTGGGGCTGTCCTGATCGGCGATGTGGTGGACGTACCGCTCTTTGGGTTTGACGCAACGCGCTGCGGCGGACCGGTGACGCCGCTCACCGAGCAGGTGGACGACGTCATCATCTACGTCGTGGTGAGCGATATCGACGGACCGGGGAAAGTTCTCGGAGCGGCTGGTCCCTGCCTGACGCGAACGACAACACGCCACACCGCCATCGGCTTCATGCAGTTTGATGCGGCCGACGTGCAGAACCTGATCAGCGGCGGCCGGTTCGAGGCCATCGTCCTGCACGAGATGCTGCACGTCATCGGCATTGGCACGTTGTGGCGCAGCCGCTCGCTGCTCGATGGGAGTGGCACCTCGGACCCGCGTTTCACCGGCATTCGCGCCACGAGTCACTGCGTGACACTCGGCTTTTCGACGTCGTGCGGTGTTGGGAGCGTTCCCGCGGAGAACACCGGTGGGAGTGGCACGATCGAGGTGCACTGGCGCGAGTCGGTGTTCGACGCCGAGCTCATGACCGGCTTCGCCGAGTCCACGGCCAACATGCCCTTGAGCGCGATGAGCATCGCGAGTCTGGAAGATGTCGGCTACGTCGTGAATGTCGCGGCGGCGGATCCCTTCTCTCCGCCCCTCGCGGCGCGATTTGGCTTCCCGCGAGCGGCGCCTGACGACGGATACGACAGGGTTTTGATGCCGATTGCGGAGGTCAGCCCGGCGGGGTGGATTCGCCAGTCGCGACAATAGGCGCTGGGGCTGGTTGGTGCGTGCCGATGACTGCAGGCCGGAACTGCGTGCGGGCGCTTCGTGCTGGCGCTTGAACGGAAAGGGCCGACTGCGTTGGGTCCTTCCACGCAGTCAGCCCCGATCGTCTGCTCCAGCGGGCAGCCATCAGCACACCGCCACCAGTCCCGGTCCCAGCGTGCAGTCATCGGCACGCAGCAACCAGCCGTCCGTTAGGCCGCCTTCACTCCCGCCCGCTGTTCCTCCCCCACCAGGGCGATCCGCAGCACCTCGGCCAGCGTCTCCACCGGGTGGAACGACAGTTCCTTCCGCACTTCATCCGGCACGTCCTCCAGATCAGCTTCGTTCTGTTTGGGGATGATGATGACCTTGATGCCGGCGCGGTGAGCGCCAAGCACCTTCTCCTTCAGGCCGCCGATCGGCAGCACGCGGCCGCGCAAAGTGATTTCGCCTGTCATCGACACGTCGCGGCGCACCGGCTGTCCCGAGAGCTCGGACACGATTGCCGTTCCGATCGCAATACCCGCGGACGGACCGTCTTTGGGGATGGCGCCTGCCGGCACGTGGATGTGCGCCTCCGTCGCGCCCGCCAGCCGGTCTGCCGGGATGCCTAACAGGGCGGCGTTGTTCGTCGCGTACGTGAGCGCGGCTCGTGCGCTTTCCTTCATCACGTCACCCAGCTGTCCGGTGAGGATGAGCGACATCGGGCCCCCACGCCCGCGGATGCCGTCGTCGTCCTCCCCCCGACGCGACGCCTCGACGCGCCGGACCGACGCTTCTACGAACATGATGTCGCCACCCATCGGCGTGTAGTACATACCCGTCGCCACGCCGACCTCGTGCGACTCCTGAGCGCGCTCGGGGTGCACCTTCGGCCTGCCTAACAGCTCGCGAACCTCGGTATCGTCGATGATGCTGTCGGCGAGGTCGCTCTCGTCGCCCGCCGCGATCTTGCGTGCCACCTTGCGGGCGGCCCGCCCGATCTCCCGCTCGAGCTGCCGAACTCCACTCTCGCGGGTGTACTGCGACACGACCGACATCACCGCGTCATCCGAGAACGACACGTTCTTGTCCCCAAGGCCGGATTCCTCCAGCTGGCGGGGGATCAGGTACTTCTTGGCGATCTCCGCCTTCTCCCGCTCGGTGTAGCCGCTGAACTCCACGACCTCCATGCGGTCGAGGAGTGGACCGGGGATGTTCTGGATGAAGTTCGCCGTGGCGATGAACAGCACTTCGCTCAGGTCGAACGGAACGCCCAGATAGTGATCGGTGAACGAATCGTTTTGCGCCGGATCCAGCACCTCGAGCAACGCCGATGCCGGATCGCCCTGGAACGACTGGCCCAGTTTGTCCACCTCATCGAGCAGGAAGACCGGGTTCTTGGTCCCCGCCTGCTTCATGCCCTGAATGACCCGCCCCGGCATGGCACCCACATAGGTGCGCCGATGTCCGCGGATGTCTGCTTCGTCGCGCGCGCCGCCGAGCGCCACGCGGACGTACTGCCGCCCTAACGAGCGCGCGACCGACTTGGCGATCGAGGTCTTGCCCACGCCCGGGGGTCCCACGAACAGCAGGATCGGCCCCTTGGCCATCGCCCGGGCCTTCGCTTCCACCGCGTTCGTAATCCGCTCCTCCCCGTCGTTCTGATGCCCCAGCGTCGGCGTTGCATCGTCCTTCGCCGGCTTGAGCTTGTACGCGGGGAACTCACCCGTCTTCGTCACTTCCTCCGCCACCTGCTTGGCCCGCAGCTGACGCACCGCCAGGAACTCGAGCACACGGTCCTTCACGTCCTGCAGACCGTAGTGATCCTCCTCGAGAATCGTGTTCGCGCGGTTGAGGTCGAGGTGATCGTCGGACCGCTTCCCCCACGGAAGCTCGGCGATCCACTCGAGGTATGTTCGGATGACCTGCGCTTCCATCGATTCGCGGCCCGATCGCTCCAGCCTGCCCAACTCGCGTTCGACCTCGGCTCGAGCCTCCTTGGGAAGCTCGAGCTTGGCGAGTTTCTCGCGCAGCTCCAGCACCTCCTTGGACTGGTCGTCGTCACCCAGCTCCTTCTGGATCGCCTTGAGCTGCTCACGCAGGAACATCTCGCGCTGCCGCTCGCCCAGCTCCTCCTGGACCTGCGACTTGATTTCCTCCTGTGCCTCGAGCATGCCGATCTGTCGCTGCACGTGCACCAGAACGCGGCGGAGCCGCTCCTCGACGCTGAGCGTCTCCAGGAGCCCCTGTTTTTCCGGCACGGGCAGCTCGATGTAACCGGCAACGAGATCGGCGAATTTTCCGGGGTCATCGACCGAATCCAGTACCTGGTGAACGACCTCTTCCGGAAGTCCGCGCTTCTCGCCGAGCTCCTGGGCCCGCTCGCGCGTTTCCTTGTGGAGCGCTTCGAACGCCGCATCCTGCTGATCGATCGGATTCATCTCCTCCGTGGCGAGGATGACCGCGGTCAGGTAGCCATCGCCCGGGGCGTATTGCAACGCCGTGGCGCGCTGTTCGCCCTGCAGCAGCAGCTGAACGCCGCCGAGTCCGCGCTGGATCTGGCCGATGCGCGCGATGACGCCCATGGAATACAGGATGTCCGCGGTTGGCTCGTCGGTGTTGTCGCGCTGAGCCACGGCGAATACGAGCCGGTCTCCCTTGAGTGCGGCTTCGATGGCGCGCAGAGTGCCCGGGCGTCCGGCGGCGATCGGATTGGTGACGCCCGGGAAGATGACCGTCCCCCGGAGGGGAAGAACGGGGAGTGTCTGACGTTGGGACATGTCTGAGTGTGGCGCTTGCAACCAGTAAAGCCCGTCTCGGCACGTCGAGGCCCGAGAAAAGCGTAAGGAACAGCGTAATGATCTCCTCTCTCCGCACAACCCGCGCTGCTGTATTACGCCACCCTGACCGGGTTTGCAACTTTCGACCGCCAGGATGACGTAAGACGAACTGCCATACCGTCTACCCGGACTACTCGGCCAATGCTACACTACGCGACGCGTATGTCTGCGGCGATTCTACACTTCTGACGGTGCCAGATCCCCTATTCCCGGCATCTGATTCCGACCTTCGCGCCCATGTTGAGCGAGTTCTCAGCGACGGCTACGAGCTCGACCGCGAGGTCGGGCGAGGCGGGATGGGCATTGTCTACCGGGCGCGCGATCGGCGGCTGAAGCGCTCGGTTGCCATCAAGCTGTTGCCCCCGGAGCTCGCGTTTCGTGGCGAGATCCGGTCGCGCTTTCTGCGGGAAGCAGAGACCGCGGCCCAACTCAGCCACCCGAACATTGTCCCGATCTACTCGGTCGATGAGCGCGAAGGCCTCGTCTATTTCGTCATGGCCTTTGTCGACGGAGAGAATCTCGCGGTGCGGCTGCATCGGACGGGCGCGATGAGCAGTGACGAAGCGCGCAAGGTCCTGATCGACGTATCGCGCGCACTGGCCTACGCGCATGAGCGAGGTGTCGTGCATCGCGACATCAAGCCTGACAACATCCTGATCGCCTCCGACGGTCGCGTGATGGTGACGGACTTTGGCATCGCGCGAGCGATCACCGAGGGTGCTGATGCTCGACTCACGGCGACCGGCATGGCGATCGGCACACCGGCCTACATGTCGCCGGAGCAGTCGATGGGGGAGCGTGAAGTCGACGGCCGCACCGATCTCTACTCGTTAGGTATCGTCGGATACCAGATGGTAACCGGTGTGCTGCCGTTCAACGCATCCAGCACGCCGGCGCTCCTGGTCAAGCATCTCTCGGAGGCCCCGCCTCCCATCGAGGACCGGTGCCCGTCGGTCGCTCCCGACCTGGGCCGCGCGATCATGCTGCTCCTCGAGAAGGAGCCTGCGAACCGGCTGCCAAGCGCGAGCGCGCTCGCCGTTGCGCTCGAGTCGCGCAATGTCCCCGACGGCCGCGGCAATGTCGTGGCTCGACCGCTCCCGGGGGCCGCGCGCCCGCACACCGCTCCGGTCTCGGTCGACGCCGACCCGGGGTATGACGCCGCGCCGACGCCTCGGGAGCTCGAGCGCTGGAATAATCCTGCAGTGATGCAGTTCCGGCGCGGCGCAACACCGTGGGCCTTCTTCGGTGTGGCGGCAGTGATCCTCTCGATGTTCGGGGTCATCGATGTCGTCGGCATCTGGGGCCTGTGGACGATCTACATCGCCTGGAAGTATGCCAAGCTGTGGACCGATGGGTACGATTGGCGTGACGTGATGAAAGAGCCGCGCGACCGGATGTTCTTTGACGTGGTCGCCGAATGGGTGGATTCCGTGAAGGCGCTGTGGAATCCGGCCAAGCGCGCCGAGATTCGGGAGCGGGAACGCTTGCGGAGCCAGCGAGCCGCATCCCTGTCCGATGGAGGACCGCGCGCGGCTCTGCCCGGGGCGTCCGCCTCGCCTAACGTGCCGTCCTCGCTTGTCGGCCAGCACGCCCGGACGGTCAGCGACGCGGCGCGCAACCGTGACGACGTCCTTCGCCTGATGCAGACGCTGCCCAAGCGGGACCGCGAGTTGCTGAGCGACATTCCCGCCGGCGCCTCGGCCCTTTACCAGAAAGTCGAGGCCCTGGCCGTCAATCTGGCCGAAATGGAGCGTAACCTTCCGGAGACACCTGCCCCTGCCGTCGACGCGGAAATCGCCAAGCTGGAGGCGGAAGCCAATCCCCTCGACACGCGTGCCAGTGAGGAGCGCGTGCGCCGCCTGGCGTTCCTCAAGCGTCAGCGCCGGGCCATTGCCGACATCCACAGCCGCACGGCAACGCAACGCGAAAAGCTGGAGAGCTGTGCCATTGCGCTTCAGAACATGCGGCTGGACATCGTCCGCCTCAAGGCCGGGGCTCAGACGTTCGAACATATCACGTCGGTCGCCGAACGAGCCGTGGCGCTTGCACGCGAGGTCGACACCGCCATGTATGTGAAAGACGAAATGTCGAAACTGGGCGGGCGTCGGTCTGGTAGTGTCAGACGGCAGTAGTTTCCTCCCCGTCGCTCGCTCCGATACCCCCGCATGACCGACGCTCTCCGCGATCGAGTGACCGCCGCCCTGGGCGACGCCTACGACGTGGGCCTCGAGATTGGCCGTGGCGGAATGGGTGTGGTGTACCGCGCCACCGATCGGAAGCTTCGCCGCGACGTCGCCATCAAAGTGCTGCCACCGGAGCTCGCCTATCGCGATGACGTGAAGCAGCGGTTCCTGCGCGAGGCGCAGACGGCCGCACAGCTGAATCATCCCAACATCGTGCCGATCTACGCGGTGGAAGAGCGCGAGGGCCTGGTGTGCTTCGTCATGGCGCTGGTGATCGGCGAGAGCGTGGCCACGCGGATTTCGCGCGACCGGCGCCTGTCGGTCGATGACGTGCACAACATCCTGCACGGTGTGGGCGATGCGCTCGGCTACGCCCACAGCCATGGCACCGTGCACCGTGACATCAAGCCGGACAACATCCTGCTCGATCGGGCCAGCGGCCGGCCGATGGTCACCGATTTCGGCATCGCGCGGGCGGCCGAGGGTGACCCTCGCCTAACGCTGACCGGTGTCGCGGTGGGCACCCCGGCCTACATGTCGCCCGAACAGGCGATGGGCGAGAAGGAGATCGACGGCCGCTCTGACCTGTATTCACTCGCCGTGGTCGGTTACCAGATGCTCTCGGGGGAACTGCCGTTCCAAGCCTCGAACACCCCCGCCATGCTGATGAAGCACATCGGCGAGGTGCCGCGGCCGTTGCACGAGCTGAGAGGTGACGCGCCGCCATCGCTGCTGGCGGTACTGGAGCGGGCGATGGCCAAGAAGCCGGTGGATCGCTTTGCCGACGCCGCGGAATTCTGTCGAGCGCTCGCCGCGCGGAGCGAGGTGCCGCGCAGTCTGCCCCGCACATCCTCGGCTGGCCAGGAACCGGGAGCGGAGCGCCTCTCCTCTGCCTGGAAGCATTCTGTTCCGCGGGACGCCGCCGCCGCGTCGCGGAACGATGCAATGCGCGATGTGCGGGCGCGGCACCAGGCGCGCGCCTCCGCCGATCGCTCGCGTGACGCGATCGAGGCGGCGAACGCGGGATGGCGACCTGGGCTCCCGGCGCGAAACGCCGTCCCACCGGGCTCGCTTGCTCCCGTGCCTCCATGGATGCCGCCGTCGTGGCGGGATGCGCGGGATCAGTGGCGCAACTCCGGTCGCTCAACCGACCTCCAGCGCCGCCGTCGGGGCGAGTCCGTCGCTCAGTTCGCCGAGATGCCGATTTCGGAGAAGATCAAGCGATTCCGGCGGCGTACGGCGAGCGGTGCGGTCACGGTGGGGATGCTCGCGGCGATCAACCTCGCGTTCTCCCCAGCCTTCTGGTGGTTCCTGTTTCCGGCGGCGGGGATGACGATCGGCTGGTTGCATCGCGCCGCGGCGCTGTGGGCCGACGGCATCCGCTTCAAGGACGTATTCGGCAGCGCCGCACGCGATCGCCTGGTCGAACGATCGGAGCAGGAGCGACTACATGCCGGCGCGTCGCAGACCGACTATGCCTCACGACTCGCGCCCCCTGACGTGCTGGCGGGACCACAGGGATCACTGGTGCTTCGCGCGGCGAGTGACCGACAGACGATTCACGAGGCGGTGGCCAAGCTCACCAAGCCGGATCGCGACATGATCCCCGACGTCCTCCCCACTGTGGACGCCCTCGCGGAACGCATCGGCGCCCTCGCCTTGTCACTCCATCGTCTGGACGAAGACGTGCGTCCCGGCACGGTGGAGGAGCTCGTGCGTCGGATCGAAGCGGCGAAGCAGCAGCCGGAATCCAGAGAACGAGAGCAGAAGGTGCAATTGCTCGAGCGGCAGCACTCCACGATGAACGACCTGCTGTCGCGTCGCGAGACGCTGGTGTCACAGCTCGAGAGTGCTTCGCTCATGTTGCAGAACATGCGGCTGGACCTCATCGCCCTCCGCTCGGCTGGTGTGCAGTCGGTGATCAACGACGTGAGCTCCGCGACCCAGGAAGCCCGGGCGCTGTCACGCGAAATCGCGAATGCGCTGGACGCGGCGAAGCAGGTGAGGTGAGGCGAGCGCGTACACGCGTACGCGTGTAAACGGATCAGGCCACGGGACCCGGCGAGGCAACAGGACGAGGGCGGCATACCGCCCTCCGCCGTTTGCCCGTTTTACACGCTTACCCGTTTGCCCGTTTGCCCGTTTGCCCGTCTTACACGCTTGCCCGTTTGCCCGTTTGCCCGTTTGCCGTTGCTACTTCGGAAGCTCCGCCGGCAGCCACCGCTCTCCGCCTAACGCGTATCCCACGCCACCGCCGATCACGATACCGACCGCGGCACCGACGGGCGCACCCTTGAGGAAGTCTTTGAAGGTGGGGTTCACCTCAGGCGCCTGACCGAAACCGATCAGTGCACCGCCAACGAGCGCGCCGATGATCGCGCCCTTGATGCTCGCCGACCGCGTCGTCCGGCCGCCACTCACTTCGATTCCCTCGATCGCGCCCGTTCGGATGCGCACGCGGCGAAACTGCTCTACCAGCACCGGTCCCATCTCGAACCCCAATCGGCGGCGCGTCCCGGCGGTGTCGAGCACCATCTCTCCCGCCTCGAGCGAGTCGATGCGACCGACAAAGCGATCGCGCCGCAGGCTGGGCGCCGAGATGCGCACGCGTGCCCCGACACTGACCGCCTGCAGCGCCGGGCTGAGGATCTGCTGCGCCTGCGCTTCGATCGCTCCAACGCCCAAGAGGCAGACGAGAACCAGCACACGAACCAGTGTCACGCGGATTCCTCCAGGTCAGACAGCCGGTCACCAAGTTCGTGCGCCAGCCCCGGGTGACCAAATCGGTGGGCCGCCGCAATCCCCGCACGGAGCGCCTCGACGGCCTCCGCGGTCCTGCCTAACGCGGCGAGGGCTTCCGCGTGTCGTCCATAGCCGTTGCCTTCGTCGTCGTGTGACGCGAGGTACATTCGCAGATGTTCCTCGGCCTCGGGATACAATCTCGCCTTGAGCGCCTCACTGGCGAGCCCGAAGCGGGCGATGGCGTTGGCCGGATTCTTCGCCACCATGGCGCGAAAGGTCTCGAGCCGGGAATCACTCATCGGGCGAGAAGTGCGGTCATCACATCCGCGACCAGCTCCGGCGACTCGTCAGGGACGAAGTGACGGGCTCGCGGCGCCACGTCAAGCGTCGCACCGGGAATCGCTTTCTGGAGTCGCCGACCGAGGGACAGCGGAAGGAAAGGATCTTCGGCCCCCCACACGACCGCGGTGGGCGCGACCAGGTCCCTGAGACGCGGCTCGAGTGCCACCGTCTCACGCGCATCCAGCGCGTCGAGATGCGCCGCGAGGGCCTGCACGCCGCCCGGCTCGAAAAAGGGTCGAAGGAATTGGTCCACGCTGTGAGCGCCGTGTTCAGAAGATGCATAGCCGCGCAGCAGATCGGCGCGGAGAATGGTACCGATCCAGCTGGGGGGCAGATGCTGTGTGAGGGGCAGCGTAGCGCGAGCAAGACGGGTCCCGCGGCCGGGCCACGCACCGAACGCTACACTGTCGACAAGGCAGAGTCTCGATACCCTTGCTGGAGCGCACAGCGCAAGTCGCAGCGCGATGCCACCGCCCAAATCGTGTCCGATGATCGCAGCATGGTCGATGCCCAAGAGGTCGAAGAGCCGTAGCAGTCGATCGGTGTGACCGCGAATGGAAACGTCGGCTCCGTTGGGTCGATCGCTCCGGCCGTACCCGAGCAGGTCCACGACGACTACGCGGTGCCCTTTGGGGACAAGTGGCACCACCCGCGCCCACAAGTGTGACGAAGTCGGGAATCCGTGAACGAACACGAGCGGCTCCCCCACCCCTCGCGTCCCGGCGGCGTAGTAGTAGAGACGCGCTCCTCCGAGATCAACAAACTCACCTCGCATGGCGATACCGGGGAGGCGTCATGGGACGCAACCTACTTGGCCAGCCCTACTAGCGCCGGCGCAACAAAACGGTATCGTTACGGCCGCGTTCTCGACAGTTGGGGCAATGAGCACCGTATCTGATTGTGCGGTATGGATTTAACTCGAAGTCTCTGGGAAGATGCTTCCATTGGATGATGATACGGAGTTGCCTGAGGCACCTCCCCCACCACCTGCGCCACCACCGCCGCCCCCACCCCCACCTCCGATCGATGTTCCGGTGGCGTGGCTCCTCGATAACGCAGCAGCTTCACTACAGTATAGGGCCATTCGCGCGTTCTTTGACCCTCGTGACTACCCCACGAACGTTGACGCCCTCACCTTCTCCAGCGCAGCTGGAAAGATCGCCGTGGCCCAACAGGCGGATGGCGTCTGGAATCGGGCTATGCTCCAGGTCCCCGACGCCGGCGCTCGCAATCCCGCTATTCGCGTCGGCACTACACCCGCCGTACATCGACTGCTCGAGCTCGGGTGGGATCGCTTGTCTCCGCCGCTGACGAGCGCGCGAAGGCCCTTATTCCGCCTGCTGGCAGAGGATACCGACCCCGCTTTCCTGTACGACTTGGCGCCGGTGGGCCGGGAACCGGAGACAGTGGCATGGTCGCGCGGAGTGCTGCGCGGTGCAGCAGCCGCGGCGCTCGCCCACGCCGGGTACGAGCGTGATCCGCGACTCCGGGGTGCGGCCATGCGATGGCTCAGCCGCGTGGACGATTTCATTTCATCGCCACTCGGCGAGGATGCGTGGGTCAAGCTCGGCGGGGCGCACGCCCTCGCCTTCGAGGCGGCGCCGCCGTCGTTCCACTTCATTCTCATGCTGGCATTCATGCCGGAATTCAGGAACGAACACGACGATTTCATCGATCGGCTCCTCGTCTACCTCACGCGCCCGCCTTCAAAGCATGCCCCAGCCCAAGTCGTCGGCACTCGTGTCCTGCCCAGTCCGTACCTTGTGCTTGGTGACCCCCTGAGCTCGCGGCAAGGAGCGGACGGAGACATCCCATTTGCGCTCTGGTGGATGGAGCTCATGGCGCGCATTGGGGTCCTTGAGCGACACGACGGGTGGAAGCGCATCTTCGAACGATTCCTCGACGATCGCGACCGGGACTTTGTGTGGCGGCCATCGAAGTCTCAGTCCGTCGTCTCGAGCCACGACGTGGTGTGGCCCTTCACGGATCTGCAGGGCACCGGTGCGGTGGGAGCCGCCGCGGAGGCCACATTCCGACTTGGACTCATCGCGAAGTTCGCTGGAAGAACGGTGGAGTTCGCATAACGACGGTCGGGCGTCCCCATCTGGATCACACCGGTTAGGCGAGCGACGGCACGCTACACGAGAGCACGCGGCTGTTAGCTTACACCGCTGATCAGGCCGCCATCCCCTTCTGATGACGCTCTCGAAACGCAAGGAACCTTCACGGGCCGGTACCGCCCACGAGGCCGGCACAGCGCCTTCGGGCGTCGCCGCGGTGCTACCGGGCGACCCGCCGTCCGAGGCAGGCGTCTCCTCCGGACCGTCCGCGTCGGGCGCGTTCGTCACCCTGGGCCTCGACGCGCGAGTGCTGCGAGCCGTCGTGGCGGCGGGATATCACACGCCGACGCCCATCCAGGAGCAGGCGATCCCGCCGGCGCTCAAGGGGCGCGACCTCATGGGGCTGGCCCAGACAGGCACGGGAAAGACGGCCGCCTTCACGCTACCGATCATACATCGCTTGTTAGGCGGGCCGCGCCGACTGCGCGCGCTCATCCTCACCCCCACACGCGAGCTCTGTCAGCAAGTGGACGCGTCGTTCCGCCGATATGGCGCCTTTGCCGACGTCGACGTGGCGCCGATCTTCGGCGGAGTTGCCTACGAGCCGCAGGAGCGCGCCCTGGCTGCGGGTGTCGACGTGCTGGTCGCCACCCCGGGGCGATTCATCGATCACCTGGAGCGCCGGAACGCGAGCCTCGATACGCTGGAGATCCTCGTCCTCGACGAGGCCGACCGCATGCTCGACATGGGGTTTGCGCCGCAGATCAACCGGATCGTCAGCGGGATTTCGCCGTATCGTCAGACGCTGCTGTTCAGCGCCACGATGCCGCCTGAAGTCGAGGCGCTGGCGCGGAAGTACCTGCGGCGACCCACCGTCGTGCAGGTCGGCCGCCGCTCACAGGCGGCGCACACCGTGCGTCACGCGGTCTATCCCGTGCCGGGTTCGCGCAAAACCTCACTGCTGGTGGCGCTCCTCGCGCAGCCCGAGATGGATTCAGTGCTCGTGTTCACTCGCACGAAGCATGGCGCAGATAGAGTCGTGCGCGGGTTGCACGATGCGGGCGTCGAAGCGACGGCCATGCACGCGGACAAGACTCAGTCGCAGCGCAACGCCGCGCTCGGGGCTTTTCGCGAGGGTGCCATCCGCGTGCTCGTCGCGACCGACATTGCGCAACGGGGGCTCGACATCTCCGGCATTTCCCACGTGATCAACTACGACGTCCCCGGACAAGCCGAGGATTACGTGCATCGTATCGGGCGCACCGGGCGCGCGGCGCAAACGGGAGACGCGTTCACCTTCATGGCGCCGGATGAAATCGCCATGGTGCGCACGATCGAGCGCGTGCTGGGCCAACCCATCGATCGTGTCTCGATGCCGGGCTTCGACTTCGGTTCCTGAAGGAGCCGCCGGTCGGCGAGGCATGCGGGGGCCGGAAGTCGGCTTCAGGTGCTCGCCCGTCGTCCCTGAGGTCTTTCAGCGGCGCAGTCGCCCAACGCGGCTCACCGTGATCGTTTCCGCTGCGGCGCCACGTGAGACGACGTACCGGGTGTTGGCTGCGCCGTACCCCAGGCCGCTCGGCGCGTATGCAATGGAATCGCGCGTTGCTGCGATCGAAACCCCAAAGATGTCGTGCAGCCGGTGAAGGCCGAGCGTGTCCGTCGTGGCGGCGACCACCACGGTCGCCGTCGTGGTATCCACCTTGAGGGCCGTGCGCTCGCCTCGCCGGACGGCGAAGTGGCGCGCATCGAGCAGGGCACGGGTCAACACCGACGCCGCGCCGTGCGCCGCCAGGCGGTCCTGCAGGACGAGGAATCGCGGCATGGCAATTGCCAAAATCAGGGCGACGACCAGGAGCACGAGGAGGACCTCGAGCAGCGTGAAGCCCGCCGGACGGGAGAGGGGAGATGCGAGGCGGAGCACCCGAGAGCCGGTGGCGGCGCGCGTGTACATGGACTGAGGCGTGTTCATCGCTCGTGGGAAACGTGTGCCGCACGATGGCGCGCCGGCGTCTCGAGGCGCGTACCCCCGCATCCCCGGTTGAATCATTTCCTCGCATGCGGTCGATCTTTCGCGGCATGTGTCCAGCTGATAGCCTTGGCGTCATGAGCGCGATTTCAATCGTTCGGGTCAGCCGCCACCTGATGACGACCGCACTGCTCGCCGTCAGCGGATGCGGCCTGCCGACCAAGCAGGATGTCGATCTCGCGCAGACTGTCATGGACCTTGGCACGGCTCTCCAGGACGTGCAGCAGAACCAGCTCGATCTCCAGGACCGGATCGATTCCCTGACCGTGCTGGTCAACCGCCAGGATTCGACCATTCGTACGCTCGCGAACCTCATCGGCTCACCGTTGCCCCCGCGCTGAGCTCTCGCATGCGGGATGGGTCTGCTTCGTATATCTTGAGTCGGCCCGCTGCGGCCCCAACCGCGCCTGACGAGTGCGTTCGGTTCACCTCAGGGGATCCGGATTCTCACGATGCACGTGACCATCGAGTATTGCACGATGTGAAACTACGAACCGCGGGCCGTCAGTCTGGCGGCCGAGGTTCGGGCGGCGTTCCCGTCCGCCAAGGTGGATTTGATCCCGTCGGGAAACGGTAGATTCGAAGTCCTGCGCGACGGAAAGCCGGTGTTTCTCAAATCACAGCTCCGCCGGCACGCAGTGCCGGGAGAAGTGGTGAAGCTGCTCCGGAACGTCGATAGTCCCCCATAGTGTCGTTGCCCGTCCCCGGCGGCCGAGGGCCGTCTTCGGAATCCTTCCAGTCCTTCCGACATGCGCATTGCCCTTTCGACCGGTGGTGGTGACGCTCCCGGGCTGAACGCCGTCATCCGGGCCGCAGTTCTGTCAGCCTGCAGTCGTGGGTGGGACGTCCTCGGCATCCGTCGCGGTTATTACGGCCTGCTCGGCGAAGACGACATCAGCCCCCTAACCCGTGAAAGTGTGCGAGGCATTGCGCACCTGGGCGGGACGATTCTGCGCACCACCAATCGCGGCAACCCATTCTCCTTTCCCGTCAGGCAGTCCGACGGCTCCTACGTGGAAGTCGACCGATCGGCGGAGATCCTGGCGAATGTCGCGCGCCTTGGCATCGATGCGATCGTGACCATCGGCGGCGACGGATCGCTCACGATTGCCCAGCGACTCTTCGAGCTCGGCGTACGGATCGTTGGCGTACCGAAGACCATCGACAACGACGTCAGCGGCACGATGACCACGTTTGGCTTCGACACCGCCGTGAATACGGCGATCGAAGCCATCGACAAACTGCATACAACAGCGGAGAGCCACGATCGCGTGATCGTGATGGAGGTGATGGGACGTCATTCGGGATTCATCGCGTTGCATGCCGGACTGGCAGCTACCGCCGACGTGATCCTGATTCCGGAGATCCCCTTCGATATCGAGAAGGTCTGTGAGAAGGTGCACGCTCGCGCCCGTGCGGGACGCCATTTCTCCATCGTCGTGGTGGCCGAGGGCGCATTCGCCGTCGGTGGTCAGGAGTCGATCCTCGGCGACTCGCTGCCCGGACAGGACAAGCGGGTCGGCGGTATCGCCGGTCGCATTGCCTGGGAGATCCAGGAGCGTACCGGCAAGGAATCCCGTTCACTCGTCCTGGGGCACCTCCAACGCGGGGGGGCACCGACGGGGTATGACCGACTGCTCGCCACGCGATTTGGCGGTGCGGCCATTGAGGCGGTGGAGGAGGGGAAGTGGGGACAGATGGTGGCCCTTCAATCGCCGCACATCGTGACCGTCCCGTTCACAGAAGCGCTGCGAGCATCCAAGCGCGTCGAGCTCAGCCATGACGTGATGAGGACGGCCCGAGCGACGGGGATCGCCTTCGGTGATTGAGCGGGAACTTCGGCACAAGCCATCCCGATGCGTGTATCGCCTGACAGGACGCGGAGTCAGGTGTCCTTATGTCCCGGACGATCGTCACGTGGCAGAGACGATGTGACGGTCTTTCGAGAGGTGAGCGGTTGACAAAGTGTTGGCCGCCATGTGTTTAGGCCAGGACCGGGATTCGTAGATTTCTGGCACCCGTCGTGCGGGAAGGTGCATTGCCCGTTCCCGGGCGGAGCAGGAGTGAGAATGAAACGAGGTGTTACCAGGTTCGCAGTCGGGGCAATGGTGCTCGTTCTGGCCGGCGCAAGCACGGCAGGAGCACAGCAAATCAGATCGTTTACCACGCCCAAGGGCCGCGACCGCGATCAATCGAATGAGATCCCCAGCGAGTACAAGCCACCGCGGGGGATGTGTCGGATCTGGATTGACCACGTGCCGGCCAAGCAGCAGCCCGCTCCGACCGACTGCGCGACCGCCGTCCGTAACAAGCCCCGAAATGGTCGGGTGATCTTCGGCGAACAGGCTGAGGACAGTAAGGGTGGCGACAAGAAGGGGAAGGACGGCAAGGAGAAGCCTCGCAAGCCCGAGGGTGGTCTGGACGAGTCGAGCGGCTGAGGCCTGGCGCCGCGCGCTGTTCGGTCGTTTGGCAACCCGGTAGGTTGACGCGTGCTCAACTCCGTGCGCGACCGCGCGCTGCCTCCGGATCACGAGGCGTTCGTTGCGGCGGAACCGCCGACCGGACGCATCATCATCATCGCGCCGACGCGCGCCGCGTGTGAGACCATCGAGCTCGCGTTAGGCCTGCATCTGGACACGGTGCTCGAGCGCGAGCACGGCGAGGAGGTCCGGGCGCTCGCCGCCGCGGGAAAGGGCTTCGGGATCGTCGCCGGCACCGGCACGGGAAAGACGCTGGCGACGCGGCCCATTGCCGAGGCCATCCTCGGCACGACCGACCTCAACGTAGGCGTGGTGAACCGGGAGCGAGAAGCCACCCCGGAGACGCCGAGCTGGAACGTGATCATCGTGACCACCGGTATCGCGAGGCGCTGGTTCCAGGACGGCGACATCCTTCCGCGCGACACGCTGATCATCGACGAGATTCACCAGACATCGGCGGAGTTGGAGCTGTGCCTCGCGTTAGGCAAGCGCGTCGGGTGCCGGTTCATCTGGCTGTCGGCCACGGTCGACCCGAAGTTCTATGCCCGTTACCTCGACTCGGCGGCGGTGATCGAGTCCACGGCATTCGACCCGTCGCGGGCCGCCGACGTCCGAATCACGCGAAAGGACCCGTCGGACTTCCTGGATGACCGCTTTCTGCAGCAGGTCACACGGCAGCAGCGCGGCGTCGGGATGTTTCTTCCCACGCGAGCCGCGGTGGAACAGGTGGCTGCTGCGGTGGGAGATCGCTTCCGCCGGATCACGTCCGCCTTCTATCACGGCGGAGAGCCGATCCGCGTCATCCGTCCGTTCCTCGAGGAGGGTGCCCCCAAGCCATTCTTCCTGGCGATGACGGCGGCAGGACAAAGCGCGCTGAACATCCGAGGGCTCGACACGGTGGTCATCGACGACACCCGTTTTGCCAACGTCGTCGAGCGCGGCAAGAACGTGCTGACGCGGCTCCACCTGGGCACCAACGAGATCCTGCAGATGGCGGGGCGTGTCCACGGCCGCGTGGAACAAGGGCGCGTCTACATCCTCACCGACCGGGACATCGAGTTCTCGTCGCTGCGCCCGACCGCACCCGAGTTCCAGCTGGCTGGTGACTCCGAGCGAGTGGCCCTGACCTGCGCCGACCTGGGGGTGCGCGCCGACGAGCTCGAGTTGCCGGTGTCGCTGGATCGCGAGGCCTATCGTCGCGCCCTGGCCCACCTGGAAGACCGGGGTCTCGTGGAGCAGGGACGGCTGTCCCGCTACGGGCGCCTGGTCGAAGCGCTGCCGGTGGAACGCCCGTGGGCAGAGCTGATCGTCCACGGCGGCGCGGTGCTGCTGCCTGCGCTCGCGGTAATGGCCAGCATCGAATCGCTCCATCGCATGACGCGCGACGAGCGTGATCTCACCGGCCTGGTGGTCGCCGGAAGCGACCACCTGACGGCCTACAACGTCTATGCCGAAGCCCTGTCCAGGGCCGGATTCATCGGTGAGGTGTACGGCCTGCCGCGGCACCTGTTCGACGAACGCAGCATCGAGCGCTGGGCCGAGCGGCGCGGTGTGCTGGTCAAAGCGATCGAGGATACCGCGCTTGCCATGGCCAGCGTTTGTCGGGCGGTGGGGACGCCACTGCCAGAGCGCCTCCCGCTCGCCGATGACGCCCTTCGGCGCGCGTTCTGTGATCTCGTTGCCCGCATCATGCCGTTCGATCTCGTGATCGACGAGGAGACGGTCGACGGACAGGAGGCGCGCGTCTCCAAAACGAGCGTCTGCGGATCGTGGGGAGCCATCGCCGGCTCGCTCCGCTACTTCGCGGACCGCTTCGGCAATCCGCGCGCGTCGATCGAGGGGACGCAGCTGCCCAACGATCTGGTCAGGCGCTACGCCGTGCGAGGGACCCCAGAGGTGGCCTACGACGGCGACCACCGCCGTGACGCACTCATTCGTCGCACGCGGGTCACCTACTTCGGCTTTGAGCTCGAGCGCGACGAAGCGTTCCTGGACGAGTTCCCCGCCGAGGACGCGCCCGCTGCCCGCCGTGCCCTGGCCGACGCCCTCGCGCGCGAAGAGGCCCGGCATCCTGCGGTGAAGCGCAACCGCGACGCGATTGCGGAGATGCGGGAACTGCATCGACGGTCGGGGGCGCGCACGCCGCGGACCGGACAAGTCGAGCTTCGGGCCATGTACGAGGCGCTGCTCTCGACCGTGAGCTCCGTGCGCGAATATCGGGCGGCGTCGTTGCGCCTCGATCTGTCGGGGCTGGTGGATGCCGCCGAACGGGCGCGGTTGCTCGCACTGCCGGAATACGTCGAGGTGCGCGGCGTGCCGGTGGGGATCGACTACGACGTCGAGGATGGGGACCCGCCGCTCGCGGTCGCTCGGCTGGTGCTTCCGGAGAAACTTGCCCGAACGCTGGCGCAGGAGGAGCTGCCGGTGCTCGACCGGCCGCTCCGATTTGCGGTCCACCGCGGCCAGCGCGGCAGCGCCCGCGCCGACTCGCTGAGCGAGCTACAGGAGCTGCTGGATCGTCCATGGATGCCTGACGAGCGACCGAGCCGGCGGGAAGGGCGCGAGGCCGATGCGCGCAAGCGCCGACGGGATCGCGGCGAGGCGCGGACCGCCGGTGAGTTGCGGCGATTCCGGAAGTCGCGCGAAGGCCGGCGCGTGGATCCAGAGCGTCGCCGGCGCGGTGGCCGTTAGGCGTCGGGCGCGTCCGGCAGGTCGGCCGTATACTCCTCGGTGCGAAATGGCACGAACCCGCGCGCCAGGTAGTTGGGCAACGCGGCCGGCGAATCCAGTGTGCACGTGTGCAGCCAGACACGGCTCGCGTTCCACGCCCAGGCCTCCTCCGCCGCGCGCACGAGGAGCCACTTGCCGAATCCGCGCCCCTGGGCGCTCTCCATGAGGCCGAAGTAGGCGATCTCGACCGACGCATCGTCGTGTCGTACGAGCTCGAAGAAGCCACCCTCGTGTTGTCGCGCACGGAGGACGAACACGCGCACATTCGATCGCGCGAGGTACGCTTCGAGCGCGTCGTCCGATAGGGCGAACCGATCCCGCCAGTGGTGACGCTCGCCGACCGCGCGATACAGCCGGCGGAAGAGTTCCACCGGGCACGGACGCACTTCGACAATCTCGGCGTGTTCAGTCGGCGCATCACTCCGGCGCAGCTGCGCTGGAGCGGTCAGTTCGAGATAGGTCCGATGGACCACATGCGGAGGCATCTCGAAAGCTACCAGCCGGCGCTGGCTCCCGCCGACGCCGGCAAGGCGGCGTCGGCGGCGTGAAGCATCGCCCCGCCTTAGGCGCGGGCGAAGGGAGGGTCGTGGTGGCGTTCGCGGAACCGAGCCGCC
>JBQTIW010000047.1:0-2403 GCA_052387735.1 Gemmatimonadaceae bacterium
GGACGACTACCTGACTGTCCCGCCGTTCGCGCGTCGCCTGCGCGGCCCCTGGCGTCGCGATCGCCAGGCCGATCGCGACGACGCCCAGGCTGCCAGCCACCCAACGGACGTAGCCAGGCAACTCGGCACCAGCCGCGCGCGGACGCCTAACCGGGCACCACTCTCGAATGCGTCGCACAGATCTCCTGCAGCGAGGCGGTAGAGACGTTCGTGAAGCCGCTCCTCGGGTACGCACAGAAGCGAGACAACGACTCTTGCTTGCAGAGGCCATGCCACAGGTGCTCGAGGGTTTTCTCGATCGTAGTGCTTCGACGTAGCCCGCCGCAACGGAAACGTTCCGGCCGATCATTCCAGCGAACTGCCACACGGACGAAGGAGGGCGAGCTCAGGAGTGGGAACTTTGCGCCTGGGAGTCGCGGTAGAGACAACATCCCTAGTTCGCGGCGATCTTACCTCCCGGCGGTGCGTGCCTCCATGACGACGAGCTCTCGTGCCTCTTCTGTTGCGACACTGGAGCTCACCGTGGATCCCGTGGCCTCGGCACGCGTGGCGCAACTCCGGTATGTGCGCGCCAACGGATCGGGGATCCGCCGGTACAGGTCGGGCAGTGGCTTCCGCTACGCTGATGCGGAAGGCCTCCCGGTTGTCGACGACGCGACCACTGGGCGCATCCGCGCGCTCGCCATTCCTCCGGCGTGGACTGATGTCTGGATCTGCGCGCACGGCAATGGACATCTGCAGGCCACGGGGAGGGACGCCCGCGGCCGTAAGCAGTACCGCTACCATGCTCGCTGGCGCTCGGTGCGCGATGCCACGAAGTACGACCGGATGGCACAGCTTGGCCTCGCTCTTCCGAACATTCGAGCGCGGGTGGAGGAACACCTGGCCCTGAGTGGGCTGCCTCGAGACAAAGTGCTGGCTGCGGTCGTCCGGTTGCTGGAAACGACGATGATCCGGATCGGCAACGAGGAGTACGCGCGGGCGAACGGCTCCTTCGGCCTGACTACACTTCGCAACCGGCACGTCGTGGTCAGCGGCGCACAGATCAAGTTCCGGTTCCGCGGGAAGTCCGGCAAGGTGCACACGATTTCCCTCTCCAACCGCAGACTCGCCCGCATCGTTAGTCACTGCCGCGAGCTGCCCGGACAGGAGCTGTTTCAGTACCTGGATGACGATGACGAGCCGCAGCGCATCGACTCCGGAGACGTGAATGCCTATCTCGGGGCCCTCGGCGGCGAGAACATCACGGCGAAGGATCTTCGAACGTGGGCGGGCACCGTGCTGGCTGCACATCACCTGATGAGCGCCATGCCTGACGAGAGTGAGTCGGAGAGGAAGTCACGGGTGGTGGCTGTCATCGCCGATGTCGCCGGGCAGCTGGGGAACACCCCGGCGATCTGCCGAAAGAGCTATGTGCACCCGGCGGTGATCGAAGCATTTCTCAAGCCGGAGGTGCACGAGGTGTGGCGCCGCGAACGGGCGCGAGGTGGGGCCGACCAGGGGTTGAGCGAGGAAGAAACGGCCCTGCTGCGATATCTCCGTGCGGTAGGCACCGGCTGACGCTCGCGTCAGGGTTCGAGCGCCGTCCCATCGGACCCTTGCTCCAGGCGCCGGATCTCTGCGTCGGCGATCCCCGCTTCCACCTCGGCAACGAGTGCCTTCGCGTCTTCGAAATGACGCCGGGGAATCGGGATCACGCAGTGCACGCCCTTGGCGAGGGGAAACTCGCGAAGGGCATGCAGTGAGCGGGCCCGAAGCAGCACACGATGCGACCCCAACAACCGCTTCTCCATCTCAATGGAAACGATCTGCCCGTAAGGAATGTCGAGCGTGGTGGCTTTCCACTCCGTGGTGCCGGCCTGCTTCCCTTCGTTGTCGTAGCGCGTCCATTCTCCTTCATACTCGATCCGGAGGACGGCGGAGCCGACCTTGAGCACGCCCTCAAGATCGAACGCATCCCAGAGCTGGGAAGATGCGGAGAAGGGGACGGAAACCATCGGCTCACAAACGCGGTGAGATGAGACGAGCTGCTTCGGCCGACGTCGTGACGGCCAGGACCTCGAAGTGGACGAGATCGCTCCATTCCGCGATCCATTGGTCGAGATGCGCGCGGTCGCCGCACTCCATCACCTGGTAGCATCGTTTGAGGTCTAACGTCACCCAGCTTGCATGATAGGTCAGACCCTCCGGTGCAAGACGGCCGCGGTCTCGGAACCGCCGATAGACCGGTTCTGCCTCGCCTCCACGAAACGTCTCGATGACCATGTACAGCATTCCGAAGCGTCGTGGCTGGAGGTCGGGCCCGCGCTGACTGCGCCCACTACGCAATCCGCCCATCCGGGTTTCGACGTATATAGTGCATGACGACTCCTGCAGCGGTTACCCCCGACGCGCCCCGCCTTT
>JBQTIW010000048.1:0-14792 GCA_052387735.1 Gemmatimonadaceae bacterium
TGAACCGCACATCCTACCTCGTCGCCTTCGCGGTTGCGACGCTGACGACCGCCGCAGCACAGGCGCAGAACAACACACCGTCGACAGCAACGAAAGCCACGACGACGGATTCCACCAAGCCGGCACCAGCGTCGAAGAGCTCGATGAGTCTCTCGCCGGCGATCGAGATCCAGCACCTCCGCGCCAATGACCAGCGCGGTGTCAACATCTTCGAAGCGCCCAAGCATGACGCCGTGCCTTACGACGGCTTCAGGCTCAACGTCGGCGCCGCCTTCACGCAGCAGTTCCAGGGACTCGCACACCGCAACACCGCGTCTCCGAAGGTCGCGAACAATGTGAACGCGAACCAGCTGATGGACATCGGCCACGGGTTCAACAATGCAAGCGCGAACCTCTACATCAACGCGCAACTGGCCCCGGGGATCCGCGTCGCCCTGACCAGCTACCTCTCGTCGCGTCACCATAACGAGACGTGGGTGAAGGACGGCTACCTGCTCATCGACGAGTCGCCGGTCAGGGTCCCGGCGCTCGAGAACCTCATGAAGTACGTCACCATCCGCGCCGGTCACTTCGAGATCAACTATGGTGACGCGCACTTCCGACGCTCGGACAACGGCAACGCGATGTACAACCCGTTCGTGGGCAACCTGGTGATGGATGCCTTCACCACAGAAGTCGGCGCCGAAGTGTACGTACGCGCCAAGGGCCTGCTGGCGATGACCGCCGTCACCGGCGGAGAGATCAAAGGGAACATCCTGGCGCCCGACGACCGGGCCCCGGCGTTCATTTCGAAGGTGGGCTTTGATCGCCAGCTCACTCCCGACGTCCGCGTCCGCCTGACGGGCTCGCGGTATGCGAACAGCAAGTCACCCGGCGGGACGCTGTATGCTGGAGACCGCGCCGGATCGCGCTACTTCTTCGTCCTCGAGAATACCGTGGCCACGTCGACTGCGCAGGCAAGCTCGGGACTCCTCAATCCCCAGTTCAAGCGCGCGGTCACGGCCTACCAGATCAACCCGTTCGTGAAAGTACGCGGGCTCGAGCTCTTCGGTGTGATCGAACAGGCCAAGGGCATCAATGCGGTGACCGAGACCACCCGACGTACCTGGAACCAGTACTCGGGCGAGGCGGTCTACCGCTTCTGTCACAACGACAAGCTGTTCGTCGCCGGCCGATACAACACGGCGAAAGGTGACCTGCCGGGAATCGCCAACGAAGTGGGTATCAATCGGTCGCAGCTCGGCGCCGGCTGGTTCGTGACGCCTAACGTGATGCTCAAGAGCGAATGGGTGAATCAGAAGTACAACAAGTTCCCCACGACCGACATCCGGAGCGGCGGGAAGTTCAAGGGGTTCATGGTGGAGGGAGTGGTTGCCTTCTGAGCGGGCTTGGCCTTCGGGAGTAGGAGGAGGGAATGGAGAACAGAGAATAGAGAGCTGCAACTGAGAATCGAGGGCGGAGAACGGGTTGTTACCTGTTCTCCGCTCATCCTTCTTGGCGGGGGGGAGTCTCAGCGGGTAAGGTGCGCGGCGATGGCAGGCGACGAGTTCCGGCCAGGCCCTTGCCTGTTGCTCCGTGTCCGGCGTAGCCTAGCAGCCGGCGGCAGCGCCGCCGAACGGTCGACCACCTTCCGGGGGGCTTTCGCGTGCTTGCGACTCAGGTGCGGCAGAAGGACAGCGTGTACTACTTCGTGGCCTATCCGGCCGAGGACCTGCTCGCAAAGGTGCGGTTCATCAGCCGCTTTTATGGAGACGGGGAGCAGATCGCCCCGGACACCCCACCAGCGGAAGGAGATGAAATCGCCTCCTTTATCTCCAGGGTCGAGCGCTCCGATGCAGCGTTCCAGCGGCAGTTGTCCAAGGCCAAGGTCCGCGCGATCCGGAACTTCTACGAGACCGCAGAGAGCCAGCCCCCCATCCCGGCCTCCATACTTCTCTTCACGCACGAGCGGTTGCAGTTCGACCGGCTAGGCCAGTACGAGAATGTTGGGAACCTGCAGCAGCCGACAGCGAAGTTCCTCGTGATCGATGGACAGCATCGCCTGGCCGCGCTGCGGTTCTACCTGCACTCGCATCCAAAGGAGGCCGCCTCGATCCACGTCCCGTGCGTCATCTTCGACGGCAAGCAGGAAAACTTCGCCGCCGAGATGTTCGTCATCATCAACTCGACGCCGACGCGGATCAACAAGAGCCACCTCGTCGACCTCTACGAGCGCGTCTCCTACGTCTCGCCGGACAAGAAGTTCGCGGCGCGCGTCGTCGACATGCTCTACAGCTCGGACGACAGTCCCTTGCAGTACCGCATCAACCGGCTCGGTGGCCGCAGCCAGCAGCAGAAATGGATTTTGCAGGCAGAGCTGTTCAACGAGATCCACCGCTGGGTGGTGTCGGACTGGAAGCGGATTGAGCGTGCCGGCGCGGACAAGCGGCACGCGGAGAAGGTCTACGGCGTGGTGCGGGACTTCCTCAAGGCGGCGGAGAAGGCGTGGGGCGAGGCGTGGGGAAGTCCGGACCACTTCGTGACGTCGTCCGTCACGCTCAAGGCGATGATTCGCGTCTGCGCCGACCTCGCCGCGGCCGATGCCGAACCCGCATCTGAGCGCGTCGCGCGGTGGACGCGTCGCCTCGCACCGTGGTCCGAGATGGTGCGCGCCTTCCGGACGGAAGGGTTCTACGAGCGCTTTCCGGCGAAGGGTCAGGTGGAGCGGGTGGTTCGCCTCGAGAAGGAGCTCGCGCGCGCCGCGCGGATCGAGCCCGCATCCCGGGCGCGCGCGAGGAAATGACATCGCGGTTGCGCGGGCCGCGGCTCGACTGCTGTGCCTAACCGAAGAGTGGAAGCTCGAGCTCCGGATCGCGCTCCTTCGGTCGTCTGGTCGCATCGACGGCGATCCACTCTTCCGGTCTCACCTCGACGTTCATCGACGCCGGGGCCAGACGGCGCATGTGCGTCGCGGACAACAGGTGCGACGCGCGCGGCGTCATGGCTCCCACCACACGAATGGTGAGTACCGCGTCCGCGGGAGCCTCGGCCACCAGTCGCCGGATCGTCGACTCCACGTCCTCGTCAGGCACCGCGTCGAGACACAGCTCGCGCCTGACGAGTGGCCGAGCCGGGAGCGTGTGGAAGCGCCAGCCCACGCTCACGTCAGATTGGTCCACGGCCAGTTCCACGATCATGAAGCCCTTCTCTTCGTCCGCTTCCGCGATCGATGTTCGTTCGATCGAACCCGGATACAGCACCGGCGTCGCAAGCGGCAGACCGCGCAGGTCCTTCGTCAGAACCTGGTGACGATGAATGTGGCCCGACAGTACGGCCGCGAGGCCGCTCGGGACATCCCGGCCGCGTATGACGTCGGCCGCCGTGGTGAATGTGAAGTCACCCGGTCCAACGGTCGCACCTTCCACGCACTGATGGAGGCACAGCAGCCGCATGGTTGCGTCTTCCGCACGCCATCCCGTCTCCTCCACCAGATCGATGAACTTCGTGCGCACGTCGTGCCGTTCCGAGGGGAAGCCGGCCAGCGCCACGCGCACACCTCTCACGTCCGCGACGAACGTTCGTGGTCGGTCAAACAAATGAATGCCGGGATGCTGCGCGAACCTGAGATGCGGAATCCGACCACGTTCATGGTTGCCGGGCACCACGTACACCGGTACGCCCGTGTCCGCGACGCGCGCCAGGGGCTCGAACGCCTGGTACGCCACGCTGGCGGGGGGTCGCGATCGATTGAAGACGTCACCACCGTGCACGACGATGTCCACGTCACCCGCAAGTGCCGGCGCGAGTGCGGTCGCGTAGTTCGCGAGGAAGTCCTGTCCGCGACGGCGACGCTGCACACGCGGCTGTACCGGCAGGTCAAAGCCGAGGTGCGTGTCCGCAAGGAGCAGGATCCGGATGACATCGGGCACGCTCTCAACCTACGCGGTCGCCACGGGGCTTGAAGCAACCCGAGACGTCGAACCGAAGGGTCAGGCCGCGTTCAGGGTGCGCTGGCGCGCCGCGCGACGATAGATCCGCGTGACCTCGCGACTGAGATAGACTCCGCCAAAGGCAACGATGTGTATTGCATTCTGCAGCTCGATCGCGGATGGCGGCTTCGACACACAACCGTCTGCCCGGCTCTCAGCGTGGCTGTGCTTCGGCTCGAAGGCCGTTGCGACGGTGTCGCTTAGCCAGGCGCCGCGCCCCGCGAACCGCTCGCTCGCAAGGATGAAGAGATCTTCATGTCAACTTCGGGCTGCTCTCACCCACGCGCATAGAGATTCAGCCATGAAGGGGGAGCTGGTGATTCCAGCAGTGCATCACCCCCGTCCCATTCCGTGGAGATTGGCATGCGCAGAGTCACCATCGCCGCCGTAGCGGTTTCCGCCACATTCCTCATCGTGGCCGCCACCGCCACAACCGCGGCCGCCCACCGAAGCCCCGCAGCTCTTGAACCCGTCCTCACGGCGCCGGTGGGAGTCGCCACGCTGGACGACCCAACCATCGTCGCGATTTTCGACGCGGCGAACACCGCGGATATCGAGACCGGTCAGCTCGCCACCGAACGTGGACAATCGAAAGAGGTCCGTGATTTCGGAGCCATGCTCGTCCGCGACCATCTGCACGTTCGACAGCTCGGTCGCGACCTCGCGAACAAGCTCGGTGTGACCCCGACGCCGCCGAAGGATGACCAGAGCGTGAAAGACCACGCCGCCACCATGGCTCGTCTCCGCGGGCTGCAGGGCGTCGCCTTCGACCGGGCGTTTCTGCAGCACGAGGTCGCATTTCACAAGGCCGTGATCGACGCCATCCGATCGACGCTCCTCCCGGCGATCAAGAACGATGAGCTCAAGGCGCTCGTGATGAAGGTGGCCCCGGCGTTCGAGGCGCACATGCTCGCCGCGCAGAATTTCGAAAAGCGACTCGCGACCAGCCGGAGCGAGTGATTCATCGGACACAGGACCGCGCCGGAAGGTGAGCCGGTGACTCACGCGAGTCGCGATGGAGCGACGTCACGCGGATCACCTCCCGGACGGTCCGTAAGCTCTTGCAGATAGTCAGCACGTCCGCAGCGACTGCCGCGCCACGCGATCACTCGGCGCGTATGTCACTTCTTCGGAGAGGTTGTCATGGGCGAAGCGCAGGGCTCACTGACGGGACCGGACCTGACGCAGGGAGTGCCGTCACACGACATCGCCGAAGGTCAGACGCTGCTCGGCCATGCCGAAGGACAGGACGTAGTACTCGCACGGAGCGGCGGGGAGCTGTTTGCCGTGGGGGCACGCTGCACACACTATGGTGGGCCGCTCGCCGAGGGGCTCGTGGTGGACGGTACCATTCGATGTCCGTGGCACCACGCGGCGTTCGATCTCCGCACCGGCGCGGCGGCTCGACCCCCGGCGCTCAACGACCTGCCGTGTTGGGCTGTCGAAGAGAATGCCGGCACGGCGAGAGTGACCAAACGAAAAGCCGCCCCAGCGGCGCGGGTTCCCGACGTCTCAGTGAGTGCCGCTCAGCATAGGGGCCCTCGATCAATCGTGATCATTGGAGGTGGGGCCGCCGGCGCCGTAGCGGCCGAGACACTCCGGCGCGACGGCTACACCGGGCCGGTGACCATCGTGGAGGCAGGTCCCTTCCCGCCTTACGACCGACCGAACCTCTCCAAGGACTACCTCGCGGGCACAGCGCCGGAGGAGTGGATTCCACTCCGGGCGCGGTCGTTCTACGAGGAGCATGGCATCGAGATCCTGCTCGGACGACGCGCGACCGCGCTCGATCCGAATGCGAAGCTGCTGTCCTTGGACGACGGGTCGTCGCGCGAATTCGACGCGCTGCTGATCGCCACCGGCGCTGAGCCGGTGAGGCTCGAGCTCGAAGGCGCGAATTCGCACGTTCACTACTTGCGCACGCTGGCCGACAGTCGCGCGATCATCGAGGCCACTGCGTCCGCGACGCGTGCCGTCGTCCTCGGCGCGAGCTTCATCGGGCTCGAAGTCGCCGCATCGCTGCGCGCCCGTGGACTCGAAGTGACGGTGGTGGCACCAGGAGACCGCCCGCTCGAGCGCGTGCTCGGTTCGGAGCTTGGCGATTTCGTGCGTGGGCTTCACGAGCAGCATGGCGTGAGGTTTCGGCTGGGGCAGACCGCGTCCGCGATCGATGGAACTGGACTCACGCTCCGCGATGGTGAACGACTGGCCGCGGACCTCGTGGTCGCCGGCATCGGAGTGCGCCCGCGTATCGAGCTCGCCGAGGATGCGGGGCTCGCCACTGATCGAGGCATCATCGTCAACGAGTATCTGGAGACGAGCGCGCCCGGGGTCTACGCCGCAGGCGACGTCGCGCGGTGGCCCGATCACAACCCGGGTGACAGTATTCGTGTCGAGCACTGGGTCGTCGCCGAGCGACAGGGACAGACGGCGGCGCGCAACATGCTTGCGGGCCCGGGTGGCCACCGAGAGCGCTTCGCCGCTGTGCCATTCTTCTGGAGTCAGCACTACGACGTCACCATTGCCTACGTGGGGCACGCGGTGCGATGGGACAGCGTGGAGGTCACTGGCGACCTGGCGGCGAACGACTGTGAGGTCACGTACCGTGTAGGCAACCGTGTGCTCGCGGTAGCGACCGTCTTCCGCGATCACCGGAGTCTGCAGGCCGAAGCTGCAATGGAGCGCGCCGAAGCGCTCACGGTCGGATCCTGACGCGGCGCCGCGGCGTTATGCGGCTGGTTACGCTGGGTCGCACACCTTGGGAGACACTCAGAGATCATGTTGACGACCAACACGGTTGAACTGCCAACACTCCGCACTCTACCAACTGACACGGCGCGCGAGGTCGGGCTCCAGAATCTCGTCCGGCGGCAGCTCGAGCTGCTCCACGAGGATCCGGAACGCGACGGTCTGCTCAGAACTCCGGAGCGCGTCGCGAAGTCGCTGGCCTGGCTCACCCGTGGCTACGGACTCGACGTGCGCGACGTCGTTGGAGATGCGGTCTTCGACGAGACGCACGAGAACATGGTGGTCGTGCGCGACATCGAGATGTATTCGATGTGCGAGCACCACATGCTCCCGTTCTTTGGTAAAGTTCACGTTGCTTACATCCCGGACGGTCGGATCGTGGGCCTCTCGAAGGTGCCGCGGATCGTCGAGGTCTTTGCCCGGCGACTGCAGGTGCAGGAACGACTGACCGAGCAAGTCGCCGAGGCGATCGAGGACGTCTTGCAGCCTCGTGGGGTGGGCGTCGTCATCGAGGCAGTGCACCTCTGCATGATGATGCGAGGCGTGGAAAAGCAGAACTCTCGGACCATCACGAGCGCGCTTCGTGGTCAGTTTCGCGAATGCCCCATGACGCGCGACGAGTTTCTCAGGCTCGCGTATCAACGTGCATGAATCGTTGGCCTGCGGCGCGGCAGTACTCAGACAGCTGCCTGAGCCTTGCAGCATGTTGCTCGCGCGTCAGCGGTGGAGTGAAATGGAACATTCCGCTGACGTACGAGTGTCGATGATCGAACGGCAGCAGGTACAGTCGCGCCGTATGACCCAAGGTCACGGTCACGCCTCGGCCAGGAGGTCGGTTCCTTCCGTCAGGACCGACCGGGAACGCACCGACCGCGATATAGATGTCCGCTCACGTTTGCCACGGTCACCTTCGTGCCCGCGGTACGTCGGAGGGATCGGAGCGGCACGGGGAGACCCCCGCCGCGAGTGCGGGGGTCACGACGATGCCGGATCACGCTTGCGCCTCTAACTCCTCTGCCGCCGGCTGCAGACCGGTCAACCGTTCACGACACTCGCGCTCTGCGCGTAGCCAGTCGTCAAAATGATGGCCGTGGTTCTTCCCGCGCTCGAGGAACAGCTCGTGTGCGCGCAGGCGAATCTCCTCCTCGAGCTGATGTCCCCCCTGCAAGGCGGGGGGTTCCTGCGTGTGCGCGCCCGCGCCGTTCTCGTGCGCGGACTCGCTGAATGGCGCGTGCTTTCGACCTTTCTTCATGTCACCCTCTTAGGTTACTGATGCCGCGCCCTGTGCGCGGCGATTGCCGGTGAATCGTTGGTCCACGAGTGATCGTCTCGCGCGCATCCACCGTTCGCGGCTAGTCTAGTCAGTCGATCGTGAAGAATCGATGAATCGCCGCTGAAGCTTTCCTTTGCAGCGGCGCCAGCAGGTCTTCGTCCTTCTTGCAGATCCGTACAGCAGGCGGCCCACCCTTCGTCGATGCAGGAACGCCTCAAACGGCTCGAAGCGGCTACGTCAGCGCTCATCACCGAAGTGTCGCTCGAGGGCGTCCTCCAGCGGGTCGTGCAGGTATCCGCAGAGATCATTGGCGCTCGCTACGCGGCCATTGGGGTCGTCGGACTCGACGGGAAGAGTCTCGAGAGCTTCACGACGTTCGGAATCGACGCGCGGCTTCGGGCTGAGATCGGGGCACCGCCGCGGGGCCATGGCGTACTCGGCGCCGTAGTTCGAGAAGTGAGACCAATCCGGTTGCCAGATCTCACAGCGCATCCCGAGTCGCGCGGCTTTCCTCCGAATCATCCGGGCATGCGCTCGTTTCTCGGCGTCCCGGTCGTCGGGAGTCGTGGGGTTGTTGGGAGTCTGTATCTGGCCGAGAAGATCGGCGGCGACTCGTTCACGGAGGAAGACCAGGATCTCGCGCTACTACTCGCGGCGAAAACGGCAGCCGCCGTCGAGAATGCGCGGCACCACGAGGAAAGCGCGCGCCTTCTCGAGGAAGTGCAGCAGCTTCAGCGGGCGCGGGAACGTTTCTTCGCGATGGTGAATCACGAGCTCAGGAACGCGCTTGCAGCGGTCCACGGTTGGGCGGAAATGCTCGTGCGAAAGCGGGACCCGGCGACCGTGCCGAGGGCCGCCTTCGAAGTGCTCGATTCTGCTCAGCATGCGGTGGCTCTCATCAACGACCTGCTCGATCTGAGCCGTCTCGATGAGGATCGATTGAAGCCGGTCATCAAGGCTGTGGAGCCGCTGGCGATCGCGAGTCGTGCGGTCAGGCGAGTGACCCCTGCTGCCGACCGGAAGCAAGTCACCTTTCAGATTTCGTCGAGCCCTGATGTGCCGCCCTGCGAGACCGACGCCAACAGGGCGGAGCAGATCCTGGACAACCTGCTCAGTAACGCGACGAAGCATGCACCGGAGCAAAGCGTCGTGCGCGTCACGGTCACTGGACGCGAGCGGCGAGTCGTGTTCGAAGTCGAGGATGAAGGGCCCGGCGTAGCGGCAGCGGACGTGGATCAGATCTTCGACGTGTACGTGACCAAGGCCGGAGAGGAAAGCCGCGGTCTCGGCCTCGGGCTTCCCCTCTCTCGTCGGCTCGCGCGGCTTCTCGGGGGTGAACTCTATGCCGTATCTCGTCCTGGAAAGGGCGGCTGCTTCATCCTTGAAGTCCCGGCAGGCTCAGTCATGAAGACAACTTCACATGAGATTGCGACGGGATTCAACAAGTCGAGTTAGTCTTCAGTGATGCGTGTACTCGTCGTGGAAGACGACCGGAAGGTCGCCGGTTTCATCGAGCAAGGACTGCGAGAGGAGGGCTACGCCGTCGACGTCGCGCCGGACGGAGTCGAAGCCACGCTGCTGGCGCACGTCTCCGAGTACGACGTCATTCTGCTCGACGTGGTACTCCCAAAGAAGAACGGCTTCCAGGTTGCCGCCGAGCTCCGCCGCGAAGGGAGAAGCACCCCCATCCTGATGCTCACCTCCCGGGACGCGGTCGAGGACGTGGTGCGTGGGCTGGACGCCGGGGCCGACGACTACCTGGCGAAGCCCTTCCGATTCGATGAACTGCTCGCACGGATGCGCGCGCTCTCTCGGCGTGGCGGCGCCGAGCGACTCGAAGTGCTCCGGTGTGGCGCACTGGAGCTCGACCGGCTGCGGCACCTCGCCACCGTGGATCATCGGAAGCTGGATCTGACCGCCAGGGAGTTCCAGCTCCTCGAGTACTTCATGCTCCACCCCGATGAAGTAGTGCGACGCACAGCGCTTCTCGAGAAGGTGTGGGACATGCACTTCGACCCGGAGAGCAACGTGGTCGACGTCCACGTCGGAAATCTGCGCCGCAAGCTGGCGAAAGCCGCGGGCGAGCCATCGCTGCAGACCGTTCGTGGCGTCGGCTTTCGCCTCCACTGCGGTGACGGCGCGAGTAGCAGCACGCTGGGCGCGCCATGAGCATAGCCTACCGGTCGTGTTCTGCTTCCCGGAGCATCGCGACGAGAGGATAGTCTCGGGCGAGGACGACGATTACGATCGCGGTTCCGAATAGGCTGCCCCCGAGAATTCGGACCCACGCGAGCGGCCCGAGGATGGTCTCCGCGAGCAACACTGTCCCCATCGTAAACGCAATTTCCAGCATTACCACCCCGACGAGCACGGCAATGATGAGACTCGGCGCGCGTGCTGCACCGCGCATAGCCGCGACGATGACCATGCCATACGCCACGTTGAGGAGGAAATGCACCACCGTGAACGGGATGATTCCACCGAGAACGGCGAAGGTGCGGAACGGCTGGCCTGAGACGGCGTCGACGACGGCAAGCCAGACCCAGATACCGGTACCGATGAGAAGTCCGAGTCTCGCTCCGTCTCGTAACGAGCTGTCAGCCTTCGCCTGGCTATGGTTGGTCATTGCTGGGTCCCCTCGAGGCCACCACGAACTCGTCGCGTCGGTTCTGCGTCCAGCATGCCTCGGTAGATGCCGAGCACACAGGACGCTCCTCTCCGAAGCTCACCGTCTCGATCCGCTCGGCGCTGATCCCGCGATCGATCAGGTAGCGCATCGCAGCGGTCGCGCGGCGTTGGCCGAGTGCCAGATTGTACTCGTCGGAGCCGCGCTCGTCGGCGTGACCGTCGATCCGAATTCGCATCGTCGGCTCAGCCGCGAGGAATTCGACCTTGGCATCCAGCTTCGCTCGAGCCTCTTCAGTCAGCATTGAGAGGTCGAAGCCAAAGTAGATGGGCGCGCGCGCTTCGCCGAGAGCGTGCTCCCGTCGGGCGGCTTCTTCCTTCTCGGCGCGGAGCCTTGCCTCGTGGGCGCGTGCATCGGCAGCGCGAGTGAGCGAATCGTCGCGTGCCGATCGATCCCCAGCCTCCGCGGCAGTGGGAGTGCGTGACGGAGGCATCAGAGGTGGCTTCCGCGCGCACGCGTTCACCAGGAGTGCGCCAAGTGCAACGATGGGGATAGCTCGAGAATAGACGGACATGGGAGTGATTTCCTATCCAGAGAAGTCGGCTTGTTGTGAGTGGCCCGGCCTCACGCGTAGAGGCCACGAAGACGATGCACATCGGCCACGCGCTTGATCGCGATCATGTATGCCGCGGTGCGCATGCTCACGCGGTGTTCGCGCGAAAGTGCGAGCACTTCCGCAAAGCTTCGGAGCATGATCTCGCGGAGGCGGTCGTTCACGACGTCCTCCGACCAGAAATATCCGTTCCGGTTCTGCACCCACTCGAAGTACGAGACAGTCACGCCGCCGGCATTGGCGAGGATGTCCGGAACGACGAAGATTCCCATGTCGTCGAGGATCGCGTCTGCCCTCGCGGTCGTCGGTCCATTCGCACCCTCGCAGACGATCTTCGCGCGGACCTTCGCAGCATTCTTGCTGGTGATGACGTTCTCCAGAGCGGCCGGCACGAGCACGTCGACATCGAGCGTCAGGAGCTCCGCGTTCGAGATCCGCTCGCCTTCATAGAATCCCTCGAGCGTGGTGTGCTGCCGAACCCATGCCGCCGCGGCCTCGACATCGATTCCCCGCGAATCCTGAATTGCCCCAGTACGGTCGCCGATAGCCACGACACGGCACCCCTGCCGCGCAAGTAGCCGAGCCGCGACTGAACCAACGTTGCCGTAACCCTGTACCGCGACAGTCGCGCCTTTCATCGGCAGGCCGAGGTGCGCGAGCGCCTCCCTGGCCACGAGCATGCACCCTCGTCCGGTAGCCTCGCTCCGGCCGAGTGACCCTCCCATGCTGACCGGTTTCCCCGTCACGACGGCGGGGACTGTGCGACCGACGTGCATGGAATAGGTGTCCATCACCCATGCCATCACCCGCTCGTTGGTATTGACGTCGGGCGCCGGAATGTCGGACTCGGGGCCGAGCACGTCGATGATGGCGGACGTATATCGCCTCGTTAGGCGTTCCAGTTCTCCGGGCGACATCGAGAATGGGTCACAGCGCACCCCACCCTTCGCTCCGCCAAAGGGAACGTCGACCACTGCGCACTTCCACGTCATCCACGCCGCGAGCGCAGACACTTCGTCGAGCGTCACATTCATGTCGAATCTGATCCCGCCCTTCCCCGGACCGCGTACGGTGTTGTGGAGCACACGGTGTCCGGTGAACACTTCGATGACGCCGTTGTCCCGCATGACTGGAACCGCAACGGTGAGCTGCTTCTCCGGCGTCCGGAGGATACGGTAGAGCCCGGGGTCGAGCGCGAGCACCTCGGCCGCACGATCGAGTCGCGCGGTCATCGCGACGAACGGATTCTCTTCAGTCGTATCCACGCGGACGCGGACCGTGTCGAGATCGGGGGGAACTAGTGTACGTGCCGTCATCATCACTCGCTTGCCATGTGGGATGTCGTTGGCCACCGCCGGTCGCGCCGGTTGGCGAACAGACGTTTCGCGATGGTCCCTTCTCCCTACTCGCCAAGATCGCCGACAGATTGTGAAGAAAGGATGAAGGCAGAAGGAAGCTCACTTGTAACCGCCTCGCCGGCCTTCTCGCCCCGGAGAGCAGTCACGACCTTGTGGACGCGGTGTGCGAGGTCGACCGCTGGTGCGTGCATCATTTCGGTCGGGAGAGTGATCTCGAACCCGAACGACCGACGTCCAACGCCAGTCACCGCCGACGGTCTCACGAACCAGCCGGCGCAGGCGCCGTTCGCGAACAGCCGATCCCACGTCCGACGCTGTGGCGATCGGCCATTCTGCCTAACGCGCACCCGTGCGCCGCTCGCCACGCGTCCACCAGGCCAACCGTGAAGAGATCTTCACAGCGGCTTCCGATTGGCATCATCGACTCGGAGTAGTCTCTAGTTACCAGTCCTCGCGAGAAGGGCCGCTCCGAGTCCGCTGCCGGCACGTCTGGCGGCGCTCTGGGGCCGAACGAGGTATGGCGCACGCACTTCGACAGGAGGTTGGATGATGAAGACGACGAATCAAACTCGAGACCAGCGCTTCGCCCTGGTCGAGGCGCGAAGGCGAGCGCCGTCGAACGCACGGTCGGCTATACTCGCGATCGATCGACGCAAGCCGAGAGTGACATGCTGACGTCCCTCGAGTTGCACACCTTCATGCGCGACTACGCGTCGATCAAAGTCCTCAGCGTCTATGTCGACGCCCGCGTCACCGATCCGGCCATGCGACACGCATGGCGCCCCACACTCAATGCTGCTCTTCGAGCGGCCCGTGCGGAGCTCGACGATGAACGGGCACTCGACGAGTTCGACCGATCAGCGGCGTTCCTCGATCAACCGCTGCCACCGCTAGGGAAGCTCTGATTAACTGAGTGATGCGCGAAGATTGAGCCGGGTCGCGTCCGCGGGAAGGATGCATCGCACGGGGGTCGAGGGGTTCGACCCTTTCCCGCGGGTCGGGGCGAGGGTCTGGGAAGCCGGGCGACGTCGGTGGGTTGCGTTAGGCGGGCCGGGGGGCCCCCAGCCGGTAGCGCAGCAGGTACAAGTTGGCGAGAGCAAACGCCGTGTACACCCGCACCGTGTTCTTATACAACCCGCGATAGCGCACCTTCGCAAAGCCCCACAGGCGCTTCACCACGTGAACGGCGTGCTCCCCCCGCGCCCGAATGCGCGAGCGCGCCTGGTTGATCCGCTTCTGGCAGGGCGTCAGCGGGGCCGTCTTCGTCCCGCGCCGATTCATCCGATACCGCACGCCCGCCGCTTCCGCCGCCTGCCGATCCCCCTCGCACCAATACGCCTGATCCCCGTAGAGCACTCGCTCCTCCCCATGCAGCAGGTGCGGCAGCTGCTGAATATCGGCCTGGGCCGCATCCGTCGTGACCAGCGAGTGCACGATCCCGCGCCGATCCGTCCCCACATGGACCTTCATCCCGAAGTACCACGTCTTCCCCTTCCGCGTCTGGTGCATCTCCGGATCGCGCGTGTCCGTCGCATTCTTCGTCGAGCTCGGCGCGTGCAGAATCGTCGCGTCGACAATCGTCCCCGCCTTGAGCAACAACCCCTGCGTCTCGAGCAACCCCCGCACCGCGGCAAAGAGCTGCTCCGTCAGCTGATGCTGTTCCAATAAATGCCGGAAGCGCAGAATCGTGGTCTCATCCGGCACCGCATCCTCGCCCAGCTCCACGCGCGCGAACTGCCGCATCGCCTCACTATCGTAGAGGGCATCCTCGGCCGCCGGGTCGGAGAGATCGAACCACTGCTGCAGGAAGTACACGCGCAGCATGGTCTCCAGCGCCAAGGGCCGCCGCCCGCGACCGGCGGTCGGATAGTGGGGGGCGATCAGGGCCACCAGCGTCGCCCAGGGGATCACGGCATCCATCTCGGTGAGGAAGCGCTCGCGGCGGGTGACCTTCTTCTTGCTCATCCAGCTCTGGCTCGCCAAGCTCCGCTGCTCGCTCATGTCGTCCTCACACGAAGGGGGATCCGCGGCGACAATACCGCCACGAATCCCCCATGATGCAAGCCTCAGTTTAGCAGAGCTTCCCTAGCAGGCTGCTGAAAAAGGATCACAAATCTGGGCTTGTCGGCCGGGCCTCGGATGCCTAACGTGGCGCACCTTCCCCCGGCGAGGCGACCCATGCGTGGTGCGGAGTCGACCCAGCGGC
>JBQTIW010000049.1:0-4464 GCA_052387735.1 Gemmatimonadaceae bacterium
GTCGGTAGTCGCCATCCATTGCCGAGCGATTGACATGTCCGCTGCGCCGCTTCCCACGTATACAGGCGGCCGAATCGACGGCAATTCGGGGCCGTATCGCCGTAGCAATAGGACTGGTCAGTGGCGACGTTCAGGTTCTCCAGCATCCACTGTCTGCCGTCCGGCAGCCGTCTGGTCGCATACGTCGTGCTGGGCACTTTCTCGTCGTGGTCCGAACGCAGCGTCGCGCAGGAGCTGCCCACGGCGCCCAACACACTACTCAGCGCAATCGGCAGGACGCGAAGTCGAGTCGACATTCCTCTCCTGAGTTTGGGTCCATTCGAGAACAGGGGCAACACCCCTTCTAAGCTGCATCGCCCCTCTTGCATCTGCGAGGACGGCCCGATGCCTTGGGCTGACTACGAGGGCGCCGACTTTCAAGCTGAACGGCGCGAGTTATCTGATTCGAAAACGCTGGATGAACTGCAGGTCATCGTCGTCCATTCGCACGACATAGACGGCACCGTTCTGGCCGAAACCGATCACGCGGGATCGCGCGGGGATGATCACGCGGCCGGTCAGCTCTCCGCGTGCGCCGATCACATCGTACGTCGGATTCTTCTCGGTGTGCGGGAGCTGTTTCAGAATCCAGACTTCACCGGTCGGCGACGCCAGCACGGAGTGCGGTGCATTCCCAAACGGATCTTTCACTGCGGGCCAGTACCCGGGTTCGCGGAACGGCACTGGCCTGCTCGATACGTTGGTGGCGCCGCCGCGCTCGATACTTATCGAGATCGACAGGTTCGGCGATGACGGGTAGTTGTCCCGGTACGCTTGCTTCTCGGCGTTGGTCACGGGCACCCGTTGAAACGCGATTGGTTGTCCGACGGTGCGCTGCCCTCCCGTGGAGAACCACGTGACCTGGTACGGCACCGGCGAGACGATCGCGATCCTTCCATCTGGTGCGACAATCCATGTCGTTCGCGCGACGTACGGTCCCTCTGGTCGCCCGCCCGGCGAGATGCCTCCGCCATCGCGCGTTGCATGCACCACCATCGGCGGAACGGGAAGCCACGCCGCGGTATCGGTCTTTCCGGTGCGCGGATCGAGTCGCTGGATGGCAACCGAATCCGTTGCCCCCGAACCACGTCCTCGCCGGGCACCAACTCTGATGCTTGCTTGTAGAGGCGACCGAGCGCATCGGAAGCGAGCCCGGTGAGCGCGCCCATCGCACGCGCCTGGCCCGTGGTACGCGCCTGTCCTGGCAGCGACACGTCGCCGGCGTACGTCCCGCTCGGCGCAATCTTGGTGAGCCGGCCGGCAAGGTCCCCAACGATCGTCGTGTCACCCAGTGCGGCGAGGACTGTGCTCGGGTTCGAGTATTCACCGGGCCCCGCACCCTCGCGTCCGATCTTCGTCAGCGAGAGACGCGCGAAATCCACGAGCGCGACGAGCTTCTCGCCTGGGTCCACCACGATGGCGCGGCCATCGCTCAATTCGCGGATGCCGCTGATCCTGATGAACGGCTGTGGCAGCTCGATCTCGGGGGTGGTGAGTGTGCGAACGGGAACGGTCGCGGTCTGTGCGGGCAGATCTGCTGCCGCAACGACCAGCGCAATTGTGCACACGATGTTCCGACGTGTGGTCATCCAGGTTCAGCCCCCTCCCCTACTTTCGTCACAGCAACGGTCGGCGAGGGTTTGCAACGCGACGTGATCCGCTTCGTCAGCGTCGAACGGTCAGGTGTGTGTAGATCGCGATGGTCGATGGACGGCGATGTCCCAGCAGTTCCTGGATGACGCGCCGATGGACGCCATGCTCCAGGTGGGTGGCAGCGGAATGGCGCAGGGTGTGAACCGAGGCGTGTTTCGTGAGGCGGCTCTCCCGGATCACCGCCGCGAAGGCTCTCTGCATGCTGGTGGCACCTAACGCAGCGGTCGGCGTGCGATTGGGAAACAGCGCAGGCCTCGGGGGGCGCTGCGCACGCCAATCGTCGGTCAGCAGCGCCAGCGTGCGCTCCGGGAGCGGGACGTAACGATCGCGGCCGCCCTTGCCGTGCCGTACCCATCCCACCATGCGTGCGCGATCGATGTCGCTCATCACTCACCCGACGCCTTCCGCCAGGCGCAGTCCGCACGAGTCGATGAGGGTCAGGCCCATGCGGATGCGCGCATCGCGTGCCGCGCCCAGCACCGTGCGGACCTCGGCGGGCGAGAGCATGACCGGGAGAGTGTGACGCGTCGCGGAGCGGAGGAGATCGAACAGCGGCCAGCGGTGGCCGAGCGTGGGCTCGACCAGAAAACGAATCCCGCTGCGGTAGACCAGGGTGCTGCGCGACGTGTGACGATCGACCAGTGCGACTAAGAAGGGTCGGAACTCCGCCTCTGTCATCGTCGCCAAGGAATCGACGGGTCGCCGGCAGAAGGTGGCGAGCCGGGTGACGGCGCCCAGGTACGCGTGCGGCGTGCGCGGCGCGAGGTCCCGCACGCGCATGTCTTCCGTCATTCGATCAAGCAGAGCAGGCATCGTGACATCCAAGGAACGAGGTGACGGGATATCCGCCACATCTCCACGATACCCCACACTGACTAACGCGCGAGAGGGACCACCGGTGTGCAGATGGTCCCTCGCCCCTCTACCGCGAAGCGGTTTAGTTCAACGATCGTTATCCGGCGGCGGCAAGAGGTTAGCCCGACGGGTCTCCGCGCAACAACTCCCAAAACGCGCGCGGTTCGAGAATCGGGATGGGCGATTCCTCTTGGACGGCGAGCAGATCGCGATCGCCGGTTACGAGCACGTCAGCCGCTCCGGCTAGTGCAGTGGCAAGAATCCACCGGTCCGCAACCTCGCGAATCGGGAGTTCGCTCGGCCTCGATGGCTTGGGCACGCTGGGAAACGGTGCGAAGACTGCCTCAATTGCCTGGATACGATCGGGCAGGACTTTGAACTTGCTGGCCAATACGCGCCGAACTTCCGCGAGCACTACCTCGCCGATCACCAAGTCATGTTCCGCGAGGACGGTGCGAAGGACGTCGGCACACAGGCCGCGGGTGGCAAATGCGGCGACCAAGACGCTCGTATCGAGACACACTCTCACGAGACGGCGCGGAACACATCCTCATCTGTGAGATAGCCGCGGGCCTCGGCAAACGGCATGACGGACCGACGCGCCTCCTCGAACTGGAGAGGCAGGCCGGACAGCGCGCGACGGCGTGAGACTGAGCCCGGACACTCAGGGATCGAGACTAGCTCTTCGTGATGGTGTAGTGCGCCGCCTTCGCACTGGCCACCCACTTGGTGCACTCATAGCCAAGCGCGGATAGATCGATGTCCGCCAGGAGATGCTCTCCGGCGCCGAGGAGGATCGGCGCGACTCCGAGGTGCATCTCGTCGATGAGCCGGGCCTTCAGGTACTGACGGATGGTACCGCCGCCGCCGCCGAGTCGGATGTCCTTCGCGCCGGCCGCTGCTCGCGCCGCCTCGAGAGCCGCTTCGATCCCGTCCGTCACGAAGTGGAAGACCGTACCGCCTTCCATCTCCAGCGGCGGACGCTTGTGGTGCGTGAGAACGAACACCGGTGTGTGATAGGGCGGGTTGCGTCCCCACCATCCGCGCCACGACTCGTCGACCCACGGCCCCCGTATCGGGCCGAACATGTTGCGACCCATGATCCAGGCCCCGAGACCGGCCATGGCCCGCGCCGCGAACTCTTCGTCGACGTCGGCGTCTCCAGGGCGGCCAGCATCGCGGCCGTACGTTCCCTTGAAGGTGGGAGTGTGCACGAGCCAGTCGTGGAGGCTTTCGCCGCCAACACCGAGCGGGTCCTCACGGGACTGGCGTGGGCCGGCGCCGTATCCGTCGAGTGAGATCGAGAAACCAAGTACGAGTAGGCGGGACACGTCGCTCTCCCGATGCAGGTTCAAGCCACGTCACACTTCATCGAATGCTCGACGGGGAAGCCAGCGCACACAAGGAGATTCACGTCGAGTCCGACGGGGACTGTCACGTGGCTCCTACGTCACCGGGCCGCCGCGTCGCAGTTGCAGTGGGCCATTTTCGCGCGACCGGTCCCCCCAACGTGATTTAGCTGCCTTGATAACGCGATATAGCCGCACGGCGGTTTTATCATGCGCGTTTCTGCATGAGAAAGTCGAAAGCGCACAACCGACGGGTACCAGGCAACTGCCACAGGTACACGTGGTTACCCGCAGCAACATAGCGCCCGCGACCTTCTTATCACGCGCGCCAGACACTGATAAGCACAATAGCGGTAGAGGGGGCACTGCGAGGCGGTGGCAACGTCTCAGCAGACAGCGAACGTCAACACGGATTCAGCGGCGCGGTGTCGAGGTCATGACTCCGGTTCGCCGAACTGCTCCTCACTCCCGATTGTTGCGACGCCTTCGTGAATCACGATCGCGCGGTCGTGGTCGCCGCTGAGCGCCGCTCGGGACTATTTCCGCGCCTTCCACAGGTCGAGCAGGG
>JBQTIW010000050.1:0-8399 GCA_052387735.1 Gemmatimonadaceae bacterium
GGATGTAAAGGCGGGCGACCCGCCACTGACCAGGCGGGCGCTGGTAAGCGGCGCAGCTGCCGCGGCAGGTGCGGTGCTGTTTGCCACCCTGGCGGAAGCGAATGGTCAGCAGCCCGCTGCACTCGTCCCGCCGCCGCTCCCCACGGCGCCTCATGACCCGACCAAGGTTCTCGGGACGTCCACGTCGGCGTTCAGTGGTCGGTCGCCATTCGTCGTCACGGGTCGTACGCCGACCGGTGCGATATCCGGGAGCTCGCTCACGCCCTTGCACCAGTTTTCCGGCAACATCACACCAACGGACCTCCAGTTCGAGCGACATCATGCGGGCGTGCCCACGATCGACCCGGCGACATACCAGCTGCTGGTGCATGGCCTGGTGGAACGAGAGACGGTGTTCACGCTCGACGACCTCACGACGTTGCCGTCGGTGACGCGAGTGCATTTCCTCGAGTGTGCAGGCAATGGGCGCGCAGGATACAAGTCGCCGAAACCGGAGCTCTCCCCGCAGAATATCGACGGAATGTTGAGCAACGCCGAGTGGACAGGTGTGCTGGTGACGACACTGCTGGCGGAAGTCGGGCCCCGAAGCGAAGCCACCTGGGCGTTGGCCGAGGGGGGCGATGCCGCGCTGATGTCCCGCAGCATACCGGTCAGCAAGCTCCGCGATGATGCCATACTCGTCTATGCACAGAACGGCGAGCCGTTACGGCCCGCCGCGGGCTATCCCGTGCGACTCTTCCTTCCGGGCTGGGAAGGCAACACCAACGTGAAGTGGATCCGTCGGCTCGAGCTGAACCGTGAGCCGAACATGTCGAAGGATGAGACGTCGAAGTACACCGACCCGCTGCCCAACGGCACGTCGCGCCAGTTCAGCTTCGATCTCGATGCCAAGTCGACGATCACCTACCCTACATATCCGAACCGCCTGATCAGGCCAGGTTGGGTGCAGATCTCCGGTCTCGCGTGGAGCGGTCGGGGGAGGATTTCCGCCGTGGATGTTTCCGTGGACGGTGGCGCGACCTGGGTGGAGGCGGGGCTGCAGGGCGCGCCGGTGCCCAAGGCAGCGATCCGCTTTACGCACATGTGGAAATGGGACGGCACTCCGGCAACGCTGATGAGCCGCGCCGTCGACGAGACGGGATACGTCCAGCCGACGCTGGAGGTCTACCGCCGCTCTCGTGGACCAGGCACCGACTATCACTACAACCATATTCGCCCGTGGAAGGTGGGGGCGGATGGCGTGGTGCTCTATGGGGGCGCCGAATGACACGCGCCGGAGCCGGAAGCACGAGCGGCACGCGAAGCACGAGACGCCCGCGTCGTCGGGCCCTCGCCGTGATCGCGCTGGGTTGCCTAACGGGCTGCCAACCTCCCGGTGACGCGGGCAGTGGCCGGGGCAGCGTGGCGAAGGCTGCGGCGCTGCCGACCCGGCTCGAGATCGGGCGGCCGGCGATGCCGCAGGAGGTCGCGGCGTGGAACGTGGATGTCAACCCGAAGGGCGAAGGGCTGCCGGCGGGGAGCGGCAACGCGATCGCTGGTGCGACGGTCTATGCGACGAAATGCGCTTCGTGTCACGGTGCCAAGGGGGAGGGAGGTGCGCCGCCCAACGCGCGGCTGGTGGGTCGCGAGCCACGAGACTTTTCGTTTGCGACGAGCACGTCGGCGGTCAAGACGGTCGGCAACTACTGGCCGTACGCCACAACGCTCTACGACTATATCCGGCGCGCCATGCCCCAGAATGCGCCGGGCAGCCTCACGCCTGACGAGACCTATGCGGTGATTGCCTGGCTTCTCGCCGAGAACGAGATCATTCCCCGGAACCAGGTACTGGATGCGAACGCGCTGCCGCAGGTCGTGATGCCCTCGCGGGACCGGTTCGTGCGTGATGACCGGACGGGTGGAGCGGGGTTTCGCTAGGACGCGCGATGTTCGGCGGTGGGCGGTAGGCAGTGGCAGGCGATCGGCGACGGGTGGACAACGGGGGATCGGTCACCGTGTTGACGGCCCGGTCGCGGGGGCGCAGCGTATGCGCACGCCTTCCACCGCCTCGATGAGATCAACAGTTCAGGCTGTCGTGGTCACCCTCGCCGCTCTCGCTGGCCCTCTCCAGGGGCAGCCCGCCAGCACTCGCCTGCGCTTTGCGGTCACGTTTCCCAGCGAGCGGAGCGCGCAGCCGCTCGATGGTCGTCTTCTGGTCCTCCTCTCGACGGACAGCACATCGGAGCCGAGGAACCAGTTCGGCTCCGGTCTGCGAACGAGCGCGGCCTTCGCGATCGACGTGGAGAACTGGAAGCCGGGGGAAGTGATGCACGTGGACGGTTCAGCGTTCGGGTTTCCGATTCGCGCGCTCCGGGATCTCCCCAAGGGGACGTTCCGCGTGCAGGGCATCATCAATCGCTACGAGACGTTCAGCCGCAGTGACGGCAAGACGGTCAAACTCCCACCGGACAAGGGGGAAGGGCAGCGATGGAGTGCGAAGCCTGGCAACCTGTACTCTCGCCCGGTATGGGCAACCGTGGACCCGTCGAAGCCTGAGGTGGTCCGCCTAACGTTGGATCAGGAGATCCCGCCGATCCCGGCGTTCAAGGAGACGGCGTACGTCAAGCACCTGCGCATCCGGAGTGAGCGTTTGTCGAAGTTCTGGGGGCGTGACATGCACCTGGCCGCTTTCGTGACGCTGCCCTGGGGGTACGCGGACCACCCGCAGGCCCGCTATCCGCTCGTGATCAATCACGGGCACTTTGCCACCACGCCGGACAACTGGCGGGAGACGCCGCCCGATCCGAATCTCACGCCGGACTATAGCGAACGCTTCTCGCTCGCGGGCTACAACCGGATCCAGCAGGAATACTCGTATCAGTTCTTCAAGGACTGGACGGGGCCTGGCTTCCCGCGCGTGCTCCTCGTGCAGATTCAGCACCCTACGCCGTTCTACGACGACTCCTATGCGGTCAACTCGGCGAACAACGGGCCGTACGGCGACGCGATTCAGTACGAGCTGATCCCGGAGATCGAGAAGCGCTTCCGCGGGTTGGGGCAGGGGTGGGCCCGGTTTGTGTACGGCGGATCGACCGGTGGCTGGGAGTCGATGGCTGTGCAGATGTTCTACCCCGAGGAGTACAACGGCGCGTGGATCGCGTGTCCCGATCCGATCGATTTCCGACACTACACCGTGGTGAACATCTACAGTGACACGAACGCCTACTACATGCCATCCACGTTCAAGAAGACGCTGCGCCCGGGTCACCGGAACTGGCTCGGCCACGTCGACGCATCACTCGCCGAGATGAATCATTACGAGCTGGCGTTAGGCAGAAAGGCGCGGTCCGGCGATCAGTGGGACGTGTGGGAGTCGGTCTACTCTCCGGTCGGTACCGACGGGTATCCGCGTCGCATCTGGGACAAGGAAACCGGAAAGATCGACCCGGTGACCGCTGCATACTGGAAAGAGAACTACGACCTTTCGTCCATCCTCCAGCGCGACTGGAAGACCCTGGGACCGAAGCTGCGAGGCAAGCTGCGGATCTACGTCGGCGACATGGACAACTACTATTTGAACAACGCGGTCTACGAGGTGGAGAAGTTCCTCAAGCGCGCCGAGCCGGCGGCCGATGCGGTGGTGGACTACGGCGATCGTGACGAGCACTGCTGGAATGGCGATCACACGCGCGCCAATGCTTATTCACGCTTGCGTTACCCACAGATGTCGATGCCGTGGTTTGTGGAGCGCATGCTCAACACCGCACCAGCGGGGGCGGACCTGAGGTCGTGGAGGTATTGAGGCGGGAAACGATGGGCGATGGACGTCAGCCGCGTCATTCGCTGCGGAGGACGAGGGCGGCGTCGACTCTCGTGGCACGGCGCGCGGGAGCCAGGATGGCGCCCGCCGCGGCAGCCAGCATCAGGGCGCTGATCGAGACTGGTGTGCGTCAATTTCGCGAAGCTGGACGCGGTCTGTTCGCGGCGCTAGGTGTTCCAACAGGCTTCACTACATCCATTCTGTGCTCCTCATCGGTATGAAGTTCATTCGCGCTGTTGCGATCGGGTTGGTGTCGTTGCTCGTCGTGGCCGCGGTTGCGCGGGCGCATGACATGTTTCTGCGACCGGAACTGCTGTTCGTTCGAGAAGGGTCGATCGTACTGGTGCGACTCCTGAACGGCACATTCTCCAGGAGCGAGAACGCCATCAGCCGAGACCGACTCACCGATGTGGCGATCGTCTCACCGCTGGGCCGCTCGACGCTCGATACTGCGCAGTGGACGGTCACGGGAGACACCAGCACCTTCCGTTTCACGACCGGCCCCGGCGGCACCTATGTGTTGGGCGTATCAACGAAGCCGCGTCAGCTCGAGTTGAAAGGCCTGGAGTTCAATGCCTACCTGCGTGACGACGGGATTCCGGACGAGCTCAGCGCGCGCACGCGTGAGGGCCGCCTGCTCGAGCCGTCCAACGAGCGGTACCACAAGCACGTGAAGGCCCTCGTGCAGGTTGGTGACACGCCCAGCCGTGAGTTCTCCACCGTGCTGGGCTACCCTGCGGAGATCGTGCCGCTCGTGAACCCGTATTCCCTGAAGGTTGGCGGGACACTCCCGATGCGGCTACTCGTGCGCGGGGAGCCCGTGGCCAATCAGTACGTCCTGTATGGCGGCCGAACGGCGTCGGAGGGTCGCGTACTCCAACGCAGCACGCGCTCGGACGCCGAGGGCGTGGTGCGCATCCCACTCCGTCACCGCGGCACTCATTTCGTCAAGTTCATCCGCATGGCGAGATTGACCAATGACCCGGAGCTCGCGAACTACGAGTCACTCTGGTCCACGCTGGTGTTCGGCGTGAAGTAGTTCAACGTTCCATTGCGACGGCGGCCACGAGCCTTGCAAGCGCCGCGACATCGCGGAGGTCGAGGACCTCGGCCGGTCCATGCGAGTACCGCCCCGGCCACGACAACCCCACGTTCGGTGGCCCCCACGGCGAGATCGCGGATCCGTCGGTGCTGCCCTGCGTCGTGCCGGCCTGGAGTGGTATGTTGGCCGACCGCGCAATGCGAAGGATCCGATCCCGCTCGGTCCGCGGTGGCAGACTCCCATCGTCGAGACCGCGCAACACGGCACCCCGCCTAACGGCGCGTAGGCGAAGTGCCGCGTTTCGAGCGGGTATCCGACGACACGAAGGTATCGATCGAACCCACGCGCTGCAGCGCGGACCCGTACATGCTGCCGAAGGCGCGTGCGCCGTTGAGTCCTCCCTCTTCTCGTACGGTCCAGACGAACGACCCCCGGATGGGCGCGCGTCGCGGTCAAGACCTTCACGCGCTGCGCCTCCTGGAACTGATCCCACAGGGGATGCGCGGGATTGCCGGTGCGGCGGAAGCGGAGGTATCCGTCGTCCGTGATCCGCGACACGACGTGCGCCGAGTAGTCCATGGCGCAGGCCACGACTCGTCGCGGCGTGCCGCTGCCCGTGCGCCTGACGAGGTTGCCCCAACGGTCGCCTATCGCGAATGCCCAACCCCCAATCCCGACTACCCCCCGATCTGCCTCGTGTACTTGACCGTGAACGAACGCGCAACCGGGTTCTGCCAGCGAGTGAGGCCATCCGCTTCTTCCCCGTCGTTGAACACGACGAAGAGTCCTGTGCCCGCGGTGTTGAGCCATGCGAAGCGCAGGTTGGCGGTGAAGATCCGCTGCTGGTTGTTGTATTGCGTGAGCGACTGGAAGAAGATTCGAGGCGTGAAGAAGTAGGCGAACTTGACGCCGACGAGCTTTCGGATGAAGTCGCCTTGATCGAGGCTCACGTCCTGGTAATCCAACAGGAGTGACGATGAGATCGACGATCCGCGCCGGCCCGTGAGCGTGATGCTGCCGCCATTGCGCGTGCCGTTGTAAAAGGGCCCGAAGTCCACGCGCCCGGTGATAGAAACTGGCGCGCTGGGATTCGAAAAGAAATCAAAGCCGAGCTGGCCCCAGTCGTACGAGCCCACCGGAATGGTCACCCCGGGAGCAATCGCGAACGGTCTCTGCAATCCCTCGTGATAGACGTTGAATTCCGGACCGAACCTGGTGCCGCTGTTGAACTCCACTTCGGTCATGTCGATGTGGATCTGACCGTTCTGGTAATAGCCGTCCATCCCGAAGTAGCCGCGGAAGTTCGTGTGCGGATTCCACTGCCGGACCCGCTTCCACGCAGGGTTGCGCACCAGACGCATCGCGGAGATGTCGTAGAACCGATAGCCGGCGGGGCGGTTGATGAACCCTACTTCGGCGTTGAAGTCCTTTCCCACTTCCAGAAACCGCACGCTGTTGTTCCAGTTGCGCGTCTGATAGGCTGCACGTGCGCTGTAGGCAAACTCGTTACCCGTGCGCCGGGGCGTTTCGGACTTCGAGCCCCACCAGTCAAAGGTCCAGTCCTGGCCCACGCCCAACCTTCCGTCGAGGCCCATCACGCGGTTGTAGTCGTCGCCGTCTCCCATCCGCTGACGCTGCACCCCGATCACACCAACACGGGAGCGGGACGAGAGCTCGCGCAACGCCCGGGCGACCGTGTACGAGTTGCCCTTGATCTGACCCACGTCATCGGTGAACATCTGCAGCGCACCGACGGTCAGTCCGCCCACCCGTCCCGTCAGGCGGGCACCGCCGATGATCGGCGTCACTTGCCCTAACGAGTCGATGCCGATGCGCCGCGTGAAGAACAGATCGACCGCCTGGGGCGTGCCGGCGGAAAACACGCCCGCGTTCTCCAGGAAGAACGGCCGCTTCTCGGGGAAAAAGATTGGAAAGCGCGTCAGATTCGTGCGCTGCTCGTCCACTTCCACCTGCGCGAAGTCGGTATTGTACGTCAGGTCGAGCGTCAGACTGGGGGTCAGGCCATACTTCGCGTCGGCGCCGAATTCGCCCGGCGTGCGGAACTTGCGATCGGTGGCATAGTTGCGCGTCGTCGAGCCGAGCACGTAGGGCGTGACCGTCGCGATCCGCTGCGTCGGCACCTGCAGCCCTTCGAGCGTGCCGGCCTGCGACAGCCGGTTGATGCTGAACTGCCGCGGGACGCGCGACCACATGGCCTCCTCGTTCTTACGACGAATCCCGCGCATGATGTTGAAGCCCCACGTCTGCGTCCGGCCACCACCGTAGCGAATGGTCGAGAACGGGATGCGGAACTCTGCGTACCAGCCGAGGGAATCGACCGAGGTCGCCACCTTCCAGCTGGCGTCCCAGTTGCGGTTGACGCCGCCCATCGAGCCCGCCTGGGCACGCGTCTGTCCCGACTGAAAGACGCCGCCCCCCTCTCCCTCGCGCACCACCTGCGCATCGTGCTCGATCCCCGACGGCGTCGTCCCGAAGAGGAAGCCGTTCTGCCGGTCGAGATAGGTGTCGAGGATGAAACCGAAGTAGTCGCTGTTGGTCAGTGTGACGTCGCGGATCTTCTCGCTCGGCACGATGGCACTTGCCTCACGATCGAACAGCCAGGCGCCGATGTACAGGGCCTCGCCATCGGTCGCAATTCGGACCTCGGTCCGTTCGGATACCGGTGTTCCCTCGAGCGGCTCGCGTTGGACGAAGTCTTTGAAGACCTCGGCCGTCTTCCAGGCTTCGTCATCAAGCCGGCCATCGATCGTCGGCGCGATGGTCGTCGTTGCCGCTCGGCCGATACGCCCAGAGGCAGGCGCAGTGGGCACTGGAGTCTGCGCTGCCGCGCTCGACAGGGCGACGGAGAGAACAACGGACGGGATCGCACGCACAAGGTAAGCGAACATTTCAGCGGGGAAGGTGACCGGAAATCGAGAGAACACAACAGGATACCGAGTGCACAATGCCGACGGCACCACTCGAATACGCTCGGCCGAGGTCAGACGCTGTCAGATCTCCGCGAGCGAGAGGACGACTGGGTCGTGGCCGCCGAGGGCGAGAAACTGCTCCACAGCGCTCTTTGAGAGCACCAGGGTGGCCGCGTTCGTCAATGGATGGCAACGGAGCGCCTCCCCGGTCCACACGTCCGCGTCGATGACGAGCTCGACGTCGCACGCCTCGTCGCGCACAAGGGCGAGCAGCGTGACCGATCCCGGTGTAACGCCGAGGTAGCGCATGAGCCGCTCAGGAGAGCCAAAACTGAGTCGGCCGGCCCCAAGGGCGGCGCCTAACGCGCGAATGTCGACGCTCTTCTCGCAATTCGTCACGACGAGCCAGTGCCGCCGGCCGCGCTTGTCGCGGAGAAAGAGATTCTTCGTCTGGATCCCCCGCGCCTCTGCCGGCACGAATCGATCCGCTTCTTCACAGGTATAGACGGGAGGGTGATCGAATCGGCGATACCTGTGAAGAAGCGGATCGATTCGTGCCGGCAGAGGCGCGGGGGATCCAGACGAAGAATCTCTTTCTCCGCGACAAGCGCGGCCGGCGGCACTGGCT
>JBQTIW010000051.1:0-2028 GCA_052387735.1 Gemmatimonadaceae bacterium
GGCTGCCGCTACTCGACGCGGCGAGGCGCCTTGCCCCACGCGGCGATCACCGTCTCTCCCGGCATCATCGTGATCTCGCCGCCGGTCGTGGCGCGGCTCGACACACGGACCTTCCCTTCGATCAACCGAACGCGCGTCTCGGCGGGATTCCTCGCGTCGACCTCGAAGGTCGTCCCGGTCACCTCGATGACGGCCGCCGGCGTGATCACCCGGTAGGCGCCCACGGACACGGATGCCAGAGCAAAAAGAGCGGTGCCCTGGAGATCCACGTCGATGCCGTGCCGCGTCGATGCGGGATCCGTGTAGACGAGCCTCGACGACGGCCCGAGCCCGATACGGCTCCCATTCGCCAGGGTCACGGGTTGGCCGCTCGCCCCGCCCTCGACGATGTGGGTCACCGCCTGGCGCGAATCCGGGAGCAGCCGAATCGCCACCTCGGACACCGCGACCACCATGATGGCGGCGACGGCGGCCACGTTGTACGCGGTCGCCCAGCGCGGCATGAACCGGGGTTGATCGCTGTGCGCCGGCTTCGGCGCGAGCGCTCGACGCGTGGCGAGCGGCTGCATGCCGGCGCTGTCCCGGAACTCATGCCAGGACTGCAGCAATTCCTCGTGGCTCATCGGCGCCGCTGCGGTTGATGCGTCCCACAGCTCAATCAGCGGATTCGCCAGCTCGGCGAAGGCGGGGTCGTTCCCGAGCCGAGCTTCGACCTTCTGCACGCCGGCGGGATCGAGCGCATTCGCGAGGTAGTCGGTGATGAGCAGCATGTCGTCCGACACGTCGACGTGTTCCCCTTCGGCCCCGCGCGCGTCCTCGAGCCCGTTGGACGTGCGACGTCGCGACCAGCGGTCTCTGCTCATGCGGTTCCCCTCCGCTCGTACCCGGCCGCGCGCAGGCCTTCACGCAAGCGATGATTGGCGCGACTGACCAGCGTCCGCGCCGTGCCGGCCTCGATGCCCTCCTGAGAGGCAGCTGCCTTGTAGGAAAGCGCCTCCTGGTTGACCTTCACCCACAGTTCGCGTTCGCGCGCCGGGAGGGCCGCGATCAGCGGGTGGAGGGTGTTCATCAGCTCCCGGCGCTCGAGCTCCGCGGCTGGACTCATCCACGTTGGAGCGTTGGAGGTGATGTCGCGCCACCACATATCGACCAGGCGGTCTTCCGCCTCCCACTTGCGCACCATCGAGTGCATCACACCTCGCAGGATCACGTAGACCATGGACGCAGGCTTGTCGGGCATCCCGTCCTTGCGGACCCGCATCAGGAGGCGCCTGAAGGTCTCCTGCATGGCGTCTTTCGCCGACTCCCCGACGACGCGCCGTGCCAGCGGCAGAAATCGGGGGAACTCGCGCGCATACACCTCTGCGAAGGCCGCTTCGTCATCGGTCGCGATGGGAAGCGGTACGCGTCGGGGCTGCGGTACGAGCCCGCGCCTTCTCCTGCCACCTGGTCCGGAGTTCTCGTCGGTCATGAGCTGTCGATGGAACGGTCATCCGCACTCCATCACTTGCTGCACCCTGTTCTGCCTTCCACGGTCACGGTCCCGCTGCGCCACGTCGAGGCGCCCGCCGCCACGTGTTCCGGATCAGAGAGATCTCGGAGGCATCGGCTACTTATAAAGCCCCGCTGACCCCCCAAAACGCATACGCGAATCTGAACAAAGTCGCCAGAATCTCGTTGGCGGGCGTGCCTCGAACGACGTGACGTGCGTTCCCGCATATAAAGCCCCGCTGGACCCCCACAGTGCATACGACGAGGACTTTCTTGCCAGAAAGGCTTGCGCAGAATGGGTGATGCTGCATCTAGACGTATATAGGGGCTCGCTTCATCGAGCTCTGACCGAGGCCCTGCCGACGCGGCGATGCCTCGCCGTGGAGCGACGGTCGCGAAGAGAAAGCACGACCGGCCCTGACTGGCACACGGCGGGCCAGGTTATTGAGCTGCAGCCGTTTGGCGAGTTGCGACGTCCGTTTGACGCGACGCCGCGGTCGTTGAAGGCGCCTGTGCCGGCATTGCAGGTGACAGTGC
>JBQTIW010000052.1:0-23280 GCA_052387735.1 Gemmatimonadaceae bacterium
AAGGCTGAATGGCCGACACCGCGGCGGCCCCTCGTCGTGACGACGGGCGGAATGGCGGCAATGATCTCACCGATTTGTCAGTCAGTGGACCGGGTGGAGCCGCATCTGACCCTGGTGGGACTGCGTATAGCCTATGGGCTGCTAGCGGGCGGACGGTAGGTCCAGGTTTGGTGGCATCCATATTCTTTTTTGGCTATGCTGTAAAGCGTGATATGCCAATCGCTTACGATTTGGAGGTCGCGGCCAGCAGCGCTTGACTGCAGGGACCTCCCCCGATAACTTGCGCGCTCGTTAGCACTCACCTCTATTGAGTGCTAAGCCCAGTTCACACACTTGCCTGCTCTGTAAGGAGGGACGACGTCTATGGCGACGAAGAACGCCGCAGCGACGAAAATCGCGCCGCTCGCCGATCGTGTGGTGGTGAAGGCGCTGGAAGAATCGGAGACCATGCGCGGTGGCCTGTACATCCCCGACACCGCGAAGGAAAAGCCGCAGCAGGGTGAGATCGTGGCCGTCGGGCCGGGCCGTTTCGAAGACGGCAAGCGCGTGCCGCTCGACTGCAAGGTGGGCGACAAGGTGCTCTATGGAAAGTACTCCGGCACCGAAGTCGCTGTCGAAGGCGAGCAGTACCTCATCCTCCGCGAGAGCGACGTGCTCGCGGTGATCAACTAACTACGGATATCCACATGGCTGCCAAGGAACTCCATTTTGATGTTGAAGCCCGCGCGGCACTCAAGCGCGGTGTGGATCAACTCGCCGACGCGGTGCGGGTCACACTCGGCCCCAAGGGCCGGAACGTGGTCATCGACAAGAAGTTTGGCGCGCCGACCGTGACGAAGGACGGTGTCACCGTCGCGAAGGAAGTCGAGCTGGCCAATCCGCTCGAGAACATGGGCGCGCAGATGGTGAAGGAAGTTGCGACCAAGACCTCCGACGTCGCCGGCGACGGCACGACGACCGCCACGGTCCTGGCGCAGGCGATCTTCCGCGAAGGCCTGCGCAACGTCACGGCGGGTGCCAACCCGATGTCGCTCAAGCGCGGCATCGAGAAGGCGACCAACGCCGTGGTCGAAGAGCTCAAGAGAATTTCGGTCCCCACCGCCGGCAAGAAGGAAATCGCGCAGGTGGCGTCGATCTCCGCCAACAACGACAAGGAGATCGGTGACCTCATCGCGGTCGCGATGGAGTAGGTCGGCAAGGATGGCGTGTTCACGGTCGAAGAGGCGCGTGGCATCGAGACGACGCTCGAGACGGTCGATGGCATGCAGTTCGATCGCGGCTACATCTCGCCGTATTTCGTCACCGATCCGGACAAGATGGAAGCGGCGCTCGAGGATGCGGTGATCCTCATCCACGACAAGAAGATCTCGGCCATGAAGGACCTGCTCCCGGTGCTGGAGAAGGTCGCGCAGATGGGCCGCCCGCTGCTCATCATCGCCGAAGACGTCGAGGGCGAAGCGCTGGCGACGCTGGTCGTGAACTAGCTCCGCGGCACGCTCAAGGTCGCCTCCGTCAAGGCGACGGGCTTCGGGGATCGCCGCAAGGCAATGTTGCAGGATATCGCGATTCTGACCAACGGTCAGGTGATCTCCGATGAGGTTGGGTTCAAGCTCGAGAACGCGGTCGTCAACGATCTCGGTCGCGCCAAGCGCATTGTGATCGACAAGGACAACACCACGATCATCGATGGCGATGGCGAGAGTGACAAGATCCAGGGCCGGGTCAAGGAGATCCGCGCGGCGATCGACAAGAGCACGTCAGACTATGATCGCGAGAAGCTGCAGGAGCGGTTGGCCAAGCTCGCTGGTGGCGTCGCGGTGATCAACGTTGGAGCGGCGACTGAAGCCGAGATGAAGGAGAAGAAGGCGCGCGTCGAAGATGCGCTGCACGCAACGCGTGCCGCGGTCGAAGAGGGCATCGTGCCGGGCGGCGGTGTCGCGCTGATTCGCGCGCAGCGCGCCCTCAAGGGTCTCAAGTTCGAGGACAGCGACGAGCAGATCGGCGTCGACATTGTCCGGCGTGCAATCGAGGAGCCGATCCGCATGATCGTCCAGAACGCGGGCGGAGAAGGCTCGATCGTCGTGGAGAAAGTGCGGGGCTCGAAGGACGATGCCTTCGGCTACAACGCCCTGACCGACACGTACGAGAACCTCGTGCAGTCGGGCGTGATCGATCCCACGAAAGTCACGCGCTATGCGCTGCAGAACGCGGCGTCCATCGCGGGGCTTCTGCTCACGACCGAAGCGCTGGTCGTCGAGAAGAAGGACGACAAGCCCTCGGCTCCGTCAGCGCCGGGTGGCATGGGCGGGATGTACTAAACTGACGCTGGTTGCTGAGTGCTGGTTGCGGAATGGTCGAGCGGGAGGGCTTGACCTGGTGACCGAGCGCCGATGGACCAGTACCTGAGCCAGGAGTATGCAATTGGGCGGGGATCGGGCGAGTCGCCTGGTCCCCGTTCGGCTGTTGTCAGGTGCCTATCCCGAGTTGACGGGCCGCATGTCGTGTGCTCGATTGGCGGCATGTCGTTGTCGAGTGTGCTCGGACGAGCCGCCCTCCTGCTCGTCCCGCTGCATCCCCAGGTCCGGACGTCCGGGGATGATCCCCGTGAGCGTGTCGCCGCGGCACATGTCGCCGTTCGTCGTGATTCTGCGGCGCAGTATGCGGCGACGTGGCGGCGCGCCATGGGGCCCGACCGCAAGGGGAGAGTCGCCGCGCTCGGCGTGGCGACGATCATGCGTCGGACCTACAAGTACCGGGAATCCGATGCCGTGTTCGCGTCGCTGATTCCCGCGACCGATGTCGGGGTCGACGACATCACCGTGCAGTCGATGATCGGCTTTGCCCAGAGCCTGCTCACGCGCTGGCGGCCCGCTGAAGCGCGGTCGGTGCTCGATCGGGCGGCGGTGGTGGCTGGTCGCCTGGGAGACACAAAAAGCCAGGGTGAGGCGTTAGGTGCCCTGGCTGGCATCACGGCGCGGCTGGGCTCACCCGATTCGGCCAGAACGCTCATGGAGCGTGCGGCCGTGCTGATCCCCCCAGGCTCGGCGCTGAGCGCCCAGCGCCTCTGTGCGCACGGAACGCTGCTGCGAGGCAGCTCGCTTCACATGGCCGATTCGCTCGTCTCGGCGGGGATTCGATCCGCGCGCGCGGCGGGTGACTCCATGATCCTGGGCCGCTGCCTGCTTTCCCGTGGGACGGTGCTCGAGGGGCAGGGGCGCATTGGTCTGGCCGATGGTCCGATTCGCGAAGCCGCGCGGTTACTGCTGGACGCGCGGGACTTCGACGGCCTTGGTGCGACGCAGCAATGGATGGCCTACCTCATGGTGACCTACAGCCAGGAATTCGGGGTGGGGCGCCGGTGGGCGGAGCAGGCGATCGGCAATGGCGAGCGTGCCGGCAATCCGCTGGTGGTCGCGTGGGCGCGGCTCAACCTCGCGCAGGCCGCCTTGCGCGTTGGTGACGCGGTGTCGGGGCTGCGAGTGGCGCGAGAGGCCGAGGGGAGCTTCCAGCGCATGCGGGACCGCGCCGGCGAGCTCGCCGCGCGGACGATTGGCGCGGAGGCGCTCATGTTGTCCGGACGCGTGGTCGAGGCGGTCCAGCGATATGCGGCGCTCGAACCCCTGATCGTGGCGGCGGGTGCGCCTAACGCGATTCCCGTCAGCAAGCTCAAGCGGGCCGGCGGATTGCTCGAACTGGGACAGATCGCAGCCGCCGAGGGGCAGATCGATTCGGCCGTGGCCATCGCCACGGCCCGGGGAGTCCGCGGCGTCATCGTCAGCTCCCAGCACTACTACCGCGGACTCCTGGAACTGCGCCGCGGCGGCAACGAACGCGCGGTGGCGGCCTTCCAGCAGTTCAAGCGCGGCGTCGGGCCCAATCCGGCGCATCTGATTCTCGATGCGGATTTGCGCATTGCGGAGGCCTACGCGCGCTCGGGGAGGTTTGCCGAAGCGGAGTCCGTGTTTGCACGCGGGAGCGCGTCGCTCGACCACATGCGCGGCAGTTCGGGAGACCGCGCTGATGTTCTCCGGTTGTTGACCGGTCTGCGCTACGATACCGATACCGACCTGGGGATCGCGACGATCGTCTCGCTGCTGGCGGAGGGACAGCGCCTTGGCGGCGCGTTCGGGATCGCGGAATCGGAGCGCGCGCGGTGGCTGTGGATTCGCCGGTCGCGCCGGCAAACGATGGCGCAGCGCGCCGTCGCGCCGGTCCCGCTGGACGAGCGCGTGCTCGATGTGACGGACATCGGTCGCGCGCTCGATCGAGCCACGGGGGTAATCACCTTTGTCACGGGGCGGGGTGGGGAACCGACAACCGTTTTTGCCATCTGGAGCGGGGGCGCGCGCGCGTTCCGGCTGCAGCCCATCGATTCGCTGTCGCGAGACCTGGCGCGATTCAGCACCGCGCTCGAAGGTGGTGCATCTTCCCGCGCACTCGCGCGCTCCCTGGGCGCCCGCCTCCTCGATTCCGCCCTTCGCGCGCTGCCCGGTGAGGTCGACCACCTGCGCATTGTTCCCGATGGCCCGCTCCATGGCCTCCCGTTCGATGCGCTCGAGCTGCCGGACGGACAGCGCCTCCTGGAGCGCTTCGTCGTGACCCTCGCGCCCTCGGCTCGGCTCGCCGTCGCCACACGCCAGGACACACGGCAGGACAGGGGAGGGCGGGTTCTCGCGTTCGGCGATCCCGTCTTCGACTCCCGTTACGCACTGCCGCGCCTTCCCGGGTCCGCGCGCGAAGCGGACGCCGTGGTCCGTGCCGCCGGTGGACGGGGGGAGTCGTTGCTTCGGCAGCACGCCCGGGTCGCTGCGCTGCAGCCGTCCACGTGGAGCGGTGTCGGAGCCATCCACCTGGCGACGCACGCGCGGGTGCAGGACTGGGGGCTGCTCGACAACGCCATCTACCTCAGCGGCCAGTCGGACGATGACGGACGCCTTGGTGCCGACGACATCGTCACCATGTCGTTAGGCGTGGACCTCGTGGTGCTGTCCGGCTGCCGCACCGTGGGCGGGATGGTCGCCACGGGAGAAGGGGTGCAGGGCCTGGTGGCGCCTGTGCTGGAGGCGGGGGCGCAGGCGGTTGCGGTCACGCAATGGCGGATCCGGGACCACTCGCTGATCGACCTGATGACGCGCTTCTATCGCGGTATGTACGAGGGGCTGACGGCCGGAGACGCCCTGGCGGCGGCCAAGCGTCAGTCCCTTGCCCGCGGTGAGAGTCCAGCGGTGTGGGCCGCGGTCACGCTCGTCGGCGACGGGTCGGTACGACCGTTGCGCGCTAGCGCGGCCGAACGTCCAATCGACGCACCGACGAGCGGAGCGACGTTCCGTCGTCGCGGCGCGCCGTGACCCACCAGCGAAACGGTGCGTCGCCCGATGCCTCGAGGGTGAGGCGAGCGGTCGTATCCGCGGTTGTGTGATTGGCCACGGTTGCGCCGTCCTCTCGGGCCACGTCGAGGTCGTACGACACCGCTCCGGGCAGTGCGCGCCAGGTGAAGGTCACGGCACCGGCTCTGACGGCGTCTCCCGGGACGACCAGCGCGACGCCGGTGTCGGTCCCGCGCAGCGGATCGTCGAGCGGATCGCGGGTCAGCAAGCGCGAGCCTAACGCGATGACGATCACCACCGATGCTGCCAACGCGAAGGGCCTGACGAGCGCCGGGAAGCGGAAGCCGGCGCGGGCCGGCGCGTCCCGAGCCAGATCGAGAAAAAACCCAAATTCGGCGTGCATGCCGGCGTCGCTGAGGACCTGATCCAGCAGTGCCTCCCGGTCAGGGCCATGATAGTTGCCATCCGCCAGCGCCTGGACGGTCTCGACGGGGATGGATGGTGCCGGGGCGCGGTGCCGGCGGGCGGCCTGCAGCTGTGCGTAGAGCGCACGGAGCGACGTGTCGTCTCGCGTCATCATGGGCGGGGCTCTCCTTCCATCGTGAGTACGCGTCTGAGGTCGCCGAGACCGCGATAGACCTGGTTGCGGGCCTGCGCCGGGGTCCAGCCCAGCACCCGCGCGATCTCGCCCAGGGAGCGACCGTCGAGGTGCAGCCGGACGGCAACCCGGCGGGAGCGTTGCAGGTGCTCCAGGGCTTCGGCGAGGCGCTGCAGGAGGTCGGTGTCGTTAGGTGCGCTCGGCGGAGGAACGTCGTCGAGGGCAATCATCGAGCCCGAGCGACTGATCCGGTCGCGTCGCACGAGGTCGATGGCGGCGGAGGTGGCCGCTCGATACGCGTACGTCGCGTTGACCGACGCCGGTGCCGGGCCCTCCCGTTCGAGGAGCCTCCACAGCCGCAGGCGCACGTCCTGCGTCACCTCGTCGAGGTCGGCGCGGGAGAGTCCATACTGCCGGCCGGCCCGCTGAATTGCGCCCGACCAGCGCGTCACGAGGCCCTCGATCCGCTGCGAGAGCAGCTCGTCGTCGGCCCCGGCCTCGGACGGCGGCCCGACTTCCTCACTGCGTGGCATGCACCCTAAGCTAGGCCGACGCTCTCGCTGGTGCGAGACAGGCCGGGCGATACCGCCGCTGGTGACCGCGACCGCCCGGGACGCGCCACCGTTCGCGGCGCGGCTGCGCGTGGGGGGGCCTCGAAGCGAGAGGGCGGCTGGTCGGGACATGGCACCTGAACAAACGCGCGGGCGGGCTCGTTTTTCTCACCCGTCGGCACGACATTGCTCCGGTCCCTTCACTGGTCGGCACCGTCGATGCGCGTGTTCCTCGTGGGTGCCCGAAATCCGTGGCGGATGGAAGCCGCGCTCCAGCGCGCGCTGGAGCGCGCGGGGCACCGGACGCAGTTGTTCGATGACCGGAGTTCCGCGCGCCTGTTCGGACGCCGACTCACGCAGGCACGCGTGCTGCGCGCGGCGCGTCGCTTTCGTCCGGAGTTCATCGTCCTGTCCAAGTGCCTGCGCCTCGATCTCGAGACGGTGCGGGCCCTGACGACCGGCGTGCCGAACGCGATGTGGTATCACGACCCCCAGTGGCATCGGGACCTCGACCGGCCGGACATCGCGCACATCGCGAACGTGGGGCGGCTGGCGGACGTCTTCTACATCACTGGCTTCGTGGAGGAATGGCGGGCGCATGGACGCCCCGCCGAGTTTCTCCCCGCGGCGGGAGCCGCGGAGATCATTCCAGTGACGCCCTCTCCGCAGCAGCGCGCGACAGTGGCGTTCATTGGCGGGGGGTACGACCCGTCCCGCGCCGAGTTCCTGCGCGAGGTCGCGGCCGCGGTGGACACGCGGGTGTATGGCCCGGGGTGGGAACCATGGCGACGGGAGCTCCAATGGAGTGGGGGAGCGGTGGCTGGCCGGGGGTTTGCGGCCGCGTGCTCCAGCGCCGACTTCACGTTAGGCATCCTGCCGTCTCGCGCGTCCGGTGCGACGACCTATGCCTCGGACCGCATGTGGATGGTGATGCTCGCCGGCGGACTGTACCTGGGACCCTGGGCACCGGGTCTGGACGCGCTGCTGCGCAACGACGCGCACTGTTTCTGGTACCGCGATCGCGCACACTGCGTGGAGCGGATCCGCGAGCTCGTGCCGGATGCGGCCCGGAGGCAGCGCGTGCGGGAGGCCGGGGAGGGCTTCGTCCGGGCGCACCATACCTATGATGCACGGGTGCCGTTTCTCCTCGAGCGCCGGCCATGGAAAAACCCGCTGGCCGAAGCTGCCCACACCAGCACGGGCTGAACGCACTAGAACAGGGTCATCTGCTCCGCACGCCGGGAATGCTCGACCGTGAAGTGCGTGATCGCATCCTGAGCTGCCACACTCAGCTTGCCGCGGAACGACGAAGCGCGTAGCGCGCGTTGCATCGTGGTGCGGGCCATGTCTGCGGTGTTGTTGTGCTCACTGAGGTGCGCCAGCACGAGATGCCGCAGTCCCCGGTGGGCGATCACGCGCGCCAGGTGCGCCGCGGCGACATTGCTCAGGTGACCGCGCCCACCCGTAATCCGGTTCTGTACGGAGCGTGGATACGGGCCATAGCGCAGCATCTGCACGTCGTGATTGCTCTCCAGCACGAGCGCGTCCAGCTCGGAGAGCGCCCGCTCCAGGCTCGCAGGCACGTGGCCGATGTCGTACGCCACACCGCACCGGGCGCCTGACGAGCGGCTCTCCACCACCAGGGCCACCGGCTCCGCGCAATCGTGCGGAATGCGCACACTGCCCACGGACATGGTGTCGAGGTGAAGCGACTCGCGCGTGGAGATGGGCACCGGGGTGACCGCGGCCAGCTCGGGAATTGCTGCGATCGTTCCGGGGGTGGCATACACCGTCCACCCGTACCGCCGCGCCGCTACGTGCGCGCCCTCGGCGTGGTCACCGTGCGCGTGCGTGAGAATCAGGGCGGACACGGATTCGGGAGCAACGTCGGCCGCGCGCAGGCGCCTCACCAGGTTGCGCGCGGGAAACCCGGCGTCGATCAGGACGTGGTCGCCATCGCATTCGACCACCACCGCGTTCCCCCGACTCCCCGTCCCGAGAATGGTGACGTTCATCCGCCGACCGTCCAGCGTGCGTGATACACGCGTGTGAGATGCGCTCGCTCCTGCTCGCCTAACGTGACGCCTCGCCGGGCCATGACCCGCGCCGCCACTTCGAGAAACTTGTCCAGGCGGTACCCACCCGTGCCCCACGCGAACGGCACGACGACCTTGGGCGGCATCACGTCGCTCACCAGGTTCGCCCCAGCACCGATCACCGTGCCTGTCATCAACCGCGTCCCGATCGCCGTTTTCGCATGATCACCCAGCAAGGTACCCAGGAACTGCAGCCCGGTGTCTGCGTCCCCCAGGGGCGTCCCGAGATGCACAGGTCCATAGGTGTTCTTGAGATTGCTCGTGACGGTGGCCGCGCCAAGATTCGTCCAGCGGCCAAGGAGCGAATGTCCGACGAATCCATCGTGCGCCTTGTTGGCGTGGCCGAGGAAGATGGAGTTGCTCAGCTCACCGTGGACGCGGCATGCCTCACCGATCGATGACGCGGCCACCTTGCCCCCGGCGACCTGCGTGTCGCGCCCAATGACGCACGGGCCGACGATGCGACTGAACGTCGCGACGTGGGCTCGCTCTCGAAGCAGTACCGAACCCGCGCTCACATCAAAAACCACGAAGGGATCCACCACGACGTCTTTCTCGACGACCACCTCGTGGGTGCCGATGGTCGTGAGACCCGTCTGAGTGCCGCGCGTGACGGTCGGTGCCAGCGCCGCGATATCCGCTGCCAACATCGCCGGCAGATGGCGCACCAGGTCCCACACATGATCGATCCACCATCCGGTGACGTCGAGGATCGCTGTGGAGCCGGCGGGGAGTTGATCGAGGGTGATCGAGCCGTCGGCGAAGGCCTCCACATCGACGGTGCGGGCCAGGCGCACCGCGGCCACGAAGCCGCCGCAGCGCCACACGCCTGCCGCGTGCGTGGCACCCAGCGTCGGCGCGCATCGGGCATTCACCACAATGGCGCCGGCGGGGAGCGTGCCGCTCGTCAGGCAGGGCGGCGCCTCGAGTTCGGCGAAATCGCGCAGATGGGGCGCCGTCAGATGACCGGCGACGTTGCCGCCTAACGCCCGTTCCCACCGGTCGCGAATCAGCTCGGCACCGGCGCGAAGCTCACCAGCCGGCCGCGTCAGGCTGAAGGGCTCGAAACGACGAGCCGCGGCGTCGTCGTACAGGTACAGCGTATTCATGGCCGGTCGCGCACGTCCGGAGGAATCTCGTCGATCAGGGCCTTGAGATCGGCAGCCCGGCTCATCGTCGTGACGAGCGTCAGCCCGGGGCGCGAGACGACGACCAGATCGGACACCCCGTAGAGCACCACGTCTCCTCCTTCCGCGTGCACGACGTTGCCTTCGGCCGCAACGGGCCAGACCGACCCAACAGCAGCGTTGCCGCTGGCGTCGAGCGTGCGAACGCGTTGGAGCGCGGCCCAGGTCCCGACGTCATCCCAGCTGAAGGCTCCTGGAATCACCAGCACGCGGGTGCTGCGCTCCAGCACCCCCACATCCACGGACAGGGAGCGCACAGTGGCGAAGAACGCATCGATGTCCCCTCCCGCGCTGGCGAGTGCAGGTGCGACTTCCGGCGTGTGGCGGCGCACTTCATCGAGGAAATCCGCGGCGCGCCAGACGAAGATCCCGGAGTTCCAGAGGTATCCCTCGCGCACCATCGATTCTGCGCGCTCGCGATCGGGTTTTTCGACGAAGCGCTCCACGCGGCGCGCCTCGGCGTCCACCTGTGCCCCAGGAGAGATGTAGCCGAAGCCCGGGTCAGGACGCGTCGGCACCACGCCAACCGTGAGCAGCGCACGGTGGCGTTCGGCCAGTTCGGCGCCGCGACGCAGCGCGCGACGGAACCCGTCCGCATCGCCGATCGACCAGTCGGCGTGCACGCTGACCATTGTGCCATCAGGGTCGCGTTTCGCAATTTCGACCGCCGCCCAGGTGAGTGCTGCCGCGGTGCCCGCGGGCTTGGGTTCGGCGATGACGTTGTCGAATGGAACCTCCGGTGCCAGCGCGCGAATGGCCGGGACGAGCGACGCATTGGTGAGAATCAGCGTGCGTGCTGCCGGCGCAAGCGGAGCGAGACGATCGAGCGTGTCCCGGAGCAGCGGGGTGTCGTTCACCAGCGGCAACAGCTGTTTGGGCCGAGCAGGCGTGCTGAGGGGCCAGAACCGCGACCCCACGCCTCCCGCGAGAACCACGATCCACAGGCTGCTCATTCGGGACTCCGTCATTCCCCCCTTACCGTCGTCCCATCGCCCCGGGCCGCGCCCGTGCGCGGCGTGACGACGGAGCCTATCTCTGGGGCCAGGGTCACACGATCGACGCAATGTTCCCGCGGTGCCGCCGGAGATCCGCGATCAGCGCACCGAGGTTTGCATTTTGGTGTACGAGGACAAGGAGGACGGCTTCGGGGGATAGGGTGGTGACAATCGCGTAGCCACGTTCGTACTCGAGGATCGCGGTGACCAGGCTCCCGCGTGCCCCCGTGGCGCTGAGCTCGTCGGCGGCCGTCGCCAGGGGAGGCACGTGGGCGGCGAGCTGTTCGAGGTCGAGCCCCGGACGGGTTCGTCCGTCGATCACCAACCCGTCCCGGCCGAGCAGGACCACGGCTTCGACACCATCACGTTGGGCGAGCGTGGCGACGAGCTCTCGGATCGTGGGCAACCGGGCACTATGCATTGTGGGTCCAAGCATAACGGTCTGGGTGGGTGGTGGGGAGGGGAGAAGCGAGAGCGCTCGCTTGAACTCGTATGCCGGGGTCGGTAGTGTTCCACCACGACACATGATGCGCAGGAACTCGTTGTCAGGACTCAAGAAGCGGCACCGGGCCGTTGCTCTCTTCTTCATGGCGACCGCCGTAGGCGGGGCCACAGGGTGCGACGATCCATTCGGACTGAGGGCAACCGTCGCGACTGCTACGGACACCTTGGTTGCGTTCGCTATGACGGGCACTCCGCCGTCCTACCCGGCCGGCTTCAACGCGGGGACCGGCGCGATCGTCAGGGTGCAACCCGACATCGCGTTCGATGTGGCGTTCGATCTCACCGCGGACAACAAGGTGCGGGTGATCCCTGCCCGATTGATCAGCGCGACCCGACAGAGCTTCGGCGGCATTTCGGCAACGCAGCAGGTTGGGCTGCTGACGCCGAGTTCGTCGTTCGACGCCCTGACCAAAGCTCCCCAGTCCGGCTACAAGCGCGACTCGCTGGTCGTGGTGTCCGCTGGGCAGCCCGTTGTGCTGGAAGTCGTGAGCGACGCCTGCCAGTTCTCGCTAGCGTCCATCCTCTACGCCAAGATTGTCGTGGACAGCGTGAACACGACGACGCGTCAGATCTACTTCAGGACCGTTCGCAACCCGAATTGCGGATTCCGGTCGTTCCAGCCAGGCGTCCCCAAAGACTGACCCATGCATGACTTCCGAGTGCTCCGCGACCAGGTCGATCAGTTGCGGAGCGGGATGCAGCGTCGCGGCAAGCTGGATGCCCTCGCCGGTCTCATCGACCGGGGGATTGCCCTCGATGTCGAGCGACGGGCGATGATCCAGGCGGTCGAGGAGCGCAAGGCAGCGCGCAACCAGAACAGCCAGGAAGTCGCGCGGCGCAAGAAGAACAAAGAGGATGCCAACGAGCTGATTGCCGCCGGACGCGCGTTAGGCGAGGAGATCGCGCGGATGGAGTCCGAGCTTGCCGGCTCGGAGGCGGAGCTGCACGGGATCCTGCTCGAGCTGCCGAACATCCCGCTCGACGGTGTGCCGTCGGGCGACGAGGCCGCGAACCGTGTCGAGAAGTCGTGGGGCACACCACGAGATGCCGCCGGCTGCAAGCCGCACTGGGAGATCGCGACTGCCCTGGGCCTTCTGGATCTCGAGCGCGGTGCCAGGATCTCGGGCTCGGGGTTCGTCGTGTTCCGCGGGCTGGGTGCGCGCCTGACGAGGGCGCTCATGAACTTCTTCATCGACGTGCACGCGGGCGAGCACGGATACGAGGAAGTGTGGGTGCCCGTGGTGGTGAACCGGCAGACGATGATCGGGACGGGCCAGCTCCCGAAGTTCGAAGACGACATGTACGCCGTTCGCGATGAGGACCTCTTCCTGGTCCCGACTGCGGAGGTCCCGGTCACGAACCTGTACCGCGATGAAACGCTCGACCCGAGCGTGCTGCCTCGAGGCTTCGTGGCGTACACGCCGTGCTTCCGTCGCGAAGCGGGCGCCGCGGGGAAGGATACTCGCGGACTCCTCCGGCTTCACCAGTTCGACAAGGTCGAGATTGTGCGGTACACGACGCCCGAGCAGTCGCCTGACGAGCATGAACGCCTGACACGGCATGCCGAGGTGCTGCTCGAACGTCTGGGCCTGCCCTACCGTCGGGTGCTGCTGGCCGCGGGTGATACGGGCAACAGCAGTGCGAAGACCTGGGACCTCGAGGCCTGGGCCCCAGGAGTCGGGAAGTGGCTCGAGGTGTCGTCGTGCAGCACCTTCACCGACTACCAGGCGCGCCGCGCGAACATTCGCTACCGTCCCGCGCCCGGAGAGAAGCCACGGTTCATCCACACCCTCAACGGGTCCGGACTCGCCTTTCCTCGCGTCATCGCCTGCATCATCGAGCACTACCAGCAGCCCGATGGCAGTGTGCAGGTGCCTGACGAGTTGCGTTCGTACCTCGGCACCGACGTCCTGAGGTAGCCGTGCGTCAGCGCGCCACGGTGGGCATCGCCGTCGTGGTGGCGCTCGTGCTGGGGTCGTACGTCCTGTACACGCAGCGTGTCGTCTCGAGTTTGCGACGGGAGGCGGAGCGCGAGGGACGGATGTACGCCCGCGTCTATCGCGCGATCAGCGACACGTCGTCCGACCAGACGGCGGCGCTGTTCGACCTGCTGCAGCACATTCGCGAGTCGGGCGTTCCGCTCGTGATCACCGATGTGCGCGGTGAGCCGGATGCGAGCGCGAACACTCCGTTCGACAGCACCGACCATGCGCGGCTCAAACAATACGCAGCGCAACTCGATGCGGAGAACGAGCCGGTGATTCTTCCCGGCATCGGCGTGCTGCACTTTGGTCATACCCCGCTCGTCAAGGAGCTCCGCGTCGTCCCGTTGCTGCAGGCCGCCTTTCTCGCACTGATCCTCCTCGCTGCGCTCTACGCGTTCCGGGCGCGCGCACATGCGGATCGGGAGCGCGTGTGGGCCGGAATGGCACGCGAGTCCGCGCACCAACTCGGCACGCCGCTGTCATCCCTTGCGGGGTGGATCGAGCTGTTGCGCGAGCGCGAGAGCGACGGTCTCACCGGACGGGCCCTCGATCACATGTCGGGCGATCTCGAGCGCTTGGGGCGCGTGGCGCATCGGTTCGAGCGGATCGGCCGTCCGCCACATCGCGAGCCGGTGGATCTCGCGCGTCTCGCCGAGCAGGTCGCCAACTACTTCCGCGCCCGGGTTCCGTCGTTGGCGCACAGCGTGGCGATCGAGACCAAGCTCGACGAGGGTGGGGCAACGATTCCTGGTGATCCCGTGCTGCTGGAGTGGGCCCTCGAAGCTCTCATCAAGAACGCCATCGATGCGCTCGCCGGCCGGGGAGGGCGAGTGCAGGTTACGGTCGAACGCACGCCCGAGGCCGCGCGCGTCGTGGTGGCCGACGATGGACCCGGTGTGCCGCGCGAACTCCGACGCAAGGTGTTCGACGCCGGCTTCTCGACCAAGCAGGGTGGCTGGGGCATCGGGCTGGCGCTGACGCGACGCATCGTCACCGAATCGCACGGCGGAACCATCTTGCTGCTTCCGACAGATCGCGGCGCGACGTTCCAGATTACTTTCCGCGCATGACTGCAGCACCGATCCGGGAACGTTCCTACCTCGATGGACTCAACCCGGCGCAACGGGAAGCCGTGCTCCACAGGGAGGGCGCACTGCTCGTGCTGGCGGGTGCCGGCTCGGGAAAAACGCGGGTGCTCACGACACGTATCGCGCACCTGATTCAGGCGCATGGAGTGCATCCAGGGTCGATCCTCGCGGTGACCTTCACGAACAAGGCGGCCAATGAGATGCGCTCACGGATCGGCCGCTTGCTGTCGAAGGAGCCCGCCGGCATGTGGTGCGGCACGTTCCACGCGATCGGCGCGCGGATGGTGCGCGCGAACGCGGCCCTGGTCGGTCGCACGCCCAGCTTCACGATCTACGACGAGGATGATACCCTCGGCGCGATCAAGCGTGTGATGGAACGGCTGCGCATCTCGGCCAAAGAGCGGCCGCCGCAGGCCGTTTCCGCGGCGATCTCCGATGCCAGGAACGCACTACTGGCGCCTGACGAGTTCGCGGCGCGGGCGCTGGATCCGTTCTCGACAGACGTGGCGATGGTATACCGCGACCTCGAGCCGGCGATGCGGCTGGCCAATGCGGTGAGTTTCGACGACCTGCTGACCTTACCAGTGGAACTGCTCTCCAAGCACGAACGCGTGCGTGCACAGTTCCAGGATCGATTTCGCCACGTTCTCATTGACGAGTACCAGGACACCAACCGTGCGCAGTATCAATTCGCGGTGCGGGTGACGGGCAAGCAGCGGAATCGCGGGGTCGTTGGTGATGACGAGCAGTCGATCTACGGTTGGCGGGGCGCGGACATCCGGAACATTCTCGACTTCGAACACGATTTTCCCAACGCCCGTGTGGTGCGGCTCGAGGAGAACTACCGCTCGACGCCGGAGATTCTCGCCGTGGCCAACGCCGCGATCAGCGCGAACACCGAGCGCCGCGGCAAGACTCTTCGCACCACGCGACCCGCCGGTGACGCAGTGACCTCGGTCGCTGCGCTCGACGACCGCGATGAAGCCGACTTCGTCATCTCGGAAATCCAGGCGCGGCGGTATGCGTCACGCGGTCGCCCACTGCGCGATTTCGCCATCCTGTATCGCACGAACGCGCAAAGCCGGGCGATGGAAGAGGCGCTGCGGCGTCAGGCGATGCCGTACCGGCTGGTCGGGGCTGTGCGGTTCTACGATCGGCGCGAGATCCGGGATCTGATGGCGTACCTCAAGCTCATTGCCAATCCCGCCGATGACGAGGCATTTCGTCGTGCCGTCGCCGTGCCGCGGCGGGGCGTGGGCGATACCACGGTCGAAGCGTTAGGCGCGGCCGCCTACGCCGCTCGGCGTCCCATGCTGGAGATGGCGACCGATCCGGCAACCGTCGGTCCCTTTCGGCCAGCCGCCCGCAGCGCGCTGGAAGCGTTCGCAGTGCTCATACGGCGCCTGCGGGAAACGGCGCGCGACGCGTCGGTGGACGCGGTCCTTCGAGAGGTGATCGAGGGCGTGCGGTACATCGACCATCTGCGGGCCGAAGGGCCGGAAGGCCAGGAGCGAATCGAGAACGTGCGCGAGCTCATCACCGGCGCCGCTGAAACGGTGATCGACGAGGGTGGAGAGGTCGGCCTCACACCACTCGACCACTTTCTGCAGCGCGCCTCGCTCGTCGCCGGCGTCGATGCGCTCGACAGCGCGGCCGACGCCGTGACGCTGATGACCTTGCATAACGCGAAGGGGCTGGAGTTTCCGGTGGTGTTTGTCACGGGGCTCGAGGAGGGACTCTTTCCTCTGGCGCGATCTCGCGAGACGCCGTCGGCGCTCGAAGAAGAGCGCCGCCTCTTCTACGTCGGCATCACCCGCGCCGAGGACACGCTGTTCATCACGCATGCAAAGGGGCGCCGTCGGAACGGCGAGTTCATGCCGTCGATGGCGTCGAACTTCCTCAGGGAGATCCCTGCCGCTCTCCTGAACACGCGCTCGACGGTCAAGCTGCGGGGCTCGGGTCGTTCGTCTGAGAGCGAACTGTCGTGGAGTCGCTTCGGCGGCTTGGGCGACGACACCGATCAGGGACCACGCGCCTCCCCATCGGCCCGACGCCCCGGAATGCCGGTGCCGCGATTCCGGATCGGCCCGACCAGCGAAGAAGACGAATCCCAGGACCGTCCCAGTTTCGTGCGCGGCGAACGCGTGCGGCATGGACGGTTTGGTGGCGGCACCATCGCCGACGTTTCCGGCAGCGGTCGCGATGCCAAGGTCACGATCGACTTCGACGACGAGTCCATCGGCCGCAAGCGGCTGGTCGTGGCGCATGCCGGACTCACCCGGGGCGTGGATTGATGTCCATCAGCGAGCACGATGTCAGGCACGTCGCGAACCTCGCGCGGCTCGGGCTCGAGCCCGACCGCGTGCCGCACCTCGCGAAGGAACTCTCAGGGATCCTCGGTCACATGGAAGTGCTCGCCGCCGTTCCCACGGACGGGGTGGAGCCGATGGCGGGTCCGCCGGGCGAGAGTCGACTCCTGCGCCCGGATTCGGTCGCACCGGATCCGCTGGTCATCTCGCGGGAGGCCATCGCCCCCGAAACGCGTGACGGGTTCTTCCTCGTTCCGCGCCTCGATGCGCACGAGGACGCGGCGACGTGAGCGAGGCGCTGTACGAGCTCGATGCCAATACGATCCATCAGCGCGTGAGCGCCGGAGACCTGTCGGCGCTCGCGGTGATCGACTGGGCCTTTGCGCGTGCCTCTTCGATCGGGGCGGGGCGCGATGGCCTCAACATCCTGCTTGGCGTCGACCAAGCGTGGTCGCGCGCGGAGGGCCGGGCCATCGATCGCGCCGTTGGCGCCTCGCAGGCACCCGGCCCTCTCGCCGGTGTGCCCATTGCCATCAAGGACAACATCGCGACAGCGCGCCTGCCGACGAGCTGCGGTTCGCGCATTCTCGAGGGATACGTGAGCCCGTTCGAGGCCACGGCCGTGCGACGCCTGCGCGCGGCCGGTGCGGTGATCCTCGGCAAGACCAATCTCGACGAGTTCGCCATGGGGTCCTCCACGGAGCACAGCGCGTTCGGTCCCACGCGCAACCCGCGAGATCCCTCGCGCGTGCCGGGCGGGTCCTCAGGCGGTTCGGCCGCTGCAGTGGCGGCCGGGCTCTGCCGGATCGCCCTGGGCTCGGAGACCGGCGGCTCGGTGCGCCAGCCGGCAGCCTTCTGCGGCGTGGTCGGCATCAAGCCGACGTACGGGCGCGTGAGCCGCTACGGACTCGTCGCCTTCGCCTCGTCGCTGGATCATATCGGCGTGTTTGGCGCGTCGGTGGGCGATGCGGCACTCGGCCTCCAGGTGATCGCCGGCCACGATCCGCTCGACGCCACCAGCGCGGTCACTCCCGTCCCGCTGTTTCGCGATGCGGCGGACGTGCCGTTGCGGGGCGTCGTCATCGGCCGACCCCGCGAGTACTTCCCCGACAATCTCGATCCACGAATCACCGCGCACTGTGACGAGGCCCTGGCGTCGTTGCGCGCGGCCGGCGCCGAGGTCCGCGACGTCTCGCTGCCGCACAGCGAGTTGGCGATCCCCACCTACTATATTCTGGCGCCCGCCGAGGCGTCGTCCAACCTGTCGCGCTTTGATGGTGTGAGGTACGGCAACCGGAACCCCGGCGACGGCCTTCGTGGGATGTACGAGGCCACGCGCTCCCGCGGGTTTGGCCCAGAGGTGACGCGGCGGATTCTGTTAGGCACCTACGTGTTGTCGGCCGGATACTACGATGCGTACTATCGCAAGGCGATGCAGGTGCGCCGGCTGATCGCCGGCGACTTCGCCAGAGTGTTCGCCGGCGGCGTTCACGTCCTGCTGACGCCCACGACCCCGACCCCCGCGTTTCCGATCGGTGCGGTGAGCGATCCGTACGAGATGTACCTCAGCGACATCTTCACCGTCACCGCCAACCTCGCCGGTATCCCTGCCATGTCGATTCCCGTCGGCACCATCGACGGGCTGCCGATTGGCGCGCAGCTGATCGCGCCGCATTTCGACGAGCGGCGCATGCTCACGGTGGCGTACGCGCTGGAGCGAGGGCGTCGATGAGCGGCGCACGCGAGCGGTACGAGCTGGTCGTGGGACTCGAAGTGCACGTGCAGCTCAAGACGGCGAGCAAGATCTTCTGTGGCTGTTCCACCAGCTTCGGCGACGCACCGAATCGGAACACCTGTCCCGTCTGTCTCGGTCTTCCTGGCGCCCTCCCGGTCCTCAACGAGCACGCGGTGGAGCTGGCCGTTCGCGCTTCTCTGGCGTTAGGCTGCGACGTTCAACCGGTGTCGATCTTCGCGCGCAAGAACTACTTCTATCCTGACCTCCCCAAGGGCTACCAGATCTCGCAGTTCGATCAGCCGCTGGCGACGCGTGGAAGCATCACGGTCGCCAGCGGGCTGCAGGTCGGCATCACCCGCGTGCACATGGAAGAAGATGCTGGCAAGTCGATCCACGACCGCTATCCCGGGTGGTCGGCCATCGACCTCAATCGTGCCGGCACTCCGCTGATCGAGATCGTGAGCGAGCCGGACATCCGCACCAGCGCCGATGCCCGAGACTACCTGCTGCGACTCAAGGCGATCCTCGAGTACGCCGAGGTGAGCGACGCCAACATGGAGGAAGGCAGCCTCCGCGTCGACGCCAATGTCAGCATCCGGCCGACTGGCACAGTCACGTTAGGTACGAAGACCGAGATCAAGAACATGAACTCGTTCTCCAGTGTCGAGCGGGCGATTGACGTGGAGTTTGTGCGCCAGGCCGCGGCCCTCGACAACGGCGAGCGGGTCGTGTCGCAGACGCTGCTGTGGGACGCGAACCGCAACGAAGTGCGGCCGCAGCGGTCCAAGGAAGAAAGCCATGACTATCGCTACTTCCCAGAACCCGACCTGCCACCCCTGCGCCTCGAGACGTCGTGGATCGAGGAGCAACGCGCGACGTTGCCGGAGTTGCCGGCAGCAAGAGGGGAGCGCCTGCAGCGGGAATACGCACTGAGCGAGTACGACGCCGGCGTCCTCACGGCCTCGCGCGCGATGGCCGATTACTTCGAATCGATCGCGCGCACGCACGGGGACGCAAAGACGGCGGCGAGCTGGGTGATGGGCGAGTTGCTCGCATATCTCAACAACGCCCGGCTCTCGATCACGGAGCTCCCCGTGCCTGCCACCGAAGTGACACGTCTGCTCGACCTCATTCGTGCAGGAACGGTGAGTCGCACCGCGGCCAAGCGCGTGTTCGACGTGCTGGCCCGAGAGGGAGGGTCCGCCCAGGCCGTCGCCGAGCGCGAGGGGCTCCTGCAGGTCAGCGACGATGCGGCGCTGGGCCAATGGATCGATGCCGTCTGGACGGCGCATCCCGATGAAGCGCGACGACTCATCGCCGGCGAGAAGAAGCTGCTCGGAGTGCTCGTGGGGGCGGTGATGAAGGCGTCCGGCGGACGGGCGGATCCCCGGCGCGTCAATCAGCTCCTCCAGCAGAGGGCGTCGGCTTAACTCTCTCCTGCGCCGTTGCGGAATAGCGGCGGCGTCAGGCGCTCGGCAAAGACGAGCGCCGACGGCGGCATCCCGAACTGTCGGTCGGCCTCGGCGAGGAGCGCGTCTTCGCCGGCCAGGCGCAGCGTGTCTCGGCGCACCCGTTTGGCGAACCGCAGTTGCTGTTCCCCCGACGGATCGAACCCAAACGGTTCCGACGCGTCCATCCGCTGGAGCAGGTCGATGATGTAGTTGAACGACCGCGCGAGGTAGGCGCCGACGTGCGGGTCGGCCAGATCGAAGCGTGAGTGTTCTGAGGCCAGTTGGAAGATCCGTTGCCACGACTCCATGTCGGTCACCCGGACCATGCCACGGAAGATCCGCCGGTTCGTCGGCGTGGAGAAAATGGTGGGGCTCAGAATCCGGTCGAGGTGTGCGTCGGCCCGGGAGTGGTCGAGCAGAATGAGCTCGCGCGCGCGTCGGGAAGCGCCCTCCCCGAGGTGCGTCTCGAAGCGGTTCTCCCAGTAGCTGTGACCCAGCGCCGACGTGCTCGACGTGACGGTGAGCTGGCGCGGCACGAAGTAATTGTGCGCGATGACGTCGGCGGCGAGATGGGCCAGGTACCCTAACGAAAATGCGCGGAGGGGCTCGTCGCGGGCGCGCTCGAGGATCTCCAGGCCGACCTTCCACGAATGGCAGTGACGGCCCGCGGCCGCGTATTTCTTCGCGATACTGGTATCTGCGGCGATCGACCCGTAGAGAAAGTCGTACGGGAAGGCGTGCAGCAACTCGGCCATGCTACCGGGAAGCAAGTGAAGCGAGCGGAGCAGGGCGTCTCCCAGGTAGGCGTGGGTCCCCGGCGTCCATGCCCACGCCGGGTCCGGCGTTAGGCAGATCCCCACCAGTGCGACCGCGAGGATGACGACCGGACCCACGTTACTCCGTGGTGTCGCCCGGCCTCTCGCGCTGCTCCCCGCCCTCCGGCCGCGGCCGCTCCCCGCCGCGTCGCCGTCGCCGTCGCCGCCGCATCCGCTCCTCGCGATTGACGCCCGCCATGCCTTGCTCGTCCGCCTCGTCGCTCCGGTCCAGCTCCGGGGCGCGGCGCGCCGAGTCCAGGGCCCCTTTGGCCCGCCGCACGCCGGTCCGAACGAGGTCGGCAGTCCCCCGGACACGCCCGGTCAGCGTACGCAGCTCCTCCACCACCATTCGTGCGTCGTGGATGGCGCCGGTCACATCCGCCGAGGTCGAACGCACGAGTCGGGTCAGTTCGTCCAGCGCGCGCCGGAGCGCGAGCAGGGCGACGGTCGCGGCAACGAGCAGGATGAGCACCAGGAGACTCACCAGGCTCTGACCGATGATGGCCACCTGGTCGAGCCAGGTACGCTCGAGGATGACGCGGGTCGCCTCGGGATCCTGCGCGGCAACGAGGAGTGCAAAAGAAGGCAGCATGGGATCGGTGTGCGTGAGCCTCACGAATCTGCGCGGGAATCTAGCAGCTTGAGAACCGGACGGGCTCTCCCGCATTATTCGCGACCTCCCACCGCACCCATGGCCCCTGTTCAATACATCGTCGAAGGCGGACACAGACTCTCGGGTTCAATCGAGCCCGCCGGGAACAAGAACGCCGCCTTACCCATTCTCGCGGCGGCGTTGCTGACCGAGCAGCCGGTCGTGCTACGGAACGTGCCGCGCATTCGGGACACCGAGACTCTGGTCGACATCCTGCGGAGCATTGGGGCAGCGGCGGATTGGCGCCAGCTCAACGAGCTGGAGATCTGCGCCAGGGATCTGCGGAGCGACGATCTCGATCCCGAGCTCTGCGCCAAGATCCGGGCGTCGATCCTGCTGGCCGGGCCGCTGCTCGCCCGTCGCGGACACGCGGTGCTGCCGCCGCCCGGCGGCGACGTCATTGGGCGGCGGCGTGTCGACACGCACTTCCTGGCGTTCGAGCAGCTGGGGGCAACCGTCTCGGCCGGTGACCGCTATGAGTTCCGCGCCACCAAACTGCGCGGTGCTGACGTGTTCCTCGACGAGCCCAGCGTCACGGCCACCGAGAATGCGCTGATGGCGGCCGTCACCGCCGAGGGAACGACGGTGCTCCGCAACGCGGCGAGTGAACCGCATGTGCAGGATCTCGCAAACTTCCTCGTGGCGCTGGGCGCCCGCGTCACCGGCATTGGCACGAACACGATGACGATTCAGGGAGTCCCGACGCTTGACGGCGCCACGCATCGCATCGGTCCCGACCATATCGAGGTCGGTTCGTTCATCGGCCTGGCGGCAGTGACCCGCTCGGAGTTGCGGATCGTCCGTGCGGGCGTCCAGCACCTGCGGTCGATCCTGATGGGGTTCGAGCGACTCGGGATCAGCTGCCGCGTCGAAGGCGAGGATCTGATCGTGCCCGCGCAGCAGTCGAGAAGGATCCGGGAGGATCTGGGCGGCCACGTGCCAAAACTGGAAGACCAGCCCTGGCCCGCGTTCCCCGCCGACGTCATGTCGATCGCCATCGTGACGGCCACGCAGTGCGACGGGCTGATCCTCATGTTCGAGAAGATGTTCGAGTCGCGGATGTTCTTTGTCGACAAGCTCATCTCGATGGGCGCACGCATCGTGCTGTGCGATCCGCATCGCGCCATCGTGTCGGGGCCGTCGCGGCTGCGTGGGGCCAAGGTGGAGTCGCCGGACATTCGCGCGGGGATGGCAATGCTGCTGGCCGCGTTGTGCGCCGACGGGACGAGCACGATCAACAACGCCGGCCAGATCGAGCGCGGATACGAGCGAGTGGACGAGCGTCTCAATGCGTTAGGCGCGCGCATCACCCGGGTCCCCGCCCGCTAGCGATGACCTGGCTGGAGGACCCCGCGCAGGCGGAACCCGCGCCCGGGTTCGCCGAGTTGGGACTGCTCGCGTTCACGACGACGCGGCACGCCGGGAGCTTCGGGCTCGACTCGCTTGAGTCGTCCTCCGTAGTGTTCGGCCGCTGGCTGCAGCTCTCGGCGGCCCTGCGGGATCGAACGGCGCGTCTGGTCTTTGCTCATCAGGTTCACGGTACCAACGTCGTCGAGCATCGACCGGGCTGGTCCGGGCTGCTTCGGGTTCCTGACGCCGACGGTCATCTCGCCGCTGCGGCGAGTACCGCGATGGCCGTGACGCTGGCCGACTGCATCCCGGTATTCATTGCCCATCCGAGCGGTGCGGCCGCAATTCTCCATTCCGGCTGGAAAGGCACGGCTGGGGCGATCACCCGTCGCGCCATCGCCCGGTTCGCCGCGCTTGGCCTACGGCCGCCGGACCTGATGGTGCATTGCGGCCCGGGGATATGCGGCCGCTGTTACGAGGTCAGCCCGGACGTCTTCCGCGCGGTCACCGGGCGATCCGTCGACCACCCGACGCCGGTGGATCTGCGGGCGATCATCGCCTCGGACGCCCGCGCGACCGGCGTGAAGAAGGTCTCCATCAGCGCCGTGTGCACCCGCTGCAACAACGACCGGTTTTT
>JBQTIW010000053.1:0-18674 GCA_052387735.1 Gemmatimonadaceae bacterium
GCGAGAACACCTGGAAGCCTCCGGAGTCGGTGAGGATCGGACCATCCCACTGCATGAATTCGTGCAGTCCGCCCAGGTCGCGGACGAGCTGGTCGCCGGGGCGCAGGTGCAGGTGGTAGGCGTTGGACAGGATCATCTGCGCGCCGGCCGCGCGGAGGTCGTCGGGATCGAGCGATTTCACCGTCGCCAGTGTTCCTACGGGCATGAACGCCGGCGTGTCCACGACGCCACGCGGGGTCGTGAACCGGGCCGCGCGTGCCGCACCCTCCGTGGCGTCGATCCTGAAGGCAAAGCGTGTCAAGATGCGTTAGGTGCGCCTTTCACCGGACGCGGACCGACGCGGAATCTCCCGCGCACCGGAAGTTCATGGTGACCGTTTCGAAGCGCGAACGGCGCCTCACGCTGTCGCGCGGGAAGATGAGTTGCGCCGCCACGGTGCCAAAGATCTCATCCACGAGCTTATCGCCACTGCCGCGGGTGAGCTCCGCGCGCGAGGCAAAGCCGGAGGTATCGACGGTGACGCGAAACCGCACGTTGCCGCTGTCCGGCTTGTTGGTTTGTCGGAAGGCGGGACACTGGAGCCGCAGATACTCGGCGAGCACGGGGGTCGCCTGGTCCGGCCGGTAGATCGGGTTCTGACGTGACGGCAGAAACTCGCGGGTGCTGGTCGTGACGCAGCCGCTCAGGGCCAACAGCGCGAGCCTACAAGATGACCATCGCATCGCCATAGGAGTAGAAACGGTATTCCTCACGGATCGCCAGCTGATACGCCTCCATGGTGAGATCGTACCCGGCGAACGCGGCGACGAGCATGATGAGCGTTGAGCGCGGCAAATGGAAGTTCGTGATGAGGTGGTCGACGACCTTCCAATCGTACGGCGGCCGGATGAAGATACGAGTCTCCGTGGTGCCCGGCCGGACGCGCCCCTGGCCCGTCGCCATGCTCTCGAGCGTGCGCACCGAGGTCGTGCCGACTGCCCACACCCGTCCGCTGCGGCGCCTGGTCGCCTCGATCGCCTCGGCGGCCTGAGGTGGCACGCTGCACCACTCCTCGTGCATGACGTGAGCGGCCGGGTCCTCCACCTCGACCGGCTTGAACGTCCCGGCGCCGACGTGCAGCAGGACTTCGACGATGCGGACACCGTTCGTCTGCAGGTCCGCCAGGAGGTCGGGGGTGAAGTGCAATCCTGCTGTAGGCGCAGCGACCGACCCGGTTTCGCGCGCGTAGACCGTCTGGTACCGCTCCGCGTCATCGCGCCGGTCGGCGCGCGCAATGTACGGGGGGAGCGGGACATGGCCATGCGCTTCGATGGCGTCGGCCACGGGGAGCTCCGATTGGATGGAGACGACACGCGTGCGACGCGCTGTGATCTCCTCGATGATGACGTCGAACCCGGGAGCAATGTGCACGCGTCGTCCCGGGCGCAGCTTGCCCCCCGGATGCACCATTGCTTCCCAGCGACCGTCGCTCAGCTCGCGCAGAAGCAGGACCTCGGCGGGGCGGCCAGAATCACGAGAACCAAGCAGCCGCGCCCGCATGACCCGCGACGTGTTGGTGACGAGGGCGTCCCCTGACGGGATCAACTCCAGCAGATCGCGAAAGCGGCCATGTCGGATGCGGCCGGTGCGGCGGTCGACGATCATCAGGCGGCTTGCGTCCCGCCGCTCGTTAGGCTCCTGCGCGATGCGGTTGGCGGGGAGCTGGAAGTCGAAAGCTGAGGTGTGCAAACGGGTAACTGGTGAGCGGGGGCACGGGGCAGCAGGACGACCAGTAGGCAGCCGTGTTTGATCGAGGCGGCCTGCGCGTACCCGTTGCCCGTGTCCCCGTTAGAGAAGTCGTCCCTGCTCCCCATTCTCCCCCGGAGCCGTGTAACCGAAGTGCTTGTAGGCGATCGGCGCGGCCACGCGCCCCCGTGGAGTTCGATGCAGGAACCCGTTCTGCACCAGGAACGGCTCGTAGACTTCCTCGATCGTCCCCGGATCTTCTGCGACTGCCGCGGCGATCGAACCCACGCCTACCGGTCCGCCGTCGAACTTCTCGATGATCGCCCGCAAAATCCGCGCGTCCATGTCGTCGAGGCCGAACTGATCCACGTCCAGCAGCTGCAAGGCGTCGTTGGCCACCTCGTGGGTGATGCGACCGCTGGCGCGCACCTGGGCAAAGTCACGAATGCGGCGCAGGAGCCGGTTGGCGATGCGCGGCGTGCCGCGGGAGCGCTTGGCGATCTCCCGGACTCCCGCGTCCTCCACCTCGACCTTCAGTACATCGGCCGTTCGGCGGACGATCAGCTCCAGATCTTCGGTCGGGTAGTAGTTCAGCCGCTGCACGATCCCGAACCGCGCGCGCATCGGCGGTGTGAGCATGCCCTGCCGCGTCGTCGCCCCGATCAGCGTGAAGCGCTCGATCGGCATGGTGATCGTCTGCGCCTTGGGACCCTCCGACAACCGGATGTCGATCCGGTAGTCCTCCATTGCCGGGTAGAGAAACTCCTCGATCACCGGCCGGAGTCGGTGAATCTCGTCGATGAACAGGATGTCGCCGGGCCGCAGGTTGGTCAGCATGCTGACGAGGTCCCCGGACTTCTCCAGGGCGGGTCCCGATGTGGTGCGGATGTTCACCCCCAGTTCGCGGGCGATGAGCTCGCCCAGCGTCGTCTTGCCAAGCCCCGGCGGTCCGAAGAAAAGGGTGTGATCGAGCGCTTCCCGGCGAGCCAGCGCCGCCTCCACATAGATCCTGAGGCTCTCCTTCACCTTGCTCTGCCCGATGAACTCCGAGAGCCGCTGCGGCCGAAGGGAGAGCTCGACAGGCCCTTCCTCAGGGAGCTCGGACGGAGTCGTAATCTCGTGTGCCATGTGGGCTCGGAATATATCCCGAAAGAAGGCCGAAGTTAACCGGATCACGTGGAGTGACGAGCCCGCCGTCACACGCGTCGTTGCTCGTATGCCCGCCACGACCAAAACCTCGCCGCGACACGGCGGCGCAAGCTTGCGCGCGCCCAGAGGCTTGGTGCCGGCGATCATTATCGTCGGAGCCTGCAGCGTGTTCGCAGTCGACGGCGCGCGGCTCGGCCTCCCGAGTGTGATCGCCTTCTTCTCCATTGCGCTCGTGGTCACGTCTCTGATCCGGCGCATGGTGGCGGTGCAAACCGAAGTCGACGGTCTGATCACCAGCGAAGCCAGGTTCCGGGCACTGGTCCAGCAGTCGAGCGACGTGACCCTGATTGTCTCCATCGAGGGCGCCATCAGCTACGCCAGCCCCTCCGTGGTCGAGCTGTTCGGAGAGAGCACACCGAGTATCGAAGGTTGCAGCCTCGCATCGCTCATTCACCCCGAAGATGCCACGTCGCTCGGCCGGTTCCTTCACGCCGCGGCCGAAGGGGAGAGCATGGTCGCCGAGTGGCGGGTCAAGCGGGGCGATGGGTGGGTCTGGACCGAAAACACCTCGACCGACTTGCGCAGCGAGCCCTCGATTGGCGGGATCGTCGTGAGCGCCCGCGACATCTCGGAGCGCCGCACCCTCGAGGCGCGCCTCACGCACCAGGCCTACCACGATTCACTCACGCGGCTCGCCAATCGCTCGCTGTTTCTCAACCGGGTCGCCCACGCCATCGCGCGCACGCCGCGCGGACGCCGTCCCTCGGCCGTGCTCTTCCTCGACCTGGACGATTTCAAGAAGGTCAACGATTCGTTAGGCCACGGCGCGGGCGACGAGCTGCTCGTCGCCTGTGCCGGCCGGCTGGCGACCTGTGTCCGCCCTGGCGATACCATCGCCCGGCTGGGGGGTGACGAGTTCGCGGTCCTGCTGGAAGCCATCCACGACATGGATGACGCGATCCAGATCGCCGAGCGTATCAGCAGCTCGATGCGGGCCTCGTTCACGATCCAGGGTCGCGAAGTCTTCGTGGGGGTGAGCATCGGTCTAGCCGAAGTGACGATCGACCTCACGCCGGACGAGGTGCTGCGGAACGCCGACCTGGCCATGTACTTCGCGAAGGGCCAGGACAAGGGACGCTATGCGCTCTTTGCGCCGGAGATGCATGCCCAGCTCCTTGATCGGCTCGAGCTGGAGGCCGACCTCCGCACGGCGGTGGACTCCAACGAGATCGAGGTCGAATACCAGCCGATCGTACACCTGCTCAGCGGCGACATTTACGGTGCCGAGGCACTGGTGCGGTGGAGGCATTCGCGTCGTGGGCCGCTGCCGCCCTCCATGTTCGTGGGAGTGGCCGAAGAGACGGGACTCATCATTCCGGTGGGACGGCGGGTGCTCAGTATGGCCTGCGAACAGGCGCAGGTCTGGCGTCGCGATCGACGGCGGGCCCGGCACCTGCAACTGAGCGTGAACCTCTCGGGGCGTCACTTCGTGGAGTCGACGCTGCTGGCCGACGTGCGCGAAGCGCTGCACGTCTCCAGGCTCGAGCCGGCTGCCCTCACGCTGGAGATCACCGAGAGCGTGCTGATGCAGCGCTCGGATTCCACGCTGGACAAGCTCACCGCGCTCAAGGCGTTAGGCGTGCGTCTCGCGATCGACGACTTCGGCACCGGGTACTCGTCCCTCGGCTACCTGCAACGATTCCCGATCGACATTCTCAAGATCGACCGGAGCTTTGTGGAGGCCGTGGCCCACGAGGATGCCGACCCGGTACTGGCGCGCGCGATCATCGCCCTCGGGCGCACCTTACAGATCGAGACGATTGCCGAGGGCATCGAGCGGCTGGAGCAGCGCGACGGCCTGCGGGCCCTGGGCTGCCAGCTCGGTCAGGGGTTCTTCTTTGCGCGTTCGCTCCCCGCCGTGGAGTTCGATCGCATGCTCGAGCGCGAGGTCAGTCGCCTCACGCCCGAGCCGATGCGCACGCTCAAGCCAACTCCGGCATTCTGATCAGGCGTTCGGCGGCCGCTTCGAGCGTCTGCGGCTTCTTGCAGAAGGCAAAGCGCACATAGCGAGGCACGTCGGCACCGGGAGAGTGGAAGCTCGACCCGGGGACCGTGGCCACACCAGCCTCACGGGTCAGCCAAATGGCGAATTCGGTGTCGCCGACGTCGCTCATGCTCGAGTAATCGGCGAGGATGTAATACGCGCCGTCAGGAGGGGTGAACCGGAATCCCGCCTGGCGAAGCGCCTCGCACAGCACCTCACGCCGTGCTCGGTAGTCGAGCGCCATGTGGTTGTAGTAGTCGGCATCGAAGGCCATCCCGACCGCCGCGGCCTGCTGCAGCGGCGCCGGCGCGCCCACGGTGAGGAAGTCGTGGACCTTCCGGATCGCGACGCTCTCGTCTGGAGGCGCGATCGCATATCCCAGACGCCAGCCGGTGCAGCTGAATGTTTTCGATAGGCCGGAGATGGTGACCGTGCGCTCGCGCATGCCGGGGAAGGTCGCCAACACGTGGTGCGACCCCGCGTAGAGAATGTGCTCGTAGATCTCATCGGTGAACGCCCAGATGTCGTTCCCGATGCAGAGGTCGGCGATGAGCGCGAGCTCGTCGCGAGTGAAGACCTTGCCCGTGGGGTTGTGCGGCGTGTTGACGATGATGGCGCGAGTGCGGTCGGAGAAGGCGGCGCGCAGGCGCTCGGGGTCGAATGTCCAGTCCGGCCATTCCAGCGGCACGTACACCGGCTTTGCGCCGGCGAGAATCGCATCGGGGCCGTAGTTCTCGTAGAATGGCTCGAAGACGATGACTTCGTCGCCGGGATCGAGCAGGGCGAGGAAGACGGCGGCCATGGCTTCCGTCGCACCGCAGGTCACCGTGATCTCGCGTTCCGGGTCGACTGCCATCTGGTACCACCGATTGTACTTCTCGGCGATCGCGAGTCGCAGCGATGGGGCGCCCCAGGTGATCGCGTACTGATTGACGTCGCCATGGATCGCGGCACAGGCCGCGTCTTTCATGACGGCCGGCATTGGGAAATCGGGGAATCCCTGCGCGAGGTTGATCGCGCCGTGCTGGGCGGCGACGCGCGTCATCTCACGGATGACCGATTCGGTGAAGGTCGCAGTGCGCTGAGCGGGCATCGGAAGGGGCAGTCGTTGGGGTTACTTCTTGCCGACATGGGTGAGCGCGGCACGGATGAGCTCCGGTGCTCCCGTTGGTGATGGTGTGATTTCCAGGGCCCGGCGAACCGCCTTTTCGGCATCGGGGGCCGCATAACCCAACGAGACGAGCGCCCGGATCGCGTCGTCGGCGGCGACGCCTTCGGGTCGTGGCGTGGCGTCAGCGGCGGCCAGGTCGTTGAGCTTCTCGGCCAGGTCGAGGATCATCTGCTCGGCCTTCTTGCGGCCGACCCGCGGCACCTGCTGCAGGGTGACCACGTCCTTCTCGCGGATGGCGCGCACGACCCGTTCGGCACTAAGGGCGGAGAGCATGCCGAGGGCGAGCGCTGGTCCGACGCCGGTGGCGCCCAACAGTTTTCGGAAGACACGCCGGTCGAAGGCGGCGGCGAACCCGAACAGCTGCCAGTCGTCCTCGCGTACGACGAGATGCGTGTGCAGCGTGACCTTCTCGCCGGCGCGCGGCAGCACCTCGTAGGTGCCGAGGGGAACCGCAAGCTCGTACCCGACGCCGCCCGACGTGAGCACCTCGACCCGGTCGAGGTCCTTGGCGAGCAGCGTGCCGGTGAGGAGGGTGAGCACTTAGGCGAGACGGGAGAGGGGTCTCGTCGTGACGCCGGGGAGGTGCGAGCGCATGAGCAGCGTGAGCGCGGCGGCGACGCCGTCCGCGGCGTCCGGGGGACTCGGACAGGTCTTGAGGCGCAGCAGGCGCGCCACCATGAACTGCACCTGGTGCTTCGTGGCCGTTCCGGAACCGACGACCGCCTTTTTCACTTCGGCGGGGGCGAACTCGTGCAGCGGCAGGCCGGCGCGTTCTCCGGCGAGCAGGATCACACCGCGAGCGTGGCCTAACGCGACAGTGGTGCGCACGTTGCGGGCGTAGAACACGTCTTCGATCGCGATCGCGTCGGGGCGGAGCCGGGCGATGATCTCGCTGATGCGGTCGAAGATCTCGTTCAGGCGCGCGGCCATCGGATCACGCGGACGAGTCCGGATCACGCCGCACTCCACGAGGTGCATCGATTGCCGCTCGCCCAGACGCACGACCCCGTAGCCTGTGATGGCCGTTCCGGGATCGACACCCAGTGCGAGCACGTGAGCCGGCCGGAGCTACTCGGCCCGCGCCAGCTCCGACACGTCCATGTCGAAGTTGGCGTCCACCTTCTGCACGTCGTCCAGTTCTTCGAGTGCTTCGATCAGGCGGATCAGCGACTGCGCTTCGCTGCCTTCGACGCGCACCGTCTGTTTGGGGATCCACGCAATCTCCGCCTCCGTCGCCACGATGCCACGGGCTTCGAGCGCGCTCTTCACGGTGTGCAAGGACGCGACATCGGTGCTCACGACGAACTGATCCTCTTCCCGTGCGAAATCGGCGGCGCCTATCTCGAGGGCAGCTTCGAGGGTGGCGTCCTCGTCGTATTTCGAGGCGTCGAGATAGAGCTGTCCCTTCCGCTCGAACATCCATGACACTGAATTGGACGCCCCCATGTTTCCGCCGCCCCGAGAGAGCTTGTACCGCACGTCGGCGACGGTGCGTGTGGCGTTGTCGGTAAGCGCCTGGATCATGAGGGCCACACCCCCGGGGCCGAAGGCCTCGTAGAGCACGTCGACGTAGTCGACTCCTTCCAACTCGCCGGTACCCTTCTTGACGGCGCGCTCGATGTTCTCCTTGGGCATCGACGCGGCCTTGGCGGTGTCGATGGCGGTGCGCAGGCGCGGATTGCCGCCGGGGTCACCGCCTCCCTGCTTGGCGGCGACGGTGATTTCGCGAATCAGTTTGGTGAACTTGGCGCCGCGTTTGGCATCGGTCGCGGCCTTGTAGTGCTTGATCTGCTTCCACTTGCTATGACCGGCCATGCTCCAGATCCGTCGGGGTGCGGGGGGAAATATAGGGGCACGGGGCATAGGTGGTGCCGGCATGCCGGCGTCGGCGACCTCCGCCGCGCACGTTGGGGCTTGACTGCCGTCCTCGCCTGACTCCCCGAACTTCGCCGTGCAAGCGGCCGGCGAGACGACGAACACTCAGGTCTCAGCGGTACCTCGGTATTTCGTCACTTCACTCTCTGGATGCGTGTTAGCAGACTTCCGGAAGCGGCACGCCGAGCACCAGACTCGCGCCTGCCTCGCGAACCCGAACTCGATTCTCCGGAACACCTGAGCGTGATCGACCGCCTCACCGACGTCGAAGTCCGAGTACTCGGCGCCCTCATCGAGAAGGCGCTCACGACGCCCGACTACTACCCGCTGTCGCTCCACGCCCTCACGACCGCCTGCAACCAGGCGTCCAATCGCGACCCGGTGGTGCACTACGACGAAGCGACTGTGTCACGCGCGATCGACGTCCTGCGTCGCCGTTCCCTCGTGCGCGCGATCCAACGCAGCGATTCCCGCGTCATGAAGTATCAGCACCTGGTGGCCGAAACGTGGGACCTCGAAGGCCGCGAAGTCGCGCTCCTCGGTGTCCTGATGCTGCGGGGTCCACAGACGGTCGCGGAACTACGCACCCGCAGCAGCCGCCTTGCGCCGTTCGCCGACGCAGCTGACGTGGAGAACGCTCTGCACGCGCTCACCGAGCGTGAAGGATCGCCGCTCGTGGTGCGACTCGAACGACGGCCAGGACAGAAAGAAGTGCGGTATGCGCATCTTCTCTCCGGCGAAGTGACTCACGACGCACCGGATGTTTCGCCGGCGCCGCCGCACCCGGAGCCGGATCGCATTGCTGCGCTCGAGGAAGGTGTCGGCGAGCTGCGCCACGAAGTCGCCGACCTGCGCGCACAACTGGAGGCGTTCCGGAAGCAGTTCGAGTAAACGGCGGACCGTCGCCGTGCTGCAGCAGGTGTCTTGGTCCTCACCACAGCCGAAGCTCGAGCACCTCATCGGCCGAAGCCGAGGTGCGTGTCCGCGAGCCGCAGGATCCGAATGACATCGTGCACCCCATTCGACCCATGTCGCGCGCACGGCTTGCTGCCTTGCGCGGCTCACGGTAGCGTTGCCGGGCTGTCACGCTGCTCTTACGTCCGTCTGGAGACCGACCATGTCGCTCACTCGTCGCGATTTCCTCGCCAGCTCCGCCGCGGTCGCCATCGCGGGAACACTCGGGCGCCACGGGACTGTCAATGGGTGGCAAGGCCAGGCGCCACAACCGGTTTTCACGCCCATCCGTCGCAACGTCGGCTTCTTCACCATGCGCGGTGGCACGATCGGGTACCTCGTGAATGCAGGTGGCGTCGTGGTGGTCGACAGTCAGTTCCCCGCCGAGGCGAAGGCGTGTCTGGATGGCTTGAACACACGATCGGGCAACCGGCCGGTCGACGTTCTCATCAACACCCATCACCACGGCGACCACTCCGGAGGCAACATTTCATTCCGTGGAACCGCGAAGAAGGTCGTGGCCCACGCGAAGGCCGATGAGCACATGCGCCAGCCGCCAGGTGCGCAGCCCCCGGCCGATCAACTCTACCCCGACACCACGTTTACGGAAACGTGGTCCGCCGACGTCGGCGACGAGCGAGTGCGTGCGCGGCACCATGGTCGCGCCCATACCAGCGGCGATGCCGTCATCACGTTCGAGCGCGCCAACGTCGTGCACATGGGTGACCTCATGTTCCATCAGCGACACCCGGTCGTCGACCGCGCCGCGGGCGCCACGATCCGCAACTGGATGACGGTACTTGACCGTACGACGCGCGATCACGCAAACGACACCGTGTACATTTTCGGGCATGCGAACACCGGACTCCCGGTGACCGGAAGCAAAGATGACCTGGGGCGATTCAAGGATTATCTGGGCGCGCTCCTCGCGTTCGTGGATTCGCAGGTGAAAGCCGGCCGTTCACGCGACGAGATCCTGGCGATGCGGGATCCACTCGCGGGATTCGAGAATTTCGGCCGCTTCGGTCAAGCGAATCCGCGCGACGCGCTGACGTGCGCGTACGAGGAAGTGACGACGCCGTAGCATGCCTGCGACTGAGCGTCATGCGATGCGGCGGGCGCGTCGGTGTATCATCTTCCCTCGGTATTCATCGTTGACAACCAGCCTCCCCACACCCATGCGCAACGCTCTTCTGTTGATAGCCGGCCTGCACCTCGCAACGACTGCTGGCGCGCAGTCGAACGGGACGCCCCGTGACGTTCAGTCGAGGATGCTCGAGCACCAGCGAAAGGTCCTTCTGCAGATGGTGGACTCGATGCCCGAGCGGCTCTACCGCGACAAGGTCACGCCCCCGCAGCGCGACTTTGCCGGACAGATCCATCATGCCGCTGGTGCAGCCGCGATGATCTCGCGCAGCATGATGGGCGGCCCGGCACTCACGCTTCCCGACACCGCCGCCGCCTTCAACACGAGGGCCGGACTGCGGAACTTCGTCACGACGGCGTACGACTACGCGGCGAACCTCCTCAAAACACAAACGGAGGCGTCGCGATCGGAGACCGTCGATCTCTTTGGGAACCAGATGCCACGCTGGCAGGTGTGGGATGAGATTCATCTTCACACTGTGTGGACTGCCGGTCAGATCGTGGCAAACTTCCGGAAGCACAACATGGCGCCACCCGCGTTCACGTTCTTCTGACGGCTTCACGCGAGGTCGAACTCCATGAACCCCAAGAGGATGACTCTCACCACTCTGCAAGTCATCCTCTTTCGACGTCAGCGGCACCCTTCTCGAACAGGTCGGGAATCCACAACACGTCGTGCTGCGCTCCATTGCCGACCTCGGGGTTCCTCACCGCCGACATGATCGGAGTTCCGGGGTCGATGCTTGGTCTGAGTCAGCTGCAGGTGTGTCCCACGTGACTGTTTCTATACGCGCCTTCCCAACGCCACCAGTCACCTCTGAACGCTGACCTGACGCGCCCGGCCATCACCGTTTCACGCGCCCGAGCAGGCCGGTGATGCCCTGCAGCACCGCGTCCGGCCGGTCGATGTGCATCCAGGCGTGAGTGGCGTCGGAGAGCTCACGGTATTCGCCGCGCGGCACCGAGGCCGCGAGTCGCATGTTGACCGTGCGCTTACCGTCGTTCACCTCGTGCTGGATGTGCTCCGGCGTGAAGAGTGACATGCTCGGGTCGATCCCCATTGAGCCGAGTACGACCATTGGCACGTCGGGAGTGGCCTCGGCGGCGCGAAGCTCCGGATAGACCACCTCGTCGGCGTTGCTCGCTTCGAAGATCCCCGTACGCCAGTGCTCGAGGTGGTACGTCATGAGCGCATCGCGGATCGCGTCGGGCCAGCCGGCTAACTTCTGTGGCAGGAGGGCACGGTACATGTCGAGCATCCCCGCGGGAGGTTCGCTCCACGACATTGTCTTCATGTGTTCCGCGGCTTCCCGTATTTGTCGGGGCATGTGGTCGTTGAGGTCCTCGTGGGCCGGGTCCATCAGGAGCAAGGCGGCGACCTCGGATGGGAAGCGCTGCGCGAAGTGCCGGGCGTAGGCGCCTCCCAGCGAGTGCCCGACAAGCAGGTACGGTGCGGGAACGTCGGCAGCATGCAGCAGCTGGTGCAACTCGTCGGTCACCGCGGCCGCCGTGCGCGGAAGGTCCATCGCGTCACTCCAGCCGGTGCCTCCGCGATCGTACACGACGCTGGTGACGTGCGCAGCGGCCAGCTCCTGAACGTTGAGGAGGTCGAGGCCCACCATGCCGGCCCCGGGGAGGAACACGACGGCTGGCCCGCCGGTGCCGGCCCGGTGAAGCGCGAGACGCAGTCCCGCGACGTCGTAATGGCGGCCGAGGGGTGTCGTCGGCGTGGGGTCTTGCCCGACGTGCGGTTCAGGGTGCGAGGGGCGCATGACGCGTTCTCCGGGTGTGGCGTGGCACGGAAGCCCATGTACTGCTACATTCTCAAAATTGAGAATAGTAGCGGAGTCACCGTATGTCCATGACCGCCCTCGACCTGCTCCTGCACCCGGTGCGGTTGCGCATCGTGAACGCCCTGTCCAGCAGGCGGGTGCTCACCACCGGCGAGCTGTGCGCGCGCCTCGCCGGGATCTCACAGGCCACGGTGTACCGGCACGTCGGGATGCTGGTGAACGGTGGCATCCTCGAGGTCGAGGGGGAGCAGCAGGTGCGTGGGGCGGTGGAGCGTCGGTACCGGTTGTGCGAGGAGCGCGCGCTGATCGCCCCCGACGAGGGCAAGGCGATGTCCCGCGGGGACCATCGTCGCGCCTTCGGCAGCGCGATGGCCGCCCTGATCGCCGAGTTCAACGCGTACATCGCCCGGAAAGACGCGAACCCGTTCGAAGACCTGGTGGGCTACCGGCAGGGTACGGTTTGGCTGACAGAGGGCGAGATCGCCACACTCATTCGTGAGATCCGCGGTGCCCTGGCTGCGCACTTGGCGAACCCGCCGGCCCCAGGGCGGAGGCCCTATATGCTCAGCACCATCTTCTTTCCGATCGAGGATCGTCTCGCGGCCCCGGGGAAGGCAGCGTCGAGGCCGAAGAAGACCCCGTCAAGCAAGCGGCCCTGACGCGGGTCTTGTCGTTGACCGGGAAGTCGGTCATGCATCGTTCGCGGGTCGCTGGTCGTTCGACCTGCGTTGCCGAAGCACTTCATAGACCGCGATCGCCACGGCGGTCGCCAGGTTGAGCGATCGCACGCGCGGTGACAGGATCGGCATCCCCACGAACCGGTCGGGATATCGCGCGTGAAGCTCCCCCGGCAACCCGCCGGTCTCGCGCCCGAACAGCAGCACCGCGTCATCCGCCGTCCCGAGGGGTGCGTCCCAGAGGAGGCGCGCCGCCCTGGTCGAAAAGAACCAGGGCTCGCCGAGCCGTGGCAGCTCGCGCTCGAACGTCTCCCAGTTCGGCCACACCCGCAGATCCACGTGCTCCCAGTAGTCGAGTCCCGCTCGCTTGACCTCGCGCTCATCGAGCGAGAAACCGAGCGGCTCGATCAGGTGCAGCGTGGCCCCGGTGGCGAGGCAGGTCCGCCCCGCGTTGCCGGTGTTCCAGTGAATCTCGGGGTGCACGAGCACGACGTGTGTTGCCACGGCCGGCGCTCCAGGAAGCTGTCAGGCGGGCACGTGCCTGCGCAGCCACCGCCCGGCCGCAGTTGATTATTGGTCGTAGGCACCGGCCGCGCCGTCGGCTTCACACTGTCGTTAGGCAACCGGGGCCGCATCCGATCGTCAGTTAACACGAACGCACAAAAGCCTCACTGACAAGGGGTGCCTGCCAGTCTGACGTTGTTGAACGCGACTCACGGCCGTGACGAGGATGACCGCGTCGAGTCCGCGAAACCGAAGAAGCGATCGATCAGCCAACGGCCATCCCCTTGTCGGACGAGCAAAGCCACGTATCGACCAAACTCCGTCATCCGAAGCCCCTTGGGATCGCGCCAGGATTGCCGGAAGGCGCCGAACTCTGTCGTGTGGTTCGACGCGACACGCCGAGACGAGACAGTCAGCCGCAGCTCCTGGTCGTCGAGTGATCCCCAGTTGGTCCGGGCCATCGCTTCAAGGCCAGCGCGGCCGCGAACCGTATTGAAGGACGGCCATTCGAAATCCGCACTGTCAGTGAAGAGCGTCGCGTATGTCTGCGGATCGCGTCTGCGATACGCTTGAGCCAGGCGGGCGTTCAACGAGTCGATACCGGCAGTCACCTCGCCGATGGGTCGGGGAGGCGCCTGCGAGCAGGCGGCCCCCAGGACGTACAGCGACATCATGGTCGCGCGAGCGAGTGATCTCATGTGAGTAAAAGTGTCTGCCTAACGCAATGTCAGCCAGAGGTCGGAAGGGAATGTTCGTCGTCGGCGAGCGCTACGTCACTGCACCAAGGGCGGCCCACTTCCGGCACGCGGCGGCCCGCTCCGTCTTCCCCACTGCGCGTCGAGCTTCGCCAGCTGCGACGACGATTGGCGCGAGAGCGTGTGCTTCCTCGTACTGCGGCTAGCGTGTAATTCAGCCCTCCTCGACCGTGACGAGCACGGGTCACCACCCTCATATTTGAGCCATGTCGACCTCGGCCACCGTAGTCGTCGGTGGACGCTACGAGATGCTGCGAACCCTGGGCCGGGGTGCGTTCGGTCACACGTTCCTGGCCCACGATCGCGACGCGGATCGTACCGTCGCCGTGAAGTTGCTCGATGCGCGCGGCGGGCACGACGCAAAGGCGTACGAGCTGTTCCGTCGGGAGGCCGACGTCCTCCGGGCCGTGCGCCACCACGGCATCCCCGAGGTGTACGACACCCTGCAGGACCGGTGGCAGACCGCACCCGCGATGTTCCTGGTGATGGAGTACATCGAGGGCACGTCGCTCGCGCAGATCATCGAAGATCGGCGTCCGCTCGACAGCGCCGACGTCGTCCACATCTTCCTCGAGCTGCTGGGCATCCTCGACTATCTGCACGGCCGCGTGCCGCCGATTCTGCACCGGGACATCAAGCCGTCCAACATCGTGGTGCGGCCGAACGGCTTTCCGGCGCTGGTGGATTTCGGCTCGGTGCGGCGTGTGTTCATGGGGCCTGAAGAATCCGGCTCGACGGTCGCGGGAACCTACGGCTACATGCCGTACGAGCAGTACATGGGTCAAGCCACGCCGGCCAGTGATCTCTTCGCGACCGGTGCGACCTTCCTGCATTTGCTCACTGGCCGACCTCCGCGCGACTTCATGAACGACGACGGCCGCATCGAGGTCCCGGAGACGCTGCCGGGCGAACCTCGGCTCCGCGCCGTGATCGCGCGCCTGTTGCGCCCGTCACCCGCCGAACGGTTCGCCAGCGCGCGCGAGGTTCGCAACGCCCTCGTCGCCCCCGCCACGGGGACCGCTGTCGCACCCGCGCCGTCGCCGAGCCTCACCTACCGAAAGGACGCCGGGACGGCGAATGGCGTCCTCGCGCTCCCGCCGGCGCCGCGCCCGCTCACCGGAGCCACGAAGGCGTTGATGCGGGCAACGACGCCGGGCGCGTTGCGTCTCATGACGGCGTCGGACAAGAGCGATGACTACTGGACGTTAGGCACGTACGCGAGTCTCGTGTTCTTCTCGGTGGTGACGGTCGGGATCCTGCCCATGGTGTTCATCCAGATGGCCAGCCAGCGTCGCCGGCGCATGAAGCGGTTCTTCCGCGATGGCATTCCGGCGATCGCCGAAATCCTGAAGATGGAGCTCCAGACGACGGCGTTCGACGAGAAGCTGACGCGTGTCGCGTATCAGTTCGAGGCGGACGGCGCCCTGCACCGAGACTTCGACACTGCGCTTCCCGTCATCGCCGATCGCTGGCAGCCGGGCGATCGGATTGCGATTCTCTATATTCCCGAGCGCGGATACGACAGCGTCATCGTCGCGTCGGAGTAGGTCGCCTCGCGTCCCAGTCACTACCTTCGCGCCTTCCCGTGCTCTTTCGCCAGGCATTTCTCGACGGTATCCGTGCCGGCACGATCTCCCTCGCCTTCAGGTGCTGGAAACGCCCGACCGTTCGGGCAGGCGGCTCCATCCTGACTCCACTCGGCCAACTGGCCATTGGCGCCGTCGATGCGATCGATGCGTCGACAATCACCGCCGCGCAGGCACGCCGTGCGGGGTTCGACAGTCTCGCCGACCTTCTCGACGAGCTGAAGGGCCGGTCCGGGCAGGTGTACCGGATCGAGCTCGGTCCTCTGCGCCCAGACCCTCGCGTGGCCCTCCGCGCATCGATCCCGACCAACGCGTCGGCGGACGCCCTCATCGCCAAACTGCAGCGCCTCGATACACGAGCGTCGAAACCGTGGACGCGTCAGGTTCTCGAACTGATTCGGGACCACCCCGGGGTGCGAGCCGGCGACCTGGCCGACCGTTTCCACATGGCCAGGCTGCCATTCAAGGTGAATGTGCGAAAGCTGAAGACCTTGGGGCTCACGATCAGCCTCGAGATCGGCTATCGCTTGTCGCCCCGCGGAATCAGTCTCCTCGAACAGTTGACGCGCCAGGTTCACGACGCTGCCCGGTGACCACGCGCCAGCGATGGACCTGCACGCGAGCCGTTAGGCGTCGTCGAGCTGCCGCACCTCGCACTCGCCCTCGAACGATGGCCAGTGCACCCGATGCAGGTCCATGAACTGCGTGGCCACTTTTCGCGCTTCCTCTTTCGAGCTCACGTCGACCAGCGCATAGCCGCCGACGACTTCCTTTGCCTCGCTGAATGGTCCGTCGATCACCTTGAGCTTGCCGCCGCTCGAGCGGACCCGGATTGCTTCCGAGGTCGACTTGAGGCCGGCCGTGTCCTTGAGGACGCCGCTGGCGAACCCGTCGGAGATGAACTTGTCCATAGCGTCCATCAGCGCCTGTGGAATGGGCTCAGAGCGGTAGCGCTCGTCGTGATTGATGAGCATCAGGTCTTTCATGGAGGCTCTTCCGGATGATGTGTCGTTGCCGCAGGCAGCCTGGCGACACTGGATGAGGCTCAGCGAGCCCCTCACATAGGCGTCGATCGGGGGATCACCAGATCGACACTCTCCTTCACCCTCGTGTTAGGCGCATGCCGGGCCGCGGACCGGCCCGTCAGCCGTCGGGATTGCGGTTGGCGAGACGTCGCGACGGCGCTCCCGTTCTACCAGATTGGCAGCGCGAAGTTGCGGGCCGCCTGAGAAACCGCTCGCTTCTATGGCTCATTGGACTGGAATCCTCCATCCCCGGAGGTGTACCCGTGCTGGACCGGCTCGCCGCGCTTCTCGGAGCTTCGACCACCGTCGCCGCCATCGTGCTCGCGCTCCTCGTCGTACAGGTCGCGACGCAAATGTACGCAGCGCTGGACCTCGTGCGACGCGAGGCGGTGCCCGGCGGCAAGAAGTGGGTGTGGGCACTAGTAATCGCGCTCGGCAATTTACCGGGAGCGATCGCCTATCTCGTCGTGAGGCGGCCCGCGCCGGAGGCGGACGTTGCGGGCGCTGGCGCAGGCACGAGCGCAACAGGCGGCGAGTCGGCCCGGCGCGCCGTGGATGTGCTGTACGGCCCGCGCGACCGCCGCTGAGCACGACGCCCGCCTGACGAGACGAGCGGCGACATGCACGGTATGCACCGATTGTCTGACGCGGCCGACCCCGCAGGGGGCTCGCCGGCGATCGAGCTCCGCGGCCTGACCAAGCGGTTCGGCAACACGGTCGCACTCGACCACGTCGATCTCGTCGTCCGCCCGGGTGTGGTGTTCGGCTTCCTGGGGCGAAACGGCGCTGGAAAGACCACTGCGCTGCGCATCCTCTCAGGGCTCGCCCGTCCCACCGCGGGCACCGCTCACGTCCTCGGCCATGATGTCGCGCGCGCGAGCGACGCAGTCCGCTCACGGATCGGCTTCCTCCCCGACGTCCCGGGCTTCTATCCGTGGATGGCGGCGCGCGAGTACCTCGAGCTCGCGGGACGGCTCTTCGGGCTCGACCCGGCGACGCTAAACGCGCGCGCCGTCGCGCTGCTCGAGATGGCCGGGCTCGCCTCGGTCACCACGCGCGTCGGCGGCTTTTCGCGGGGGATGAAGCAGCGACTCGGCATCGCGCAGGCGCTGATCAACGCTCCGAGCCTGCTCATGCTCGACGAGCCGACGAGCGCACTCGATCCCATGGGCCGGCGCGAAGTGCTCGAGATGGTCGCGTCGCTCCGCGGTCGCACCACCGTGTTCTTCTCTACCCACATCCTTGCCGACGTCGAGCGCGTGTGCGACGCCGTGGCGATCCTCGAGCGCGGCCGCATCGTCGCGAGCGCCGGCGTCGCCGATCTCACGGCGCGCGCTGCGGCCAACCGGCTGGTCGTGGAGCTGGAGAGCGATGATGACGCCGCAGCCGTTGCGGGTCTCTTGGCGGGGCGCGTGTGGCTCAAGTCTCTCGAGACCGCCGAGCGAACGCTGCGCATCACCGTCTCCGACCTGCCGGCGGCGCAGCGCGAGAGCGCGGCGGCGATCGCGGCTGCGGGCGTGGCGCTCCGGCGATTCGAGATCGAGGAGGCGAGCCTGGAGGACGTGTTCGTAGAGCTCGTCGGGGGTCCGGCGCGATGATCGGGCTCGCGGCCTTCGTGCGGAAAGAGTTCACCGAGATCTGCCGAACTTGGCGGCTCTGGGTGATCCCCGGGATGCTGCTGTTCTTCGGCGTGACGAGCCCGATGGTCGCGGCGCTCACGCCGGCACTGGTGCAGTCGATGGGCGCATCGCAGCCGGGGGTGGTGATCCAGCTCCCACAACCGACCACGCTCGACGCCTTCGGGCAGTTCATCAAGAACCTCAACCAGTTCGTGCTCATCGCCGTGGTGATCGTCGGGGCGGGGGTCGTGTCGGGGGAGCGGTCCTCGGGAACGGCGATCCTCGTGCTGACCAAGCCGCTGTCGCGGGGCGCGTTCGTGGTGGCGAAGATCCTTTCGCAGGTCGTGCTCCTCGTCGCGGCTACGGCGGTAGGCACGGCGGTCTGCCTGGGTGTGACGGCGGTCGTCTTCGACGGCGCGGCCGTCCCTCGGCTCGTGACGGCCGTGGCGCTGTGGATGCTGTTCGCCTCGCTGCTCGTCGTGGCAATGACCCTCTTCTCGGCGGCGTTCCGCTCGCGCGGCGCGGCCGCGGGTCTGGGGCTCGGCTTCTACTTCCTCACGCTCCTGTTCTCGAGCTGGGGGCCGGCGGCGCGGTACAGCTTTCTCGGGCTGCAACCCGCCATGCGCGACGTGCTGATGGGTGAGATGGTGT
>JBQTIW010000054.1:0-29484 GCA_052387735.1 Gemmatimonadaceae bacterium
CATTCCGATACCCGATTCGACTCGCTGGCCCCCGGCGCTCGCTCTTTTTCCGGCCGAGCAACTCCTCCACTTCCTCTTCCAGCAGCTGCTGCACGAACTCCTGGATCTTCCCGCGAGTGTGGGTCTCGAGCTGCTCCCACACCGGACTTGACGTACCGTCGTGATTCGTAATCTTGTCCATTGGCGGTGGCTCCTTTTCGTGGCCGGATTCCCCGGCGGGTGATTGGGTTCACCCGAGAAGGTGCTACCGCCTTTCGCTTATTTCCACACTTCTAGAAAGTACCTCTCGTGAGTTAACGATGGGCGCATCGTCGGCAGGATCCTCGCCCAGTCCACGTGCGTGGCAATGCCAGCTACGGCTCGGACGTGTTAACCAGCAATGTCGTGCCGACGCTCATTCCTTGAAGCATCACGTGAGCACTGTTTCCGGCGAATTGTGCGGCAGGATTCACCCATGGGGCGCGGCCGTTGACTGCATACCCACAGCGGCCGGGCGACGCTGATCATGGTGATCGCGGTGCTGGTCGCGGCGCTGCGACCGGCGGGACGTGCCGCGCGGGTTGACCCGATCCTGAGCATGCGGGCCGAGCACGGCCGCGCGAACTATTCTCGTCGATTCTTGACGTAGGTACCTAGGCATAGCTATATAGGGGTTGTGCCCAGAACCAGGAACGACATCCTCCAGGGAACGCTCGCCCTGCTCGTCCTCAAGGCCATCGCAGCCCGAGGCCGCATGCACGGCTACGCCATCACCGCGCACATTCAGCGTGCATCGGCAGACCTCCTTCGCGTCGAGGAAGGTTCGCTCTACCCGGCGCTGCATCGCATGGCGCAGGACGGCTGGCTCAAGGCCGAATGGGGCACGACGGAGAACAATCGCGAGGCCAGATTCTACAGCATCACACCGGCGGGCCGAAAGCAGCTCCAACTCGAGGAAGAGAGCTGGATGCGCCTGCGCGACGGCGTGCAACGCGTGCTGCGGTTTGCCTGATGACCTGGCTCGCGCGGCTCCGCAACGTGTTTCGCGCCGAGCGCGTGTCCGACGAGATCGATCGTGAGGTTGCGTTCCATCTCGCGCAGCGCGCCGAGGAGCTCGTCGCTGCCGGCTTCACCCCCGACGCGGCTCGCCAGGAAGCGCGGCGACGATTCGGAAACCCCGGCCATCACAAGGAGCGCACCCGCGATCGCGATCTGTTCGTCTCGCTCGAAACGCTGATCGCCGATCTGCGCTACGCAGTCCGCGGCCTTCGCGGTGCTCCGGGCTTCGCGCTCGTCGCCATTCTGTCGCTCGCGCTGGGGATCGGCGCAAACACGGCGATCTTCACGGCGTTGAATGCGGTGATACTGCGTCCGCTCCCGGTTCCGGACGCCGATGAACTGGTGTACGTGACGAGCGGCCGTAGCGAAACGTTGTCGTATCCTCTGTACGAGCGCTTTCGCGACCAGGTACAGTCGTTCGCGGGGTTTGGTGCGGTGGAGCGTGGCATGGCGCGCCACGAGCTCAGCGTCCGCGGCGCCGTCGCGACAGACGTCGTCCGCGCTCCCGCGGTCACGGGGAGTTTCTTCGGCGTGCTCGGTGTCACGGCCGCGCTTGGCCGAGTGCTCGGTCCTGAGGACGATCGGGTGGACGCCGATCCGGCGCTCGTGATCAGCCATGCCCTCTGGCAGCGCCACTTCGGCGCCGACAGCTCGATCATCGGCACGGTGGTTCGGCTCGACAGCATGCCGGCGACCATCGTTGGCGTCATGCCTCCGGGCTTCGTGGGGTTCGATGCCGGCGCCGTCGCCGACCTGTGGTGGCCGATTCAACTGGCGCCTCGCCTGGATGCATTCGATCGCAGCTGGGCGGCTCGCCTCACGTCGAACGGCGTCACGTGGCTGGTGCTGTTTGGCCGATTGCGTGACGGCGTGCCGCGCGACCAGGCGCAGGCTGAAGCGGCGGTGGTGTTTCGTCAGTTCGGCGAGCAGGTGGCCAGCGATCCCACATGGACGCCGTTGGACCGCCAGAGAATCCGGAGCGAGACCGTCGAGCTCGAGCCGGGCAGGGCGGGCTACGTGCAGGTTCGCCGCGTGTTCAAGCAGCCTCTGTTCGTGCTGATGTCGGTCGTGGGGCTGGTGCTGCTGATCGCCTGCGCCAACGTCGCGGGCCTGTTGCTGGCGCGGGGTGCCGCGCGACAGCGCGAGTTCGCGGTGCGTGCCGCGCTCGGCGGCGGCCGCGGGCGCATCATTCGCCAGCTCCTGACCGAGAGCGTGGTGTTGTCGTTAGGTGGCGGCCTGGCCGGCTTCCTGGTGGCGCGCTGGGCAACCGCCTTCCTCGGCGCCTACCTGCCGAAAGACGACATCACGCTCGCGCTCGAGCCGGACCTCCGCGTACTGCTGTTCACCGGCGTTGTCTCGCTGCTGACCGGTGTGCTGTTCGGACTGGTGCCGGCCCTGCGTCTCAGCCGCCGTGATCTGGTCACGACGATCAGGGATCAGGGCCGTGGCCCGGCCGGAGACCTGCGCCCGCGTCTCCAATCAGCGTTGGTCGTTGTGCAGATCGCACTCTCGATGGTGCTGCTGGCGCCGGCGGTTCTGTTTGTCCGGACGCTGCAGAACCTTCGGAGCATTGAGCTTGGCTTCCAGCGGGAAAATCTCGTGGCGTTGTCACTCGACGTCGGCCGTCGCCGGCCGTCGGCGCGCGAGCTCAGTGACGTCGAGCACCGGCTCCTCGCCGCGATGGCCGCGCGGCCCGGCGTGCGCAGCGCCACGGTCAGCGGCGCCGGACTCCTGAGCGGAAACGGGTACAGCACCGAGTTCAGCGTGGACGGCTATGTTGCGGCGCCGGACGAGGGGATGCGAGCCTATGCGGTGCTGGCTGGCCCGCGATTCTTCGAGACCATGCGGGTGCCTCTGCTGAGGGGCCGGGAGTTCAACTCCGGCGACGAACCGCCGTTCCGGGCCGATGGGCGGCAGGGACGAGCGGCGGTGGTCATTGTCGGGGAATCGCTGGCGCGAAAGGTCTTTGGGGAAACGGACCCAATCGGACGGCAGATCACCAGCCTGAATGACAGCCTTCGGCTGACCATCGTCGGCGTGGCGGGCGACACGAAGTACCGGGAGGATCCGCGGGACGGGACGCCATTGGAGATGTACCTGCCCTACTTTGGTGCCGGTGTGCGCATGCCATCGCTCGTCTACCTTCGCATCGACGGCCCATTGTCGGCTGTGGCTACCGACCTTCGCCGTGTCGTGGCCGAGGTTGACTCGCGCGTGACGGTGAGACGACTGGCGACGATGGATGAGCTGCTGGATCAAGTGCTGGTGAGGGAACGCCTGATCGCGCAAATCGCCGGCTTCTTCAGCGCCTTTGCGCTGTTACTGGCGAGTCTTGGCCTCTATGGCGTCGTGTCGTACGGCGCGACACGACGCACGCGCGAGTTTGGTATGCGCGTCGCCCTGGGTGCAACGGTCCGCGACGTGTTGGGACTCGTCCTACGTCAGGGACTGGTGCTTGCGCTCGCCGGCGGCACGATCGGACTCGCTGGCGCGCTGGCCGTGATGACAGTGCTCGGACCGTTGCTGTACGGCGTCAGCTCCACTGACCCGCTGAACCTTGCCGCCGTCATGTCGCTCCTGCTCGCCGTCTCACTGTTCGCGTGCTGGCTTCCGGCACGCCGGGCGGCGCGCGTCGACCCGACGAGATCGTTGCGTGCGGAGTAAGACCGCGACCTACCGCCGGACCTCGGCTTCGTGGAGAATCCGGGGCAGGCGCTCTCCGCGCTCATCGTTCTCCTCGAGACATTTGTGCCGGCACCGAGGTAGTCGCAGTACGGGCAAGACGTCATCGTATTAACAATCGATAGGAGCCGGGGCCATTGTCCTCTAGACATGCGATAGGACGAGCGATGGCTGCGGAAAGCGAAGTCCTCCAGGGAACACTCGACCTCCTCATCCTCAAGGCGCTCGCCTTGCAGGAGCTGCACGGGCTCGGGGTCTCCCGGCGCATCGAGCAGATCACCAGGGGCACGTTCAAGGTGAAGCCGGGCTCGCTCTTCCCCGCGCTTCATCGGCTTGCGGAGCGGGGATCGCTCACCCCGACCTGGGGCCCGTCGGAGAACAATCGTCGCGCTAGGTTCTACAAGCTCACCGCGGCCGGCCGGCGTCAGCTCAAGATCGAGCAGTCGCAATGGGAACGCATCGCCACGGCGATGCGACTCGCTCTGGACGCGACATGATTCACCGGTCGCGGGCGCTGCTGAGCGCGACGCATGTTGCTGCGAGCGGACTGACGCACCAGAAGCCGGGGCGAAAAACGGCAGGGTCGCCGGTCCGCTCGTCCCCGCGAGGTTTACCGCTAGTCGACCGCGGTCCGCGTCTCGACACGGCGCATTGGCGGGAGGGATGGTGGTGCTCCCAGAGTTCGGGTCATTCCTCACCATCCGGAACGGGATCACCATGATGATTGCGAGCAAGCCTGAGGCCCTGGCAGCACCTTGCGTCGTAGCAGTGGGCATGGTGCTCACGCTGGCGGCGATGCCGGCCCGTGCGCAGTCCCGATGCGAGGCCTCACCCCGCACGGCAACGACGTTCGCTGCGGAGCTTGTGGACAGCGGGCGCGTCTTCGGCGGTATGCTCACGGCGGAAGGAAACGAGCTGTTCTACTTCCTCAAGCAGCCTCCGCTCAGTGAAGAGAACTATTGGATCGTGACGAGTCGCCAGGCGGCCGACGGGCGATGGAGCGCACCACAACGCGTCGCCCTCGGTGGCGAACACTCGGACATGTATCCGACACTGAGTGCAGACGGTCGCCGGCTGGTCTTCTCGTCGTACCGGCGCGCTCCGGGCGACTCGTCGGCCAAGCCTAACGCGAGCCTGTGGGAGTCCCCGCGCACCGGAACGGGGTGGGGTACGCCAACGCCGCTGACGACGCAGCTGCGGCATGGGTTCTACCACTCGCAGGTACGCATTGACCGTGGGGGAGACCTGTACTATCGGAGAACGAGTCCGGACTGGCAGGGCACGGAGACGCTCGTCGCGCGAGCGCGCGGGAGCGTGTTCGAAGCGCCGGAACGCTGGGATGCCGTCCACCGATGGAATGCAGCCGAGGTCGGGGGTGACGTGGTCGGAGGCGTGCTCGCGCCTGGCGATTCGCTGGTGATTCTCGAAGTGCGGACGCGCGATCCGGCGACCGGCCGTGTCGGGTGGGCCGACCTGTGGAGCAGCCGCCGAACGGCCGGTGGATATTCGCGTCCCACCCCGCTTGGTGCCGGCGTGAACGACGCTCGGGCGCACGAGACGTTCGTGTTCTTCTCCTCGGATGGGTGCGACCTGCTGTTCGTCCGGGGGTTCACCCGCTTCATGCGCGTGAGCCTCGCCGAGGCGGTGCGCAGCGGGAGCTGACCGACGTTCGGCGGGCGCACGCTGGCCTCGAACCGGGCCGAGATCTCCGCCTCATGGTCCGCCAGGTGTGGACTCGCCGCAACAGCGGCGCCACGTTGACCGGCGCTCACAAATCTGTGGCTAAACAGATGCACGAGTCGTCCATTCTCCGGGCAACTCGCACGCGGAGGCGCGCCCTCCTCCCGAGACATCATTCCTCGATTCGCGCTTCGGCCATCGTCTCCGCCCGGTGGCCCGTGGGGGTCACATGCACGGCACGCACGATACACCGCTGGTGGCGCTTTCCATCCTCATCGCTATCTGCGCGTCGTACACCGCGCTCACGTTGGCCGGCAGAGTGGCGGTGGCCAGAGGGAAAGCACGCGTCGCCTGGTTACTTGGCGGCTGCGTCGCGATGGGGAGTGGAATATGGAGCATGCACTTCGTCGCGATGCTCGCATTTCACCTGCCGGTTCCCATCTCTTACGACGTACCGCCGGTCGCTCTCTCCCATTTTGCCGCTGTCGCCGCCTCGGCGTTCGCGCTATGGGTTGCGAGCCGGTCCAAGGTAGGCACGATCCGCCTGTGTGCCGCCGGATTCTGTCTCGGGCTGGCCGTTGTGGCGATGCACTATACGGGAATGGCTGCGGTCTACGTTCAGGCCCGCCTCAGTTACGACCCGCTACTGGTAGCCGCGTCGGTGGTCATCGCGGTCGGTGCATCGACCGTCGCACTCTGGCTCTTCCTGTGGCTCCGAAACGACACCACGCGGCGAGGACGCTCCTTCCGCGCGGGCGCAGCGGTTGTGATGGGGCTTGCCATCGCGGGCATGCACTACACCGCCATGGCCGCCGCTCGCTTCACTGAAGTGGGAACGTACGTACCGGCGGAGCGGAGCTTCCTGCTTGGCACCTCGGGGCTCGCCGTCCCGGTTGTCTTGGGAGCGTTCGTGATTCTCGCGCTCACGCTGTTGGGGTCGATCACCGATCATTGGCTCCGGGCCAAACTCGCGGCTGCGGAGGCGTTGCGTGAGAGCGAAGAACGCTATCGCTCCGTCCTTGGTGAGATCGACGAGGTGATCTTCCGAACGGATGTCTCCGGGCGATTGACATTCCTGAATCCCGCCTGGACCCAGATCACCGGCTATTCGCCCGAGGCGAGTCTGGGAACCCTGCTGCTCGACTCCGTGCACGGCGACGATCGTGAGCTGACGGTAGCGCAGTGCCAGTTGCTGGTGAGCGGCGAGGTGGATTTCTGCCGGCACGAGGTTCGGTATCTCACCACGGATGGTGGCTGGCGCTGGGTGGAAGTGCACGCCCGCGCAACCCGTGGTGCCGGCGGAGAAATGGCCGGTACCGCAGGGGTCATTCGCGATGTCACGGAGCGCCGTCACTCCGAAGAGGCGTTGCGCACCGCTCGGGAGGTAGCCGAGGCAGCCAGCCGCGCCAAGAGCGAATTCCTGTCGCGCATGAGCCACGAGCTGCGCACGCCCTTGAATGCGATTCTGGGGTTCGGGCAACTGATGGAATTGGACGCGACCTCGGCGCACCAGCGCGAGAATGCGGATCACATCCTCAAGGCCGGCAGACATCTGCTCCATCTCATCAACGAGGTGCTCGACATCACCGGGATCGAATCGGGCCACCTTCGCCTATCCGCCGAGCCGGTATCAGTCACCGAAACCGTTGGAGAGGTTTTCGATCTCGTCGGTCCACTGTCTTCGGTCTGCGGAATCACGCTGACAGTGGATGGCAGCGCCGGCGGCAGGTTCGTGCACGCCGACCGCCAGCGGCTCAAGCAGGTGCTGCTCAACATCGTCGCGAATGCCGTCAAGTACAATCGTCAGGGCGGCAGCGTCGTCGTGTCCTGCGAGGATTCGGACGACAGTCGCGTACGGATCGCGATAGCGGACACCGGTGGCGGAATAGCTCCGGAGAAAGTTGCGCGACTGTTCACGCCATTCGAGAGGCTTGGTGCTGAACAGACGGGTATCGAGGGAACGGGCCTTGGCCTGGCGCTCTCCAAGCGACTTGCTGAGGCAATGAATGGTACGATCGGCCTTCAAACCCAAACGGACTCTGGCAGCACGTTCTGGGTCGAGCTTCCGCGGGCCACCAACCCGCTCTCGGCCCTCGATACGTCGCAGATCGACGTCGCAGTGACGGGGAGAGCGAAGTCATCTGCGGCGCGGAGATATACCATACTCTATGTAGAGGACAACCTGTCCAACCTCACGCTCGTGCAGCGCATCATGGCACGGAGGAACGACATCGCCCTCATTCCCGCAATGCAGGGCGGCCTCGCGCTCGAGTTGGCACGATCGCATCGCCCGCATCTCGTACTGCTCGATCTGCACCTTCCCGATATGCAGGGAGAGGAGGTGCTGCGGCAACTGCGCAGCGCACCCGACTGCCGTGATATTCCCGTCGTCATTCTGACTGCTGACGCGACGCCGGGGCAGAGGGACCGTCTCCTCACGGCGGGAGCCCGTGCGTTCATCACCAAGCCGCTCCAGGTGACGCCATTCATCGAGATTCTCGAGGATGTGCTCGAGGGGAGGGCGGTGGCCTGATGATCAGCGATGACGTCCTGCAGCGCGCGCGCATTCTCATCATCGACGATGAGCAGCCCAATGTTCGTCTTCTCGAGCGACTGTTGCTGACGGGTGGCTTTACCGACGTGCGCGGGACCACCGATGCGCGCGATGCGGCGGCTCTGTTCGACGATCTGAAGCCGGATCTCGTGATGCTCGATCTGCACATGCCTCACATGGATGGCTTCGCCGTCCTCGATGCGCTCACCGCGCGTCTCGAGCCGAAGGAGTATCTCCCGATTCTGGTGCTCACGGCTGACGTGGGGCGTGAGGCAAAGGAGCGTGCGTTGACGGCGGGGGCGAGGGATTTTCTGACAAAGCCGCTGGAGCGTACCGAGGTGCTGCTGCGCACGAAGAACCTGCTGGAGACCAGGTATCTCCACCTTGCGCTCAAGGACGAGAACAGAACGCTGGAAGCGAAGCTCGTGCATCAGGCGTTTCATGATTCGCTGACCGGGCTCGCCAACCGGGTCCTCTTTCGCGACCGGTCCGACCATGCCCTGGAGCGTGCGCGCCGTGGAGAGCGGATTGCGGTGCTGCTGCTGGATCTCGACAACTTCAAGGCCGTGAACGACAGCCTTGGCCACGGCGAGGGAGACAAACTGCTTCAAGCAGTCGCCGAGCTGCTCCTGAGGGCAACGCGCGGTTGTGATACCGTGGCGCGTATCGGCGGAGATGAATTCGCGATACTGCTCGACGGCATGCAGTGCGACCAGGACGCGATGATCGTGGTCGAAAGGATCACGGAAGGGATGCGGCATCCGGTGAAGCTGCTTGGACGGGAGGTGACGGTGAGCGCGAGCATCGGGGTGGCTTTTGCCAGGGAGGAACAGGCGATCGACGAGCTGCTGCGCAATGCCGACGTCGCGATGTACAGCGCCAAGGACGCTGGCAAGGGTCGTCACGCGGTGTTCGAGCAGGGGATGTACACCGCGCTTCTCGAACGGCTCGAGATGGAGGCCGACCTTCGGATGGCCGTTGACCGCGGAGAGCTGCGTGTGCTCTATCAACCGATTGTCGAGCTCGAAAGTGGAGCGATCATCGGGGTAGAAGCGCTGCTGCGCTGGCATCACCCCGAGCGCGACACCCCGTCACACGAGTTCATTCCTCTCGCCGAAGAGACCGGTCTCATTGTTCCCATTGGGCGCTGGGTACTGGCCGAAGCGTGCCGCCAGGGGCGTCGGTGGCAGCTGGCCGCATCGAACGGCGTGATACCGAGCATCAGTGTGAACATCTCCGGTCGCCAGCTGCAGGATCCCAACTTCACCTCGGAAGTCGCCGCCGTGTTGGCGGAAACCAGATTCTCACCGGAGCACCTCATTCTGGAGATCACCGAGAGCGTGTTGATGTCCACGGACACGTCGATTCTCGCCCGGCTGCACGATCTCAAAGCGCTTGGTGTGCGGTTGGCGATCGACGACTTCGGGACCGGGTACTGCAATCTCAGCTACCTGCAGAGTTTTCCGCTCGATATTCTCAAGATCGACAGGACGTTCATCACGCGTGTGACGGAACAGGGCGGAGACGCGGCGCTTGCAAGCACCATTGTCGGTTTGGCTTCGACGCTCAGGTTGCGCACCATTGCCGAGGGCATCGAGCACACCGACCAGCGGAATCATCTCATCGCGCTCGGCTGCGGATTCGGACAGGGCTATCTCTTTGCGCGGCCAATTTCAGCAGACGAGGTCACGGTGATGATGGCCAACGACGAGGCACAGGTGGCGGCACGAACGGTAGCCTGAGCTCCGGAGTCACCGGCAGCAACATCGCGGGCGCGGCGCCCCGCGTCACTGGGAGTCTGGCGGGTGCAGGAGGAGCGGCGTTAGGCCGCTGGTGTGCTGGACTCCGCCCTTCGCCGCCTGTATGCTCCGGGCACAGAACTCTACTCCGAGGCCACCCATGTCACGTCCGCGCGCATCCGTCATCGCCTGCAGCCTTTCGTTCATGCTCGGGGCGGGGGGGATGTGGGCGCAGCAACAGGCGACGGCGACTCGCCGAGAGCCGCAATTCGAGAACGCGCACGTGCGCGTCTGGAAGTCCATCATCATGCCGAAGCAGCCGCTGTCGCAGCACAGGCACGAGCACGGGCGCGCGCTCATCGCTCTGACCAATGGGCAGCTCAAGGTCGTGGACAAGGATGGGAAGACCGTGGACACCTACAACTGGGAGCGGGGCAAGGCGTATTGGCTGGACGCCGACCCGCCGGGCCAGACGCACGCCGACGTGAACGACACGTCCTCGCCGATCGAAGTGATCGTGGTGGAGCTCCAGAAGGACAGATAGTGAGGTGATGCCGGCAGCAAGCCATGCTGAACGGGCGGTGCAGTTCAAAGAGCGTGTGTTCGAGTGGCGACTACAGCTCCGCCAGTTGAGACAGGCAAGGAAGCCTTAGCCGGTCCTCGAAGGCTCGCCGTTCAAGGTACCGGCGCGGAGCGCAGTCCCCCACTCCTGAGGTAGTCCACCGCAAGGTTTGCCATCGCGCGCACGCCAGTGGGTAGTGCCGCCTCATCGGCGAAGAAGAGCGGCGAGTGATTCGCCGGCTGGGTCTTCTGGTCGGCTCCCTGTGGCGCGACGCCCAGGAAGTAGAAGAGTCCCGGAATCTCCCTGGTGAACTCCGGGAAGTCCTCGGAGCCGGTGATCGGGTTGACGATGCGGAAGCCCCCAGCGCCGGCCGTTCGCTGCAACGTCGGTGTCATCTTCTCGAGCAGCGCGGCATCGTTCCGCGTGATGAGTCCTCCCGTGGAGAGTGTTACCAGCGCGGTGGCGCCTGACGAGCGCGCGATGTCCTCCGCGGTGCGCTTCACGCGCGTGTGGATGTCGGCGCGCATCTCCGGATCGAAAGTCCGGATCGTGCCCACCATCACCACGCTGTCCGGGATGATGTTGCCTCGATTCCCGCCCTGGATCATCCCGATGGTGATCACGGCGGGTGCGGAGGTCACGTCGATCTGCCGGCTCGCGACGGTCTGCAGTCCCAGGACGATCTGGGATGCGACGACGATCGGATCGACCCCCGACCACGGCTGAGAGCCGTGCGTCTGCCGCCCTTTCACGATGATGCCGAGCCCGTCGGCGGCCGCAAGGAGACCGCCGGCGCGTGTGCTGAGCGAGCCTAACGGTCCCGGGAACACGTGCAGGCCGAAGATCGCCGACGGGCGCGGGTTCTGGAGTACTCCATCGGTGATCATCGCCGCCGCGCCACCGAGCCCTTCCTCGGCCGGCTGGAAGATGAACTTCACGGAGCCTGGGATGCGTGCCTTCATCCCGGTGAGGACTTCGGCGACGCCCATCAGGATGGCGACGTGATTGTCGTGCCCACAGGCGTGCATCACGCCGACTTCCATCCCGTTGTACTGCGTGCGAACCTTGCTCCTGAACGGAAGGTCGACGAGCTCGGTGACGGGGAGCGCGTCCATGTCGGCACGGAGGGCGACGACTGGCCCGGGCTTTCCGCCCCGAAGGGTCGCGACGACGCCGGTCTTCCCGACCTGCGCCTGCACCTCGAGGCCGAGGGCGCGCAGGTGCTGCTCCACCAGAGCGGCCGTGCGCGTTTCCTGGAACGAAAGCTCGGGGTGCTCGTGGATGTCCCGCCGCCAGGCGATCACCTTTGGCATCACCTGCTCCAATCGCTGGTCGATCTCGAGGGCGAGCGGGTCGGGGGCCGACCGTGACTGTGCCGCGAGCGGGAGCACAGCAGCGGTGAGCGTGATCGCGGCGAGGTAGCGGAAGGACACCGGCACTCCGGGAGGGTGGGACGCGTAAGGTGCCCCGTGTCGCATCGGGGCGCCAGTTGCCGCCGTGTCCTCGGTTTATGATCATCCAGAGTCGAGGACCTCGCGCCGCCGATTGAATGGCATCCAGATTGCGACCGCCTATGCGACTGACCGACGACGAGTTGCGTGACGTGCTGGCGCGTGCCGAAGAGATTCAGCGGGCATCGCGCCATGGCGACGAGGTGAAGGCCGAGCTCGAAGCCGTCATCGGGGCTGCCGAAGAGATGGGACTTGCGCGGACCGCTGTCGAGCGCGCTCTTCGCGAGCGCCTCGATCTCCCTCCGGCACCCCCCGAGGTCGGGTCACTGACATTCGCCCGGTCGGCCGACGACAAATTCTATGTTGCCGAAGTCGTGTCCCGCTCTGGAGACGACGTTCGCGTGCGATTTCTGCGAGGCAGCGAGCAGCTCGTCGCGCTCGATGCCGTAAGGCCCTGCTCGTTCAATCCGGGCGAGCGAGTCGTGTGCGACTGGCCATGGTGGGGGCCATGGACCTGCAACGTGATGGCTTACGACCCGGTAAAACGGCGCGTGAAAGTAAATGACGGCTGGGGAACCGCGAGGACATTTCCGATCGCGGAGGTGTGGCTTCCTCCGGCCAAGGCCGGCGCCGGAGAACGCCACAGACGGGTGTTAGCGACGCTCATCGCGGGCGCGGGGCTCGGCGCGCTCGTCGGGTCGATCATCACCGCCTGGCTGATGCGATGACGCGCGGTATTCTCACAACGCTCCGATGCGCATGAGAACGCTCGCGATCGCTCTCATCACCGCCGTGGTCGGGGGCCTCGCCGGAGGATTCGGCGGCGAATGGGCCACTCGCGCTCACGGCATGTCCGACTTCGAGGGTGGACGAGGGATGTTCATCGTCTTCATCCTCATGCCCGCCGGCATCATCGCCGGGATCATCGTCGGTTTGATCGTCGCGCGACAAGTCGGCGGCACCGGCGTGTCGGCATACGCCAAGGCCCAGGGGCTCTCCCTCGCGCTCACTGCGGGCCTGGCGCTGCTCGTCAGCGGCTTCGCGGTCTGGGTCGCCCCTGAAACGCCAATGATCGACGGTCAGTTTCTCGCCCTGGATCTGCAGGTTCGCATGCCCGCTGGTCGTCAGGCGCCGCGTGACTCGAGCACCAACTTCACCATCCTTTTCTACGAACCCAAAGGCGACCATCGGCGTCACGCAGTCCTGCAGTTCGATTCCATCACGGTGAGCGGCGGCCGTGAGGTGATTCCCGGCACCGCGGAGCTGAACGTGGTCTCGCGTCTTCGTCACGTCGTGATCAACGACGGCGAGGACAAGCATTTCTGGTTCGACATTCCACTCCGTGCGAGCCCCAAATCCGCCGACGAACAGTGGATCGACTGGTGGCCAGCACCGGGGAAGAAAGCATCCAACGAAATACACGGCACGGGCGGGTTCCAGATCCGCTACCGCGTGCGGCGTCTACCGGCGGAAACTTGACCGCTCAGGGTTAGGCCTTACGGCTCGTCCTCGCGCCAGGACTTGTCGACGAACGTCTGGTGATGCGCAGCGGCGGAAGACTCTCCTCACGATCGACGGCCAACGCCCCCGGCCCGGTGCTACACGAAAAAGCGCCGCGACTAGAACTCGCGGCGCTTCATTTCCTTGAACATCTCCTTCGCCTCTTCGACGTGCTCGTCGGCATCTCGCTGCGTCGCCGTCAACGTGGGATCGTTCCAGCGTGACGATTTGGCTTTCGGTTTTGTCGCCTTCTCCATTTTCTTGATCAGGGCTTGCAGCTGCTTCTCATTCATGGAACGGAGTCGTGAGTGGGGTCTCGGGTTGGACGATTGGCTGTACTGGAGAATAACGGAGCGCGCGCTCAGGTGCCGTCACGGCTGCTCCGAGGTACCATGGGGTTGGACCTGGTTCACCCAACCGTAGTGTTTTTCCATGCAGTCGGGGCAGATCCCGTGCGAAAAGTCCGCGGAGCTGTTCGCCAGAACGTAGGCCTCCAACTGCTGCCAACTGCCGAGCTCCGAACGCACCTGCCGGCAGTGCGAACAGATGGGGATGATGCCGCGCAGTGTCTTCAATTCCGTCAGCGCGTGCTCGGCCGCCAGGCGCGCCTCTGATTCGCGCGCCCACGCCTCGCGCTCACTGTGCACGCGTGATTCTCGTCCGTACACGAGCATGATGCCGAGCGCGTTGATGGTGCAGAGGACCACCACGTCACCGGCGAGGTCGATGCTCGTGACCCAGTATCGGTACAGGAAGATCACGCCGACAGACAGAAGAAACGGCGCGATGAATTGGCGCCAGGGCCGGTTGGGGAAACAGGCGTAGAACGCGAACAGCCACATCGCGTGCGTGCGGAGTGGCAGCGACGAGCCTTGGGGTCGGAGGCTGTTGATGGCGAGGATGCACAGCGCGATACCGACGGTGATGATCAGCACGCGTCGCTCGTAGGTGTCGCGGGTCGGACTGCGCGGAATCTGCCATGCCCCCCAGGCCATGATGCCGAGAAACAGCGCGCGGACCGCGAGCCGAGGAGTCAGCAGGTTGCTGTCGAGCGTTTGCTGCGCGAAATCCGACCGGATGAACCAGAGCGTGGTGGCCAGGAAGATCGCGAGCGTGACGCGAATGACCCTGCCATCACTCTCGAGCCTCACGGCTTCCAGATCGCCCGTGGTGTTCATTTCATGAGCTTCTTCGTGGTCACGGCGATGACGGGGCGACCTCGATCCCCGCTGAACCGACTCTCCGCTTCCACGATCGAGTAGTAACGAATTTCCTGGATCACCCCGATCTCGATGGTCCGCAGCTCTGCCACTTCACCGAGGATCTGGCCGTTGACGCGGACGAGAGGAGACGGAGAGTTAGTCCGCATGCTCGTGCGCTCGGTATTCCGCATGAAGTTGGGCCGCAGACGGCGCACGAGGTCGAAGGCGTTGGTCACGCCCGTGGTCGCGGCGATTTCCGCTTCGCTGATGACGTCTGCACTCCGGGCGCGGGATGCCGCGGAACCAGCGGCCGGTGCGGTGACCGCGGTCGTACTCCCTCCCTCAGGTGTCACCACGACCTTCTTGCTCGCGCAGCCGGCCGTGGCGGCCAGCAAGAGCACGACAATCCGTCGCATGGACTTCTTCTCCGTCGGTAGGCATGATGGACCGTGGGACGCGCGAGGGGCGTTCCCACGGTCGCTGCCGCACTGTGGACAATTCATGTCGCGAGCCACAAGAGCAAGGGTTTCGGCTGCGCTGGACGCGACCCTCGGCTCCGGTGCCTGCATTGGACCTTCTCCCGGCGGCTGCCAGGGAGGCTCTGCCCGCCTGGTGCTCCGACACCCGCGCGGACGTGTCGGACGTGGGCTAGGACGTGCCGGACACCAGGGCGAACGAGGATGCGATGTTGCGCGCCACGAGACTTGCGTTGGTGCCACCCGGGTTTCGCCGATGCCGGATCCACCGCGACGCCATCACGATTGCGGAACCACTTGGCGAGATCGACCCGAATACGGACGATCGTACCGGTCTCCTCGACCGTCAGCGAGGGTCGAAACTCCAGCTCAGCTCCAGCTCCGCTCTTGCTCTCCCGGTGTAGGTGAATGCGGTGCCCCGAAAACGCCCCCCGCCGAGCGACGCGCACGCCGAATCTCCGGCGGTGCGACTGAGTTCCAGCTCGCTCATGACGAGCTGTAACTTTCGTGATGATCGGACCGTCGGAGACACGCGCTGAATCGATGGCGGTGTTGGGCGTCGTGGGCTCCCGGCAGGGACGAACCGAACGTCAGGACGACCGAACTCGAGCCGGGCTCTCGCCAGCAGGCGGCACGCGAGTACTTTCCGAGGGCGAGGATGTGTCCAGGGCCGGGGCCGCCACCCCGCTCGCCGGTATCCAACGTCCATCAGGGCAGGCTCTGGTGTGCGATGGTCGCGCCGGCGGTTGCCCTGAGTCTTGCCGCGCCGGGAGTCTCACCGGCGCAGGGGCCTCGATTCTCCAGTGTCAGGGGCACCGTGTTCGACAGCGTCGGTCGCTCGGCGCTGCCAGGGGCGATGGTCCAGTTCCTCGGCATCTCGGAGCGGGCCGAGAAGGTCTTCGCCACGACCTCGGACTCGTTAGGTGACTATCGGATCGATAGTCTGCCACCGGGGACGTACCTCGCCGGGTTCTTTCACGCGGCCACGGATTCGATGGGGGTCGAGTCGACACCGCGGCGCGTGCAGGTGCGGGCGGGGCCGCAGGACGTCGAGCTGGCCACTCCTTCCGCGGCCTCGCTGATCCACGTCCTGTGTGGCGCCGGCGCGCCTCGCGATTCCACGGCGCTGTTGCTGGGGCACGTGCTCGATGCAACGACCGATGCGCCGATCACCGGTGCGCGCGTGCGCGTGGAGTGGATGGAGACCACGATCGGTCGCACGGGGGTCAGGTCGGTCGAACGGGCGGACTCGGTGACGTCGCGCGCGTCGGGCTTTTTCTCGATCTGCGGTCTTCCCGCGGACCTCCAGCTCCTTGCCCGAGTGAGTCGCGGCGTGGACTCCACCGGATACGTCGAAGTCGACCTGCCGCTCGCCGGCGTTAGGCATTACACGTTCTATGTTGGCGGCGGCACCAGGATCACGGCCGCGGCTTCGGGCGACTCGACGGCGAGCCCGGTGACCGTCTTGCGGGGCAAGGCGCGTCTCACCGGCACCGTGCGGGATCTCTCGGGGGACGTGGTGCCCGGTGCGCGTGCGGTGATCCTGGGGACGGGCGTAGAAGGGCTGGCCAATACGGTCGGCGCGTTTGTCATGGACAGCCTGCCCTCGGGTTCGTTCATGCTCGAAGTCCGGATGATCGGGTACACACCGGTGCGCCGCATGGTGCAGTTGCGCGAGACACTTCCCAGTGCGGTCCTGGTCGAGTTGGGGGCCAGGGTGTTCACGCTTCCGACCGAGGTCGTCCGGGGCGAGCTCATCTACTCACGGCAGCTGGCAGGGTTTGAGCGGCGGCGTCGGACGCACTTCACGGGGAGGTTTCTGACTCCGCGTGAGATTCAGCTGCGACCGCGCACGCGCCTGAGCTGGCTGTTGGAAGGGATGCCCGGTCTCGTCGTGACGCGGAGAGGTCCGTATACGCTCATCGTGGTGCGACGGGTCGGTGCGTCGCCCGGGCTCGAGTATTGTGGTCCGTCCCTCTACATCGATGGGCTCCTCGATCAGACCGGCGATTTCGATCGCCTCTGGTCCGATGACATCGCAGCCGTCGAGGTCTACGCACGCCCGACGCAACGCCCGTTCGAGTTCACGGATCGCAACGAGTGCGGCGCGATCGCGGTGTGGTCGCGGCCGAGGAGCAGTGGGTAGTGGACGGCGGGTGGCAGGTGGCAGGTGATTCACTACCCGCTACGAGCTACCCCCACCCACTTTCGCCTTTCGTCCCACCACTGTGACCCGCCGCTGGGTCCGGAGGGTCAGTCCTCAGGAGCTCTGCTGGACGCGCGCGCGTGTGCCGGCGCGACCGATTGCCTCGAGGAGAGACGTGCCATGGCTGCAACATGTCGTTGGACCAGCACCCCGGCCGGCCGGAGTTGCCTCTGTCTCGGCGTTGTCACACTCGCGTTAGGCGCCGGCGGAACACAGGCGCAACTGGTCACACCCAAGACGGTGCCGGTCCACCAGTCGGACCAGTTCGACATCCTTCCCAGCGCTCGTGGCGGAATGGCCAGCCTCTGGATTGCCCTGGACGACACCCTGCTTGACCCGTTTGTCAGCCCCGCCAAAGTGACACGGCACCGCGTCGGTTCCTTTTTTGCCCTGCCGTTCTTCCACTCGATTTCGGGGGGACGCGGTGGCGGGAAGACCGTGCCGGTCGGTGGGTTCTTCAGCGCCGGCGACTGGTCGGGAGCGGCCACGGTCGCGATCCAGCAACTCAATCGCGCGAACGTCGGCTTCGGCACGCCGATTTCCGACCGCGCAGCGACGAACCAGTACATCAATGGAGTCCTCGGACGTCGCTTCGGTCAAGGTGTCTCGTTAGGTGCGAGCGCCTATTGGGCCGGCCTCGCCGCGATCGATGGCGTCGACCTGCTGTACGCCGGGAGCGACACCATCCGCCAGGACGGGTCGCTCACCGACCTGAGACTCGGTCTCACCAAGGCGTGGGAAGGAGATCGCACCCTCGAGCTCGTCGTCGTCCACAATCGCACCTCCATGGTGCACGACGTCCACACGACGACCTTCGGGTTCGACTCCACCCGTCGCATCTGGGGTCCGCTGCGATCGGCGTGGGACCACAATGCCGATCGCACCAACATCTGGGGACTGCACACCGAGTACGTGCGACCCTTCGGAAATGAAGGATGGCGCGTGGGGTGGCTCGCCACCGGGAACCGGATCTCGCACCCAAAGATCCCGAACTATCGGCTGATGAACATCCCGCGCGACCCGGGATTCACCAACGCATTCAACGCCGGGGTCGGCTTCGCCAAGGTCAAGGGACTCACGACGGTCGGAGTCGACCTCATCTACGAACCCATGTTTTCGAATACGTGGGCCGATGCGGCGAGGGACACCGCGCGAGCCGGTGGCGGCGTCATTCCCGCCGGTGGCAAAACAGTTGAAAACGACTTCCGCTTCGCCAATAGCAAGCTCCGGATCGGGATTGGCCGCGAGCACCGTCACAAACGGGACAGTTCCGTCGTCTCGGGGTTCCAGTTCGGACTGGCCGTCGGATCAGTGAGCTATCGCCTCAAGCAGCGCAACAACGTGCTCGGCACCTTCCGGATTCAGGACGAATCGTGGATGGAATGGGCGCCGACCTTCGGCTGGCACTATCGCTCCCGTGACATCGAGTTTTTCTACACGCTGCGAATGACCTGTTTGTCGGGCTCGGCCTGCGTCCCGATGCCCGTAGCCGGCGGAGACGACGTATCGGTCGCTCCTCCCGCGCCGGGCGGGGTCATCGCGGCGCCAAGCGCACCGCTCACCTTCGACGGGGGCCGGGCGGTCATCCACCGGTTCAGCATCAGCATTCCGATTCGATAGGGGAGACGGGAGACGGGAGACGACGTCGGGCGTGCGACGCGCGATGCGGGAGTGGGGATTGGGGTGGATTAATGCTTGCGATGTGGGTCTGTTAACGTCCGTCTCCGGTCTCCCGTCCACGACCACTGGCCCCCGCCCGGTCACTGTCGAACATTTACTGGCCGTGCTGGCAGTGCCCGGTCTCCTTGTCACCTTCTTCCGATGCACCCGAAGATTCTCCGCCTGACAGCGCTTGCTGCCAGCGTGCTCCTCATACCGTCCCTCCAGGCCCAGTCCGACACCACGGCGACAGGCGAGCGATCCGTCCTTCGGGGCGTGTTCAACGCCGAGCAGGTCGCTCGGGGCCGGGCTGGACACCGCGCACAATGTTCGTCTTGCCACGGAGCCGAGGCGTATACCGGCGAGTCGTTCGCCAAGGCGTGGCTCGGCCGCACGGTCTTTGACTTTTTCGACTTCGTGCGCAGCACCATGCCGGAGGATAGTCCGGGCAAGCTGCCGATCGCCGAGTACGTAGACATCATTGCCTATGTGCTGAATCTCAACGGGTATCCGCAGGGCGAGACCGAGCTCCCGGCCGACGAGACAGCGCTCAAGAAGGTCAGGATTGACTCGCTCCCCGTTCGCTCGCCGGACCAGGGCTCGCGGCGGTGACGATCGATCGTCGTGACTTTCTCAAGGCGGCGGGTGCCCAGACGGGTCTGCTGTTCGCGGCCGGCACGGCCTCGTTAGGGACGACGATCGAGAACTCACCGAACGCGGTGACCGCGCCGGCGATCGGAGGGAACCGTCCAGACGTGGTCGTGATCGGTGCCGGCGCGATCGGCGGCTGGACGGCGTATCACCTCCAGCAGCTTGGCGCGAAAGTGCTGCTCGTCGATGCGTACGGGGCGGGGAATTCCCGATCCACCTCCGGCGACGAGACGCGGGGGGTGCGGACGTCCTACGGTGACCGGCCACACGGCGAGCAGTGGATGCAGTGGGCGTCGCTCGCGGCTCAACGATGGAAAGAGTGGGACGAGGTGTTCTGGCGCGATATGGGAACCCGCGTGTTCTTCACCACCGGTGACCTGATTACACGCGGTGCGTGGGAGCCCTTCCTGACGCAAACGCGCGAGTGGTGGGTCAAGAACCGCATTCCCCACGAGACGCTGACCGCCGAGGAAGCGCGATACCGCTGGCCGGTGTTCGACCTCACGGGGATCGACGCCATCATCTATGAGCCGGGCGCCGGCGTCGTGCGCGCGCGCCGATCATGTGAGTGCGTCGCCTCGATGTTTCAGAAGAAGGGCGGTGAACTGCGCATCGATCGTGTCACCACGTTGATGCGCGGTACGGGAAACATCGACGAGCTGATCATGGCGAGCGGCGACTCGGTCCGCGGCGGGCAGTACGTGTTTGCCTGCGGCCCCTGGCTCCCCAAGGTGTTCTCCAACCTGCTGGGGCCGCGCATGCGCTCCCCGATGGGGAATGTCTTTTACGTCGCGACGCCCGTGGGTGACCCGCGATTCCAGGCACCGAACATGCCGAGCCACAATTTCCCCGGAATCACGGGGTGGCCGGCGCTGCCCGTGGACAATCGCGGCTTCCGTACCAGGATCGGTGGGGGTCAGGCCGGCGATCCCGATACGAGCGACCGCATGGTGGGAGCGCCCAACGTGCCACGGTTGCGCGCCTTTCTGGCGGAGCGCTTTCCGCTGATGAAAGACATGCCCATCCTCGAGCAGCGCGCCTGTCACTACGAGAGCACGGTGTCTCGCAATTTCATCATCGACAAACACCCTGACTTCTCGAATGTGTGGATTGCCGGTGGTGGCAACGCCGAGGCCTTCAAGCAGGGCCCGGTGTTCGGCGAGTATGTGGCGATGCGCGTGCTCAACAAGCCAACCGATCCACAGCTGACCGAAGCATTCCGCGTACCGAAGACCACGTACGAGGAGGAAGAGGCCAAAGCCGAAGCTGCCGCGGCGCAGAACCGGCGGTAGATAGGCGCACGGGCGCACAGGCGCACGGGCGCACAGGCGCACAGGCGCACAGGCGCACAGGCGCACGGGCGCACAGGCGCACAGGCGCACAGGCGGAGAGGCGCACAGGCGCATAGCGGGTGCGTATAGGAGCTACTCTGCATGCCCGTTTGCCCGTTGCCCGCTTGCCGCTTCCATTTACACCTTCACGCGCTCCTCGCCCCTGCTTGCTCCTCCTCCTTTCGTTCCTCGCTGCGTTCCAGACTCCCCGGTCACGCGCTCCTATTGCGCAATGGCCTTCACGGTGGGGTACTTGATCCCCAACTGGTCGAGGTAGGTCGGATACTTCGTGGGGTCATAGTAGAACTTGCTCATGGCCGGACGGTACTTTGCCATGATCTCGGTGTTGAGCCAGATCGGCGGCCCGTCGTTAGGTCCGAGGAACGACTTGTACCTGGTGACTTTCGTCTGCACGCTGTTGAAGTAGTCCCACGCGTCGGCGACGAGCTTTGGCGTGAGCAGTATGTCGAGGAGTGTGAGCGCCTGGACCTTGGCGCCGGCCACGCCACCTTTGTGCGCGATCGGCGTGGCCATCGAGATGCCGTTCGCCCAGTTGTGGCCCGGAAGCCCCGGGATATTCGACGGGTAGCGCAGTGTCACGGTGGGCACGTTCCACGACACGTCGCCGATGTCGTCGGACCCGCCTCCTAACGAGCGTGACTGGTCCACCGGTCCCCCCAGCGAGTCGATCGACGTTTCCAGGCCCTGCTCCCGGCCATTGAGCTCCTTCTGGATGCCCTTGGCGAGTGCGATGTCTTTCTCGTCCCACTTGGGCAACCCGACGCGCTTGATGTTGTCGTGCGTGGCCTGTGCAATGTGCCGGTTGAAGTGGCCGCTCCACGCCGAGCCCAGGATCATCACCGTATCGAGCTGCGTGTCGGTCATCATCGCGGCGCCCTGAGCGATCCGCCTGGCGGCGGCGAAGTTGGCCTGCACGCGATCATAGTCGCGTTCTCGGATGTAGAACCAGACGCTCGCCGTCTGGGGGACGACGTTCGGCTGGTCGCCGCCATCCACGATCACGTAATGCGACCGCTGGCCGGGCTCCAGGTGCTCGCGCTTGTATTCCCAGCCTTGGGCCATCAGCATCACCGCATCCAGCGCCGACTTGCCGCGCCATGGAGCGCCCGCCGAGTGCGCGGTCTGTCCCTTGAACTTGAACAGTGCCGTGACGAGCGCTGTCGAGCCGGACTGACCCCATGACACGCCGAGGTTGTTCCCCACGTGCGTGAACAGGGCGACGTCGACGTCCTTGAAGACCCCAGCCCGGACGAGATGCGCTTTGCCCGCCACCTGCTCCTCGGCAACGCCCGGCCAGATCTTGAGGGTTCCGGGAATCCGGTCGCGCTCCATGATCTCCTTGACCACGAGCGCGGCGGCGATGTTCACGGCCTGGCCGGAGTTGTGGCCCTCGCCGTGGCCCGGCGCACCGGGAACGAGCGCTTCGAAGTAGCCGTACGCCGGCTTCTGGTTGGACTGCGGAATGCCGTCGATGTCCGAGCCTAACGCGATGACCGGCTTGCCCGATCCCCACGTGGCCACGAAGGCAGTGGGCATGCCTGCCACACCTCGCTCGACCTTGAAGCCGTTCTTCTCGAGGAGCCCGGTCAGATACTTCGAGGTTTCGAACTCCTGCATGCCGAGCTCGCCAAACGAGAACACCTGATCGATGATCTCCTGAATGAGCTTGGCCCGCTCATCGATTTTCACGAGGGCCTCGGCCTTGAGCTTTTCGAGGCGCGGATCCGGTTTGGGGGCCGCCGGCTTGGCCTGCGCCTCGAGGGACGCGGCCGCTGCGCTCAGCGAGAGGAGGAGGACGCCAGCGCGGACGAAGTGACGCATGTACAGAGGCTCCGAGGTCCGGGGTGAGGAAGCGATCGCCAACGTTCGCCACCGGTCCGCGGAGAGGCAAGCCGGACAGCTATGCGGCGCTCGACTGAAGGCCGGGAACGTGGGTCTTGTCGTCGTCGTAGTGCGCGACGATCGCCAGCAGGTCGCTCTCGGTCACGAGGCCGACCAGGCGCTCCCCGTCGACTACCGCGAGGCACGCTACCCGGTGTTCCGCCATCAGGTGGGCGGCAAGCCATGCTCGACCGTCCGGTGAGACCGCGGGAAGATCGCGGACCATGCTGTCTCCAACCAGGACCGAGGCCAATCGCTGGTCATTCTCGGCGCGCGGAATCGAGCGATCCCGCGTGGAGGGAGAGGCAGCCAGGATCGTGTCCTTCGTGACCATCCCGACGAAGCAGCCACGCAGATCGGTGACAGGCACGGAACTCATGCCGGCCCAGTCCATGATGGCGCGGGCGGCTACGAGTTTCTTGTCGGCGCGAATCGAATGGACTTTTCGCGTCATCACGTCTCTGACGAACATGGCTGCTCCTGACCGTGCAGTGTGAGGTACGCCACAAAGCTTCGGCAGGATCGGCAGAAGCTGAAGGCGCATTCCCTACTGCGTCACCGCCTTGACCGTCGGGTACTTGATCCCCAGTTGCTCGAGGTAGGTGGGGTATCTCGACGGGTCGTAGTAGAACTTCCGCATCTCGGGCCGATACCTGGCCATGATCGTTTCGTTGAGCCAGATCGGCGGCCCGTCGGTAGGTCCAAGAAAGGACTTGTATTTGGTCGTCCTGGTCTGCACGTCGTTGAAGTAGGTCCACGCAGCAGCGACCACGGCCGGCTTCAACATCAGGTCGAGCAGCGTGAGCGCCTGGACCTTGGCACCGGCGAGCGCACCCTTGTGTGCGATCGGCGTCGCCATGGCGATCGTGTTGCTCCAATTGTGGCCGGGGAGGCCAGGGATGTTCGACGGGTAGTTGAGGGTCACCGTTGGCACGTTCCACGACACGTCGCCAATGTCGTCCGATCCGCCGAAGACCACGTCGTCCGGCGGCGGAGGCGCGAGCGCCCGGATCTGAGTGAGCAGGCCGCTCTCGGGGAAGGTGAGTTCACGCTGTAGTGCTTTAGCCAGCGCCTGATCGTTGGAGTCCCAGGTTGGCATCCCGACGCGTTTGATGTTCTCGAACGTCGCCTCGGCGATGGGTCGGCTGAAGTGCCCGGGCCACGCCGAGCCGAGCATCATGACCGTATCGAGCTTCGTATCCGTCATCATCGCCGCGCCCTCCGCCACGCGCTTCGACATGTCGAAGAGCCGCACGACGCGGTCATAGTCCCGCTCGCGGAAGTAGAACCAGATGGAGGCTGTTTGCGGCACCACGTTGGGCTGGTCGCCACCGTCCTTTATGACGTAGTGCGACCGGTGCTGTGGCTCGATGTGTTCGCGTCGATACTCCCAGCCCTGGGCCATCAACATCACGGCATCGAGGGCCGACTTGCCGCGCCATGGCGCGCCCGCCGAGTGTGCCGTCTGTCCGCGGAAACGGAACTCGGCGGAAACCATCGCCTGCATTGGCGCGCGCCCCCAGGCCACGCCGAGGTCGTTGCCGACGTGCGTGAAGAGGGCAGCATCTACGTCCTTGAAGACCCCGGCGCGAACGAGATGCGCCTTGCCCGCGAGCTGTTCCTCGGCGACGCCCGGCCACAGCACCAGGGTCCCGGGAATCTTCTCGCGTTCCATGATCTCCTTCACGGAGATGGCGGCGACGATGTTGACGGCCTGGCCCGAGTTGTGGCCTTCGCCATGGCCGGGTGCCCCCACGATCATCGGTTCACGGTAACCCATGGCCGGTTTCTGGCTGGCCTGCGGAATTCCATCGATGTCAGAGCCGAGTGAGATCACGGGCTTCCCACCGCCCCAGCGCGCGATCCAGGCGGTGGGCATCCCGGCCACTCCTCGTTCGATCGTGAACCCGTTCTTCTCCAGAATGCCCGTGAGGTAGCTGGACGTCTCGACTTCCTGCATGCCGAGCTCTCCAAAGGAGAACAGCATGTCGACGATTTCCTGTACCATCTTGGCCCGCGACTCGACCTTGGCCAGAGCCTCGATCTTGAGCTTCTCGAGCCGCGGGTCCGGCTTGGGGGCGGCCGGTGTGGCCTGTGCGGTGATCGCCGACGGAAGTGCGATGGCGGCAATCAGGAGTCGGGACGCGGAACGGGAGAAGCGACGCATGTGGGTGGTCGTAGGTGATACGTGGTAAGTAGCAGGCTGTCGGCGGGGGCGGTAGGAGATAGGGGATGAGATGGGAGACGGGAGTCAAGGCAGAACACTCCCGCGAGGACCGCCACCGCCAACCGCACCTCGACGCTGGCATCGGCACGGTGTTCCGGCAGCTGCCGCACGGCACACGCGAAGTCGATGGTATGCCGAAGCGACACCGCGTGGGGGGACACGATAGCAAAACAGCAACGCCGCGGACCTCGCGGTCCGCGGCGTTCGGTCGTCTGCCTCCGTGCGCTACTCGATTTCGAGGGCGAAGGCTGCAGTTTCCTCGTCGTGCGGGTACCCGAAGTACTCCCCATCCGTGGTCTTGGAGTGGGTCGTCAGCGTCACTGCAAACGAACACTTGTCGAGCACCGTGACGATGCCCGTAATCGGATCGATCCGCGTGAGCATCTGCTGGAAGGTGTTGGTGCCGCTGTTCGCCGGGAGTGCCGGTGGCTTCCCGACGTTCGTTGGGCTGAGCGGGGTTGGCAGCGACCCCGCGCCACCGTTCGCCGAAGACCCGTTGAGTCCCCGCAGCCAGCTGATGGCGTGCCCGTATTGGAATCGCTCGTCAGGCACGTAGGCCCTGTACTCGATGCCGAAGGTCGAACCGTTCTGGCCGACGAGGAACTGGCACTCCTCACCGGACGCGACGCCGTTCTTCACGAGTCGTGTGATGTCCGCCTCGGGAGCGCGGTTGTCCCAGCAGAAGAGATGCGTGAGCGCAGCAAATGGCACGACCTTGGTATCGTCTCCCACGCTTCCGCCGGGCTGGAACCAGCGCCGGAACTCGAACGGTCTCGTCACTTCCGTGCCCGGCAATTCTCCAGGATCTGATGCGCTGTCAGAGACCAGCGGGCGGAGCCGCTCGCCCGCCGCGTTGAACACTTCAAGCGTGATCAGATGGTTGAGTGCCGTCGAGGCAAGGTCGCTCGCGATCGGCAGGTTGAGCGCTGCGATCGTGGTATTGATCCTGGCGTGGTAGCGTCCGGCGCCGGTCCACGCTGCGTCGCTGTTGTACGGGATCTTGAACAGGTTGGATTCGGTGCCCACCGTGAAGGGTCCGAGCGTCTCGGGCACGATGTCCGGACCAACCACTTTCTGCCACGACAGTCCATCGCCGTGGAAGAGTCGCGCTCCGGTGGGGTTCCCGCTGCTATCGGCCTGGCTGATGCTCAGGCGATAGTAGACCGCGCCGACGGCGGGGTCCTTCATCCCTTCGCTGAAGTTGTACGTCAGTTCGATCGCGCCACCGAGGTTCCGCAGATGCCCCCGGTTCTGCGGCGCCGGATCGGGGTTGAGGAACAGGAGCCCGGAAGTGGCGTCAGGTGCCGCGACACTGCCCCACGATGTGGAATCGGGGGTGACGAGCTCGTGACTCTCCGTATCACCGATGAGATCGAGGAACACGTACGCGCCCGCGGCCGGAGTTCCCGTCTCGCCACAACTGAATGCCCGATAGTTGTAGCTCGTCAGGACTGGAGCATCCCCCGCCGCGTACCACGCGCCAGCTGTCAGACCGTCGTAGATCGTGGTGGTCGTCAGGCCGATCGTCTGCTTTACGACATATGCGTACTGGTCGTAGCAGTTGGGGAAGAGAATGTGCCGGAAGTCGCGAAAGCAGACGTTGAAGGTGCCATCCGGCTGTATCGTGCCCGTGGCCACCTTGGCCGGCGTGCCGCAGAAGCAGAGACGATGGATGAGATAGGGTCGCGAATTGATGTACATCGCGGCCTGATCGCGCGGCAAAGAGCGCAGAATCGCGAGATCGCTCGTGGCGTTCAACGCAAACTCGTTGAGCGCTCCACCCTTGAAGAAGGGCGTCTTCAACGGATCGATGGGAGGTCCCGGAGGAAACTTGGGAGTCCGCTCGACCACGATCGTCAGGTCGCGGATGAGATCGTCGATGCGAAGGTCGTCGATGATCAGCGGACTACAGCAGCAGGTGCGACGATAGACCTCGACGGTGCCCAGGCACACGACATCACATCGGAACGGCCAGACGAGCAAGTCGTTGAGCGACGGGTTGAACGTGAGCAAGGCCGACTGAGAGAAGCTGGTGCTCGCTCGCGTAACGGCGGTCGTTTGGAGGCGCGTTGCGACGTTCGTCGCCGCCACGAAAATGCTGTCGTACCACCAGGGACGGCGCCGGCACACGCGCACGGTCCCGCTCACGCACGTAAAGAACACGGGCCATCGCGACCAGATCCCCTCAGCCAGGGCCAGGGTGCCACCGATGATGGACCGCGCAAACTCGGCAGCGCGATATGTGGTCGTCGTCTCGCTGGCCAGTGCGCCGTCGTCACCGGTCACACCGAGCACCACGAGATGCGCATTCTTGAGCACGTCCGCTGGGAGCGCGAACGAGCCGTCCTTTCCTACGTCCTGCGTATAGATGACCGTGCGTTTCCTGTCCAGCGCTTGCAGGACGACATCAGGTCGCTGCTCTCCCGCCTTGAGTCCAACGAGCTCGAGCTGGTATGTGTCCGTCGGGCCGCCCCGTTTGCCACTTTTGTCCGCCATGATTCTCCCCCCCGAAACGCCACACGGGCCAAGCGCTTCGTGCGTTCGCACGCCGCCCACCCGCCAACGGGCGGTACCGGGCAAAGTGCATGCCGATACAATCCGCGGCGAGGTGAGCTGTATGGTGTTCGGGAATGACTAACGGTAGAAAGCCTTCTCGGCGCCGGTTCCGTGGCCCAGGGGCGGCCAACTCTTCCCGGACCACTCGTGCTCCCCACGGACAGAAGACCCGGACAGTCCCCATCCAGTAGCCGAGATCTGCGTCCACCATGCTCGGGCGGCCGTCGCAGAGCTCGATCGCGAGGTCGGGTGCCGCGACGGTGGAGGCATCCAGATGCCATGCCCACGGTCCGTTGAAGCCGCCATTGCCCGCGACGAGCGTTCCCTGGATGACGCCCCGCGTCCCGGTCCGCATGCGCGCACGCAGCGCCGCGGCCTGCGCGGCTGTGGCCACGCGGACCCGAAACTCCTCGCCGGATACCTCCACGACGAACGTTGGCGCCGGGTCGGTCCCGTTGTTAGGCGCAGTGGAATCGGAGCAGGCCAGGAGGGCGAAGGCCACCGTCACACCGGCCCGTCGATAGAGTCGAGTCATGCGTTTCACAACACGCTGATTCATCAAAGGGGTCCGGAGATCCAGCCGCAACACGCGACGTTAGCGCTCTCACACACGAGACACACGAGGCGCGTTCGCGCCCTCACGGATCCGCGTCGCTCGCCAGCCGGGGGCCATCACCTCCGCTGGAACGGACCAACGGATGAAAGATGTGGAAAGGGACGCCGTTGCCGTTGCATCGGCCCCGGCCGATCCGGCACATTTCATGGTCGCATTCTCCGCTCCTTCCTTACCAGGCCACTCACCGTGCCGACCTCCGCTGCCGCCGTATTGGTGATCACCATGCTTGCGCTCCCGGCGGGCGCGCAGAGCATCCTGAAATCCGCTCCCAGCACCCGCGCGACCGCCGAAGTGACACTCGCTCCACCGCGCGTAGAGGGTCAGCCGGCGCCTGTGCCGTCGAAGATCAGGATCGACTATGGTCAGCCGCATGCGCGTGGACGCGTCGTCGAAGGGGCGCTCACGGCGGACCTCGACACCGTCTGGCGCATGGGTGCGAACAGCCCCACGACGCTCACCACCGACGTCGATCTGATCATCGGCGGCACGTCGGTCCCGAAGGGCCAGTACGCGCTCTACGCACAAACGTCCTCGCGCGGTCCGTGGACGCTGATCGTCAGTCGCGACCTCGGCGCCACCTATGCCGCGGGCCGGGACGTCGGTCGTGTCCCGCTGACCTCGAAAGTGCTCCCCGCATCCATCGAGTCGCTGACCATCTCCCTCGTGCCGGCGGCGGACAATCCCAACGGGGATCTGCGGATCATTTGGGGGAATCGCGAGTTCACCACGACCTGGGCGGTGAAGTAATCCATGAGCAATCGCTTGCGCGCACTCCTCGACGCCGGCCAGTCGGTCTGGCTGGACTACATCGACCGCCGCATTCTCCTCGACGGGTCGCTCGAACGCCGTATCCGCGACGACGGGCTGCGGGGAATGACGTCAAACCCCACCATTTTCGAGAAGGCGCTGGCGGAAGGATCGGCCTACGACGCGCAGATCACGCGAGCGGCCGAGCACGCGACCGCGTGGGACCTGTTCGAGCTCATCGAGACCGATGACGTCCGCACGGCGTGCGACGTTTTCTCGGGGGTGTACGAGTCGTCACAGGGACAAGACGGATTCGTCTCGATCGAAGTCTCGCCCGGGGTCGCGAACGATGCGGCGGCCACGGTCGACGAAGCGCGCCGTCTCTGGACGACCGTCGGCCGACCTAACGTGATGGTCAAGGTCCCCGGAACGGTGGAGGGCGCCAAGGCGGTCCGCCGGCTGATCGCCGAGGGCATCAACGTCAACATCACGCTCCTGTTTGCCATCAGCGCGCACGATCGCGTCATCGAGTCCTATCTCGCGGGACTCGAGGCGCGTGCCGCCGCTGGTCACCCCATCGACCGCATCGCCTCGGTGGCGTCGTTTTTCGTGAGTCGCGGCGACGCCGAGTTAGACAAGCCACAAGACCCTGCGGCCCCAACGGACGGTGACGTTGCCACGCTCAAAGGGCGCGCGGCGAGAGCC
>JBQTIW010000055.1:0-20336 GCA_052387735.1 Gemmatimonadaceae bacterium
CGCCTTTCCGCGTTTCATCCGCTCCCGCTCCTGCTGCACGTACCACTCTGCCTCGCGGAGCAGCGCCTGCGCATCGAACAGGACGCCGTCTTTGATCGTCCAGGCGACGCCACCGTGCTTCCATTGCTCGTTGCGCGCGACGAGGCCGTACACACCGTACCCTCGTCCGTACATCACCTTGAAGTTGTCGATCGGGTTACCGTTGACCACTGCCAGATCGGCCGCGCACCCCACACGAATCCCGCAGTGTTCCTTCATGCCTAACGTTTGATAGGCATTGGTGGTGGCGACCTTGATCACGTCGATCGGGTGGATCCCGGCCTCTTGCATCAGTTCGAGCTCTCGCATCAGGGCGATCCCGCCGATCCCTCCTTCATCGGATCCGGCGGTGAGCAATCCGCCGCGCTGATGATACACCTGGACCCACTTCATCCAGATCTGGAAATTTCGCTTCCAGTTGATCTCGTCCTGCGTTTTCCACTCGCGCTTGAACGCGCCGTGGATCGTGGAATCCGGGCCGGCGGCGACTTCTGATGGGTGCACCAGCGTCTCACGCACCGGCATCGTGAGGTGGCGCCAGACGTCGCGGTTGTCTTCGTACACCGCCATCGTCGGGTTCCAATTCGTGCCGTTTCTGATCATCTGATCGATGACGGCGCTCAGCTTCTCGGGATTCTTGTCCGCTTCGATCCAGAGAAGTCCCGCGTACCGGAAGCGATCGAGCTCATCCCAGTAGTTGTAGTCCGTCGGGAAGTTCTGTGATCCCTCGAGGGCGGCGTCAGGGATCCCGTACCAGTGCTCGATCGACTTCACCCCGGCGTTCGACGCAACCAACGCATCGGTTTCGGACACCTTGAGGTCGGTCATCGTGAACATGCCGAGCTTCTTGCCTTCATCGGCGATCGCCTCGAGGACGTCAGGATAATGACCGGGACTCTTCGAGACCTTGATGCAGTCGGCGCCGAGCTGCTTGAACTCGCGCACCATCGCGCGCGCCTTGTCGGGCGTGTCACCGACGTTCCACCGCCTGAGCGGGAGGGGCCAGCGCTGACACAGCACCAATCGCGGGGCGACGAGCGTATTCGCGTTCGATTGCGCTCGTTGTTCGCCTAACAACTTGAGTCCGGCGCCCGTTCCGGCATCGCGCACCGTCGTGACTCCATGGCCGAGGTAGAGCCGGTAGGCGAAGTCCAGTCCGCGCGGGCCATATTCAGAGGACGCCGATGGCAAGTGGGCGTGCATTTCCACCAGGCCGGGAAGCACGAACTTCCCGGTCGCGTCGATGATCCTGTCTCCGGTGGGTCGCTTGAAATCCTTGCCGTACCCCGCGGAGTTCACGGCGTCCATCAGGACGATGTCGACGATGCGATTGTTCTCAATGATGATGTCGACCGGGGCTTCTGGCGGCATCCCGCGATTTGTGCCTGGTGTTCCACGACCGCTGACGATGGTCGCGCCGCGGATGACGAGCCGGTTGAATCGCTCTCCTTTGGTCGTGCCCATCGCCAGAACATCTGGGCCGTTGTTGGCCATCGCGACCGATTCCGGGCGTGTCTGGGCGGCGGCATGTGACGCGAGCACCACGACAACAAGCTGAGCCGGGAGGAGTCCAAGAATGCCGAGTCTGGGAGTACGCATGGGACGCTCAAGGGAGGTGTCCAATCCTATTGATCGGCTGCGCCTTTGGTGAGGGGCGGTGTTGCGCGAGGATGACGCGCCGATGGGAGTGACCCTGCTGTGGTCGAACACGCTCCACGTGCTCGAACAGGTTCAGGCCGCCATCCGACCGCACGTGACGGTCCGCGGACCGCGCGAACGTCGTCGCCTTATCGTTCAAGGCGAAGGGTGCGGCGCATGCATCAACACTCGGTCGCGACGCCTCCTGTGTTCCGGCCATGACCATGAAAGGCAGTGGCCACGTATCGGTGCAATACGGCGAACTCTCGGATGCGGCCAGGTCGATCTCTGGAGGCTGCGGTGGAGCGATACAAGAACCTCAGCGGCGATTCCGGCGTAACCTTCTTCAGGATCGGCCGGGACTTCATCTCGGTGCGTTTCCGTCACGGAATCACGTACCACTACGACTACACGGCCACCGGCGCGCATCATGTGGAACAGATGAAGACGCTCGCGCGCGCCGGCAAGGGCTTGAGCACATACGTCAGCCAGCATGTACGCAACGCCTACGCGCGGAAGGACCCCTAGGCCGTCGTTTATGCACCGCACACATCACTCCACGCATGTCCATCTGAGGCTGCAGCGGCGTCACCAAGGACTGGCGACAGGTCGTGTTGCCCCGGCTGTTCGACCGGACGTCGGCTCCAGTCTTCTAGGCCGCCAGCGGTCGGGGATGCGCTGCACGGGGGGGGGGCCGGCGGAGCTCGCAGCATTGCAGCAGACGGCGACCGCGGTTGCGAGTTGCTCGATCACCTTTCATACTCAAGTCAGCCAGCGTGTGACTCGACGCCACTCCATGAGCGGGGAACCTCTTCGCATTCTCGCGATCTCCGGCAGCCTCAGGATTCGCTCCACCAACACCGAGCTGCTTCGAGCCGCCGCGTTGCTCGCTGCTCCATCGCTCGACGTGTTTCTGTATGGCGGACTCTCTGAGCTTCCGCACTTCAACCCCGATCTGGATGGCGAAGGCGTGGTCCTTCCGCACCGCGTCCGGCGCCTTCGCGGGTGCATTGCGAGTGCTGATGCGCTTCTCATCTCCAGTCCGGAATACGCCCATGGCGTGCCCGGCTCGTTGAAGAACGCGCTCGACTGGTTGGTCAGCGGCCCCGAGATGATTGGCAAGCCCGTTGGATTGCTCACGGCCTCGGCGCGCGCCGTCCACGCGCCAACCGCGCTTGCGGAGACTCTGCGGACGATGGCTGCGGAGCTCGTGGCTGCTGCGTGCGTGTTGGTGCCCCTCGATGGCCGGTGTCTGGACGCTGCCGCGATCGTGGCCGATCCGGCCCTCACCCACTTCGTGCGACCCGCGTTGGATGCGCTGGCGGCCGTGGCGCGCTCACGCCGCGCGGCGTAGCGGCGCCGTTGCCAACGTTGCGGACTGAACGCAGTCCATCGTTCTCGACGATGCGCTTTCTCGCGCTCGTCAGGCGAACGACGAAAGGGCGGAAACGGGCCGAATCGGCCTAGCGCCCGCTGGCCGCCGTGTCAGTCCGGCCGGCCGCTTTGCGACCCAGGTCAACGGCCTTGAATCCCTGCTCCCCCCAACCGATGACGAAGACGCTGAAGCCCTGTTGCATGCGTAGCTCGATGTCGTTGGCGTTGGCGGGATAGCCGCATGGCACGCTGAATTCCTTGCACGCAGAGAGCACCTGCTGAATCGCCGCTTCCCACGCCTGTTCGTCGAACACTCGCTGGCCGTTCGCGTCGGTGCTCGTGAATACGCCACGCAGCGTGCCAGCGCCCGGGAACAGCACGCTGATCCCCTTGACCGCGGCAATCTCCCGCACGCGCGCCAACCCTTCCTTGCTTTCGACGATGGTCCAGTTCATGAGCTCACCGTCGGGGTTGAGCGGCCACAGGTCGGCTTTCTCCCTGTAGGCCTTCTCGCTCAGGCCCCAGTACGCAGGAGCGTCGCCCACGTCGTCCGGGCGAGTGCCCCCTTTCGACGTGAAGCGCATCGCGGCCAGTCCGGCCTTGACCTCGTCCGCACTCTCCACGCCCACAAACACGATGGCGCTCACGCCGAGGTTGAGCTGTCGCCCGATTCGCGCCGTGGCCTCGGCGGGATCCGGGGCAATCTCGGGCGTCTTTACGACGAGCGGATGATGCAATCGCAGGAAGGGCGTCTTCTGTAGCGTGCCTCCGTCGGCCATTCCCTTGGCGAACTGTACAAAGGTCGCGTAGCCGCGCTCGAAGTCGCCTTCCATGCTGCCGTCAAAGATGTAGTCAGCGGTTTTGTGGCCGAGCGCATCCTGCGCCAGCTGCGCGGGTGTCCTGGTGGCTTCGGCCGGTGGAGTGGCGGGACGAGCCGCGCCGCCCGCCGGAGCCCGCCGGTTGCTGGGGGCATAGAGGCCAAACACAGGCTTCTTCTGCTCGAGAAGCTCGATCAGAGGATTCAGCCGACGCTTGCTCTGACCCGCAGCAAGGGTACCGATCGTCGTTAACGCTGCGACGAGAATCCAGCGGACGCGCACGTGTCCATCCTCCCTGCGTCACGCGGACGCATCCATAGGTGTCGGGGAACGACAAATGTGCGAGGGCGGATCAGGCCGAGGGAAGGGACTGCTCGCCTGATCAGGAGGTCCTATTGCGCCCGCGTTGGCACTCCGGTTGTATCACCGTCGTTCTGTCACACATCAGCGCGTTCGACTGGTCCATTGTTCTGGAACGTACGCGCGGCCGCGCGGGAGGAGAGGAGATCACTCTCCACGTCCCTGCGCTCACCGCGGCGGAGGCAGCCATGACCAGAACGCCATCGCGTCGGGAGCGCCCCTGGTTCCCCTGCACACCGTTTCGCTCTCGCCGCACCGCGGTCGCCACTGCAATCGCGTTACTGGCCACACTGCCTGGTCCCGCCGACATCCGGGCGCAGGAGCCCGCTCACCTGCGCGACCGGGGACCAGGTGTGAGCACGTCGATGTTCGGAACGTATGTGAGCAAGGGACAGCTGCTCCTGTATCCCTTCGCCGAGTGGTATCGGGACAACAATCTGGAGTACAAGCCGAGCGAGCTCGGGTACAGCCTCGAGCAGGACTATCGAGGGCGCTATCGCGCGACCGAGGGGCTGATGTTCGTCGGATACGGACTGACGCGAAACCTCGCGATCGAGATGGAAGTGGCGGTGATCAGCGCGGAGCTGACCAAGTCGCCAGGCGATCCGTCCAGCATGCCGCGCGTCATCAAGGAGCGCGGCCTTGGTGACGTAGAGGGCCAGCTGCGTTGGCGGTGGCAGGAAGAGAGCTCGAGTCGGCCGGAGGGATTTGCGTTTCTGGAGACGGTCTTCCCCTCACAGCGCAGCAAGCCGCTCATCGGCACGAGCGACTTCGAGTACAAGCTCGGCGTGGGATTCATCCGCGGCTACGCGTGGGGCACGATGACCGTTCGCGCTGCTGTCGAGTACTCAAAGGCCGTGGGGAAGGCCGAAGCTGGTGAATACGCGGTCGAGTATCTCAAGCGCCTGTCGCCGCGATGGCGCATTGCGGCTATGGTCGAAGGGAATCAGGTGGACGAAGTGGCGCTGATCGCGGAAGTGCAGTGGCACCTGGGTCCCCGCGCGATGATCAAGCTCAACAACGGCTTCGGTCTCACGCCTAACGCGACCGACATCGCGCCAGAGTGTGGCGTGATGTTCTCCCTGGGGAGATGACGGGTTCGGCACGCAGGCGATTGGCGGCCCGTGACGCGCCACTCTCGCCAGTAGCGACGCATGGTCCCAGGCTCACTGGTGTACCAGAACCGATCCAGATGACCGACCGGAGGTTCGCATGAGCCGCACGCTCTCCCAGATCCTGGCGCTGCTATGGTGCATTCAGCCCGGCTGCACTCCCCGGGCGCCCGCTGAGGACAACAACACGAAGACATCGGCACCACCGACCATCACCGATCGCGACTGGGAGCTGATAGCGCTCGGGGACCGCGCCAACCCTCTTGGCGCCGGTCAGAAGCCCGTGACGATGCGGCTGAGCGGAGACTCCGTGCGCGCTAGCGGCTTTTCCGGCTGCAATCGGTACGCTGGGCCATACTCGCTCTCAGGGGATACGCTGACGTTTGGACCGCTCATGTCCACCAAGATGTTCTGCGCGGACGGAGACGAAGTGGAACGCGGCTATCTCGCCGCTCTGGGTACCGTCTCGACCTATCAGATCTCCGACTCCATTCTCACACTGAGCAGCGCCTCGGCTCCGCTCGCACGCTTTCGCGCCAGGTAGGAGCGATCGCGGGGTGTTGCGCAGACGTCAGGGCCAGTGAGATTCGTGGGCGGCACGACAGGTGGAGGGTACGTGGCCAGGACGTTCGGGCTCACGCATATCGCGCTGGCTGTTCGTGACGTTGGGGGCGTGCGTCACGATTCTCTCAACACATCCTCGGCGCGGTGGTCGTCTGGCAGGACGATTTTGTGCAGCTCCAGACGCCGGGGGCGCGGGACGTGCTCGTGCTCGAGCAGAATCCGACCAACGCCGGAAGGCAGGGCGCGGTGGCGCACTTCGGATTTCGACGGCGGCAGCCCGCCGACATCGACAAGGCGAAAGCACTCGTCGAAGAGGCAGGAGGTCGCATTCGGGAGCAGGGCGAGTTCATACCGGGGGAGCCCTACCTGTTCGCCATTGATCCTGGCGGCAACGAGTTCGAGCTGTGGTACGAGCTTCCGACATCGGTGGATCCCAAACCCCGACGCAAGCGCCCCACGGCTTAACGGGCTACACGTTCCAAGCGACCGACCACCAAAGGGTCACGCGGGCGCCGGTCATGTGCCCCGTGGCCAGGTCTCGACCTGTGGAGAACGCGACGGGCGAGGCGACGCGAGTTCGGCTGGAGTTTGCAGGCTTGCCCGTCCGCCTTACCCCTCCTGCATTCCGAACACCGTCGCAGCGAGGGCTCCTCCGGCAATGGGGCCAACGATGTAGAGCCAGAGCGCACCCCAGGAGCCACCGCCCGATATGGCGTGGACGATCGTGGGTCCGATGCCAACGGCCGGATTGAACGCGCCACCGGAGATGCCGCCGCCGGCGAAGGCGGCGACCACAACCGTGAAGCCGATGGCCAATCCATAGTACGAGTTGCCCTGCGTCTTCTTCGATACGGCGACGTTGAGCACGACCAGGCAAAGCGCGAAGGTATAGAGCACTTCCACCAGCAGCGCGCCTAACGTGGTGGCATCGGCTGCAGGCGCGGGTGCGAACGTCTTGCCGGTGATCACGTATGTCACTACCGCGGCCGCGAGGGCGCCGAGAATCTGGCTGCCCACGTACGGGAGATACTGCTTCGACGGCAGAGCCCCGCGCATCATCGCGGCGAGCGAGACGGCGGGATTGTAGTGGCCACCCGAGATGTGGCCGCCCATGTACACCATGATCATCAGCGAGGCGCCGATCGCCAGCGGTGCGAACTGGGAGTTTGCAGTTACCGTGAGCCCGATCGTCAGCACCAGAAAAAAGGTCCCGATGAACTCGGTGAGCGTACTCTTCATGGCGCGGTTCTCGGTCTGGAGGGTAGGCCCGTGACGCGCCCGACAAGGCTCCGAGCCTGGTCAGGGGCGTTCAATGTGCGGGAACCAGGAAGGTGCCGCTAGCGCGGCCCTCCCACCGCCAGCGCCTGGGCGTCCTCGAGGATCTTCGCTCTGCGCGCAGCGTCGAGCGCGCGACCGTTGAGGATCACCGCGTACACGCGCGACACATTGCGGATGTCAGCAAGTGGATTGCCGTCGAGAATCACGAGATCAGCCACCTTCCCCACGCGGACAAGTCCCAACGAGTCCGTGGCCTGGAGAAACCGGGCAGGATTGATCGTCGCCGACTGCAGCGCTTGCAACGGGGTAAAGCCGCTGCTCACGTAGTGACTGAGCTCATCGTGCAACGAGAAGCCGGGGTAGATGTACGGGTTCGACAGGTCCGTCCCGGCGAGGAACTTTGCGTCGGCTTCGTGCAGCAGCCGCACGATCTCCAGCTGCCGCTCGTGCACACGCTTGCGCATCGCCCATCCTTCGGCGGTCACCGTACGGAAGCGGAAATCCGTTTTGGGATCCCACGACGCGCTGAAGAACCTGGGGATGTACTTGAGTCTGGGATCATCCTTCAGCGTACTGTCGTCGAGCCAGGCCGTCGAGCGCAGGACCACCATCGTCGGCACCATCCACGTGGTGCTCGCGGCGACGCGTTTCGCCAACGCCTGACAGCGAGCGCGATCGAACGTCTCCACCTGTACCGATAGCTGGCCCCGCGAAATCACAGCTGCCGAGTCCCAGGCTTTTGGCGACGCGACCGCGGCGGTCAGATCGGCCCTGAGATGTTCTTCCCGTGAGGAGCACGCCGTCGTGAACATCTGCAGGTGCTCGATGGTTCGCATGCCCAGCGTGAGCGCTTCGTCCACGGAGACGAGGCTCGGCACGTGACCGGCGATGTCGAGGCCGTGTTTCCTAGCCTGGGCTGCCGCGGCACGGAACGCTTCCGGCGTCAGTCGCGAATAGACTTTGATGAACGCGGCTCCCGCTTTGGCAAGCGAGTCGACGGCGCGCCGCGTCTCGTCGGGGTCGCGAACGCCCACGGAGCCCGGCCAGATCTCGGGCTTGCCGTCGAGAATGTGACCCGCACCAACGATGCGCGGAATCACGAGCTCGTCCCGCGCGCCCAACGCACGCGCACTGTCGTACCACGCGACGCGGCCGAACATGTCGCGCACGCCGGTTACGCCGTTGGCGACGAGCACGGGCAGGAACAGACGATCGATCCCGAATCCCGTTGCGTGCACGTGCATGTCCCACAACCCAGGGATGACGAAGCGTCCGGTGCCATCGATCGTCGTGGCGCCTGCCGGTACAGTCACTCGACCGGCCGGTGCGATGCTGCGTATTCGGTTCCCTTCGATCAGGATCGTTTGTCCGGACTGCACCCGGCCTGACTCCACGTCGATGACCGACGCGTTGGCAATGACGATTGGAGCAGGCGCCTGCGCCCCCAGAAGCGAGGGAGCGATCAGAAGCAACGCGCCGATCCACGCGCGGCGGGTGACCGGTTGTTTCATCAGATTCCTCCGGCGATGGCAATCTCTCCGTCGGCTCCCCTTTCGAGGGTGCGGTGGAGCTGTGGAGCGGCGCCTAACGTATCAGATACCATTGTTCCTGGCGTGGACGAAAGAACACCCACCCCGCATCGGTGAGGTGTGCGTCGTCTTCCATCATGACGAACACTTCCTGTCCGTCCCACTCCGACACCGGCGTTCGCGTGTTGAGCTCGATCGAAATGTACGATCCCCTGCGCAGTCGCTTTCCCTGCGCGCCGAGCTCCGGACGCTGCGCCGAGCGGAAATCGATCGCCGCCCCGAGTCCGTGTCCCTGGTTGCCGATCGGATGCGAGTAGATCTGCGCGGTGATTCCCACTCGCTTCATCTCGGCCATCGTCGAGTCATACACGTCGGACACGAGCGCGCCGGGACGCGAGTACCTCTTCATCAGCACGTCCTGCAGCGTGTTCGTGTTCTGCATCGCCTGCTTGAGTCCTGCCGGAACGTCGCGCTCGCCGCGCTTGAGGACGTACGCCATCTTCTGCCAGTCGGTGTCGAAGCCCATTACCGAAATGCCGACGTCAAGGTGCACGACGTCTCCCCGCTGAATCGTGACGCTCTCCGGTGCTACGGCGAGGAAGCCGCGTGACGTGGCTTTTCCCATCCCCGGCCGTTGTACGCGAAGGTCGGGTTGGAACCAGGTGCGTACTCCGGCGCTCCCCATGGCGTCGAACAGCCAGCGGCGAACGTCGCCGACCGTTGTCGTGCCGGGAACGATCACTTCACCGGAGAGCGCTCGTCGCGCCAGGACCTCGGTGAGATGCACGGCCTTGGTGTACTGCTCGGCCTCCTCGGGGATGCGTGTGTCCAGATACTCCTCGATCAGGTTGGCCGCACTGACCACGCGCTGCTGTCCTTCCGGTCCCAGCAGGTTGACGATGTCGACGTAGGTATCGCGGGTGAGCGACCGCGTCACGCCGCGTCGACCACCGTAGCCTAACGCGACGCGTGTGGGCCGATACCGATCATAGAGCTCCGGCAGCACGACACTGATGGGTCGCGGTTCGTCAGGCGATTCGAAGAAGCGCTTGAGGTTGTCCTCGGAGTAGCCCGTCACCGCCACCTTCTTGAGGCCGGGCCCACCCGTGTCCACGAAGATGAAGAAGTCGCGGTTCCCGGTGTACGGGCGCGGCGGTGCGATGTACTGCGTGAGCGGATCGTCGTGGAACTCCTCGTTCACCACGATCCACATCTGCACGTCGTGGCGGCGCATCATGTCCAGCAGCATCTCGTGCCGCTTGCCCAGCCAGATCTCGCGAATGGCGATCTGCTCCGACCACGTCGGCAGGGTTGGCATTCGCTCGACGGGGCGCCTGTTCAACGGTCGCGCGACCGGCCGGTCCTGCGCTACCGCTGGCATCCCGGCGAAGACGAGCCCGATCAGCGTGACGCGGAGGAGCCGCAAACGACCAACGGAGTGAGGAGCAAGCATGGAGACGGGGAAACGTGTGGCTGAACGATGCGCCGCTGCACACGTTCCCCTCAAGAGCCTCCGCGAGGGCTAGATGAACAGGAACGCCGGCTGATCCTCGCCCAGCTCCGACCGTAAGAGACGCTCGTACACGCTCTTTCCGGCGTCGCCCGCATTGAACACGACGACGGCCGTGCCAGCCGCAGGATCGGCGAGAAAGAAGTTCTTGAAGCCCGGATTGTCACCCCAATGCCACATGGTTGTGCGGTCACCCTGGACCTGCAGCCCCGTCCCCACACCCCAGCGCAGCTCCTCGTTGATCGGTGTGGTGGGCGTGGTGATGGTCTCGACGAGGCGCGCTGCCGCACCACCTGCGCTGCGAGCCCGCACCAGGTGCCGCAAGAAGCGGGCATAGTCGCCGGCAGTCGTCGTCAGGCTTGCGGCAGCGTTAGGTGCCATGAAGTTGCCGAGGACCGGAAGGTTGGGCTCGGCCTCTCGCATCGCGCGCTCGGTATCCTCGGTGGTCAGCTCCTCGACCGTGACCTTGCGATCCTGCGCCATGCGGGCGAGGGCGTTCCGCAGCGGCACCCCGAACTCTCGTGACGGATCGCCGCGATTGGTGTGGCCCGAGGCTCGTCGCCCTTCGAGGTCGGGCAGCCAGGCGAAACTCGAGCTCTCCATTCCCAGCGGGCCGAAGACTCGTTCGCGCGCCACCGCGGGGAAGGCGCGATTGGTCAGACGTTCCACGGCGCGTTGCAGGTGAAAGTACCCCTCGCCTGAGTAGCTGAATCGACTCCCCGGCTCGAAGTCGCTGGTCAGTGGCTGCGTGAGCTGGTTCCGCCAGTTCCGCCACCCCGTGCTGTGGCTCAACACATGGCGCACCGTGATGCGCCTGGCACGTTCGTCATCGGGATTGGGAAGTGGGAGGTACTCGTGGAGCGGGCGATCGAGTGACAACACGCCGTCACTCGCCAGGGTGAGCACGACGTAGGCGAACACGGGCTTGCTGAGCGACGCCGCCGCGAAGATGGTCTCTCCCGAAACATCCGCGGCGGCGCCCGTTCGTCGGGCTCCAAAGCCGCGAGTCGTGATTCGCTCGCCAGCGACCCTGGCGTATGCCATGCCGGGAACAGATGCCAACCGCATCCATCGTTCGATTTCGCGCGCCGGCGTCTCATGGCGCTGCTGGCCGATGTGGACTCCCGGTCTCGCGTACAGTCCCGCGAGTGCCATGCTCGTGGATCCGAGCCACTCGCGTCGAGCCAGCGGCCGGGGCGTTGGCAGATCGTTGTGGTCGATCGACGACATGGGCGACGTGGGTGGGGGCAGGGACGGGAGACCTGGACGCAGTGTTCAGACAGCGGCCACGGATTGAGGGTTGGTGGGTGGGCAACAGGTAGTGGCTGACCGTGATATCCGGCAACCTTTGCGTCCCGTTTTTGTTGACGGCGGCAACGCCGAGTCCTACAATCGGACGACGCATGTGGGATCAGGCTGCCGCCGGCAGACACGCCACATCGTGTTCCCTTCCCCTGGAGCTCTCATGCGTCGCGCATTCCGGCCGGTCAGAGCAGCGCTTCTGGTCTTGGCGGTCGTCCCCCTGGCGGGGGTCGCGCAGTCACCCGCCGGGGAGGGCGTGTTGCGCTCGCTTGACGGGAAGGCGGGCCACTACGCGGCCATTGCGCAGCAGATCTGGAGCTTCGCAGAGTTAGGGTATCAAGAGGCCAGGTCCAGCGGACTGCTGCAGGAAGCGCTGTCGAAGGCGGGGTTCAGGGTGGAGCGCGGGATCGCCGACATGCCCACGGCGTTCGTGGCGACCTGGGGGAGTGGGAAGCCGGTCATCGCCATCCTCGGCGAGTTCGACGCGCTCCCTGGTCTGTCGCAGGCGGCCGAGCCGGAGAAGCGGCCGCTGGTCGAGGGAGGATCGGGTCACGGTTGCGGCCATCATCTGTTCGGTACAGCCTCCACGGCGGCGGCGATCGCCGTGAAGGAGTGGATGCAGGCCAACAGCGTGAAGGGAACGCTCCGGTTCTTCGGAACTCCGGCGGAAGAAGGAGGCTCGGGCAAAGTCTACATGGTGCGCAAGGGTCTGTTCAGCGACGTGGACGCCGTGGTGGCGTGGCACCCTGGCGACCGGAACCAGGCGGACGCCAACAGCACGCTCGCCAACATCAGCGCCAAGTTCCGCTTCCATGGCGTGTCCTCCCACGCAGCGGCTGCGCCGGAACGCGGGCGGTCGGCGCTCGACGGCGTGGAAGCCATGACTCACATGATCAACCTGCTCCGGGAGCACGTGCCGCAGGAGACGCGTATCCACTACGTGATCACGGCTGGCGGCCGGGCACCGAACGTGGTCCCCGACTTCGCCGAGCTGTTCGTCTACGCGCGGCACAATGACATGCGCGTGCTGGACGGGATATGGGGGCGGATCATCGATGCGTCGAAAGGCGCGGCGATGGGAACCGGCACCACGGTCGACCAGGAGACGATCGGCGCCGTGTACAATGTCCTCCCCAACGAGTACCTGGCCCGCGTGCAGGAGAAGAACCTCAAGCGAGTCGGCGGGATCACCTACACGAGCGAAGAACGAGCCTTCGCCGAGCGGATCCGGAAGACCATGACTGGCGAGCTTCTCCCGTTAGGCAGCGAGGCGACGGTGATTCCCTGGACCACCGTCAGCGTGGACCCGGCGTCCACCGACGTGGGGGACGTGAGCTGGACCGTGCCGACCGTGCAGCTGAGCGCCGCTACCTGGGTTCCCGGCACTGCCGCGCACTCGTGGCAGGCGGTGGCGGCCGGCGGCACCTCCATCGGCGCCAAAGGCATGATGGTCGCCGCCAAGACCATGACCCTGACCACGATGGACCTCTTCACCGATCCGTCTCATATCGCGAAGGCGAAGGCCGAGTTCGACCAGCGGCGCGGAACCGGATTCGTCTACAGGACTCGTCTCGATCGTGAGAAGCCGGCGCTTGATTACCGGCGGTAGGCGGTCAACACCTTCCCCGGGCCATTCATGAGCGCAGGCCAGCTGAACCGTCGTCAGGCCATTATCGCGATCGGAGCCGGGATCGCCGGAGCGCCCGCCATCCTGCGCGGCCGCTATCAGGTGTTCGCGCAGTCCCAGGCCCAGTACTCCGCCAGATGCGTCAAGCTGATGGAAGAGCACATGGTGGTAGACCTTCTCAACCAGTTTCGGTTTCCTGACTTCGCCGAACAGCCGCCGCGCATCACGCGCTGGTTGGCGCAGGCCGGGAGCCTTTCCGCCGAGGACGCCGCCATCTATCGCGGCTCCGGGCTCACGGCACTGGCATTGGGACACGGCGCCGACAGCTACGAGGCCGGGCTCAAGTTCTTCGCCGAGTGGAACGGGTTGCTGGCGCAATACAGCGACTGGTTCCTGCGCATCGACGACGGCGGCGACTTCACAAGGGCAAAAGCGGCCAAGAAGCTCGGCGTGATGCTGACGTTTCAGAACTCCGAGCATTTCCGCACGCCTAACGATGTGGACACCTTCTTCGGACTCGGCCAGCGACTGTCGCAGCTGACGTACAACTTCAACAACGGTATCGGCAGCGGCTTTCTCGAGCACCGCGACGGCGGCTTGTCGGTCTTCGGCGGTTCGATCGTCGAACGGATGAACGCCGTGGGCATGGCCGTGGACGTCTCGCACTGCGGCGACCAGACCACGCTCGATGCCCTCGCCACCTCCAGGCAGCCGGTCGTCTTCTCGCACGCCAATTGCCGCGCGCTTGCCCCGAGCCTGATGCGCTGCAAGACCGATGAGGCGATCCGCGCGATGGCGAGGAGCGGCGGCGTCATGGGAATCGCGTTCATCCGATTCCTGGTGCGCGAACAGGAACCGGTCACGATCGAGCACGTCATCGATCATGTCGATCACGTGGCCAAGCTGGTGGGCATTCAGCACGTAGCCATTGGCAGCGATCTCGACATGGTCGGGAATCCCAACCCCATCGGCGGCGGGCGGAATCCGCGGACGCAGCCCAACTTCTCCCGATACTCGTACCACGAAGACTCAGACGGAGCGATCACGATCAAGGGGGTGAACCATCCCCGGCGCATGTTCGATGTCACCGAAGCTCTGATTCGCCGTGGGTACCAGGATGCCGACATTGGCCTCATCCTGGGCGGCAATGCGGTACGGGTGCTGTCCGGCATCTGGAGTTCTCCGGTGAAGACGACGCGCAGCGGGTGACACGACCGCCGTTCGGCCGCGTGTCCGCCACCGGAGTCACGGTCGTTCAGTAGCCATGCCCGACCTCCTGGCCGCGCGGTCACGGACGCCGATCGCCGAGCGGGCAAGGCGTTCAATTCTGCCGTCCGCCGTCTCGCCAGTGGGCGTTCGCCTGTATTCTTGAGGGCACAAGGCGTCCTCCAGACTCATGGCTACCTCGATCGGATCCTCGGGCACCACCGGCCTCACTCCCGTGTTTCGCCCGAGGTATCCGGGCCAGCTGGCGCTGCGGCTCATGCGCGACCCGTTAGGCTTCTTCACGCAGGTTGCGCGGAATCACGGAGACGTCGTCCAGGTCCGGCTCGGGAAGGAACAGGTCTACCTCATCAGTCATCCGGACTTCGTGCGGGAAGTGCTGGTCACCAATCAGCGAAACTTCAAGAAGGGGCGTGCGCTGGAACGAGCGCGCATCCTGCTCGGTGACGGGCTGCTCACCAGCGAGGGTGACATGCACCGGCGACAGCGGCGGATGATCCAGCCCGAGTTCCACCGGCAGCACATTGCTCGCTATGCAGAGGCGATGGTGGCCATCGCCGACCGGCGCACAGGACTTTGGCGCGACGGGGTGTCGTTCGACATGCACCGGGAGATGTCGGCGCTCGCGCTCTCGATCGCCGGAACGACGCTCTTTGGCGCGGAAGTCGAGCACGAGGCCGGCGACATAGGCGCAGCCCTCGACGCGACGTTCGGCACGTTCATGCGAACGTTCTACATGCCCTTCGGTGACGTCGTCCTGCGGCTGCCGATCCCTTCCTCGCGCCGATTCTGGGAAGGGGTTCGGCGAGTGGAAGAGACCGTCTTTCGTCTGATCGCCGAGCGCCGGTCGAGCGGCGAGGACAAGCCCGACCTGTTGTCGCTGCTCCTTCGCGCGCGCGACACGGAGGGTGATGGTGCCGGCATGACGGACGAGCAGGTGCGCGACGAGGTGCTCACGTTCTTCCTCGCAGGACACGAGACCACCGCCAACGCGCTGACGTGGACATGGTATCTGCTCGCGCAGCACCCCGACGCCGCGGATCGCATGGCGGCCGAGTCTCATGACTGCGGCGATCGAGCGCTCACCGCGGACGATGTCGCCCGCTTGCCATTTACGCGTATGGTGCTGGCGGAGTCCATGCGGCTATATCCGCCGGCATGGACCGTGGCGCGCCGGGCGTTAGGCAGCTTCGAGCTGGGCGGGTACACCATTCCCGCACACGGGCTGGTGGTGATGTCCCAATGGGTGGTTCACCGCGATGACCGTTGGTGGCCCGAACCGGACCGGTTCGAGCCTGAACGCCACAGTCCCGATGCAGCCGCGAGCCGGCCAAAGTTCGCTTACTTCCCGTTCGGCGGAGGAGCTCGCATGTGCATCGGCGAGCACTTCGCGTGGATGGAAGGGGTGCTGGTCCTGGCCACCATCGCTCGGCGGTGGCGGTTCACACTCTCACCCGGTGCCCGGGTGCAGCCGCACGCGACAATCACTTTGCGCCCTCGAGGCGGAATTCCGATGCAGGCGCATCACCGAGACTGATGACCATGCGCAACCTTCCAGTCCGCGTTCTGACCGCTGGCATTGCGGGATGTGTCCTCACTGCGGGATGCGGTGAGCGCCGCCCAGCCCGCTCCGACGCTTCTGCCGCGGCGCCCTCTCTGCAGACGAAGGAGGGATTCGTGTCCGTGCCTGGAGGAAAGGTCTGGTACCGAATGCAGGCGCGGGGCTCCGGCACGCCGATCATTCTGCTCCACGGCGGACCAGGTGTGCCGAGCAACTATCTCAACCCCTTGTTGGCCCTGTCCGAGGACCGGCCGGTCTTCCTCTACGACCAGCTTGGGACCGGCAAGTCCGACCAACCCGCCGACACGTCCCTGTGGCGGACGGAGCGCTTCGTCCGTGAGCTGCAGGCGCTCCGCGATTCGTTAGGTCTCGACGAGGTGTTCATCTATGGTCACTCGTGGGGCACGATGCTCGCGGCGAGCTACATGGAGACGAAACCGGCCGGCGTGCGGGGCGTGGTCTTCGCGAGCCCCTGCTTGAGCGCAGCGCTCTGGTCGAAGGACGCTGACTCACTGGTGACGCTTCTCCCTGAGTCGACGCAGCGTGTGATTGCGGACGCGAACCGAAGGAGCAGGTACGACACCCCCCAGGACGCCGCGGCGACCAGCGAGTACTATGCGAGGTACGTGATGCGACAGCCACCAGGAGTCGACGCTGAGAGCTCGGGCACACGCATCGCGACGCCGATCTATGTGCAGATGTGGGGACCTAGCGAATTCCGCGCGACCGGCAGCCTCAAGACCTTCGACGCGACACCTGGGCTCCGGGCAATCTCGGTACCCACGCTGTTCACGGCGGGTGAGTTTGATGAAGCGACGCCAGCGACCACGAGGTACTACGCGAGCCTCGTCCCAGGCTCGGAGTTCGCGGTCGTGCCCGGCGCCGGCCATCTTACCATGAACGACAACGCGGAAGGGACGATCCGTCAACTCAGGGATTGGCTGCGGAAAGTCGAGAGGAAGGTGCGCAGTGGACCTTGACCCCAACGGAATCCTGTCGACATGCTGAGGGTTCACGCCGTCCTGGGTGTCGCACTTTCGTGAGCCGTTCCCCGTCCCCCGTGCGCGTCGCCGCCGTCGCCCTCTTCGCTCTCTTCCTCAACGGCTGCGCGGGTGACGGACACGGGGCCGTGGATCCGCTGTCCGGCGATCCGACCCTCTTTACGTGGCAGCTGCCGGCTGGGCTCAGTCCACCCGTGATCCCGGCGGACAACCCGATGTCGGCAGCCAAGGTCGAGCTTGGACGCCGGCTGTTCTATGACGTGCGGCTCTCCGGCAATGGCGCGTTTGCCTGTTCGTCGTGCCATCGGCAGGAACTGGCGTTCTCCGACGCGAAGAACATTCCTGTGGGCACGACCGGCGAGGCACACACACGCAACTCGATCGGCCTCGCGAACGCGGGCTATCAGCGCACATTCGGCTGGGCCGGTCCGGAGACCCGTTCCCTGGAAGCGCAGGCGCTCATCCCCATGTTCGGTGATGTGCCGGTGGAGCTCGGCCTCAAGGGGCGAGAACAGGACCTGCTCGCCCGTCTCCGGGCCGAACCGGTGTACCAGCGGCTGTTCCCCAAGTCCTTCCCCGCCGAGAGCGATCCATTCACCGTGCCGAACGTGACGAAGGCGCTCGCCGCGTTTCAGCGCACGTTCGTCTCGTACGGCGCGCCGCTCGATCGGTACCGGCGCGGGGATCGAAGCGCGATGTCTGCTGCTGCCCTGCGCGGCCAGCAGCTCTTTGGCGACCGCGGATGCTCGGAATGCCACAGTGGGACGATGTTCACTGTCGCTGTCGTCGATCCCGGAGGCGTACCCGGTCCACCGCCGGCAGGCCGACCAGCGGACTTCGCGAACACGGGACTCTACAACGTCGGTGGAACCGGAGCATACCCGACGCGCAACGGGGGGCTGTTCGAGACCACCCACCTCCCGTCGGATATGGGGAAAATGAAGGTGCCGTCGCTGCGCAACGTGGCCGTGACGTTCCCCTACATGCACGACGGCAGCGTCGGCACGCTTGACGACGTGGTGGCACACTACGCGCGCGGCGGCCGGCTGATCACGATCGGGCCTAACGCGGGTGACGGCAGAGTCAATCCGAACAGGGATCGGCGCATCACAGGCTTTGCCATCTCCGCGCAGGAAAAGGCGGATCTCGTGGCCTTTCTGCGCTCGCTCACCGATTCCACGTTCATCACGGATCGCCGGTTCTCGAATCCATGGCGATAGCCGACGACGCGGTTGGAGGCGGGCAGTAGGCGGTGACAAAAGGAACGCCCGCCCATCGTATGCTTGGACTGGTGACTCCGTCGAGGTGACCGAAGGTCATCGTAAGCAAACGATCCGAACTGACGTTGCGATGAGGCGCCGTTGTCTGCGAACTGCGCACTCAACGGCGCGTCAGTTCCTGATACAGGAGCCGCACAAAACGCTCGTGTCCACCCGGCCAGTCGCGAGTGTACGAAGCGGTCAGATTCGCTGCCAGCACTTGCTCGATTGTCTTGCGGGCCGCGACCTCGGTGCGCACACGGTCGCGCAGGGTGACGAGCATGTCACGGAACGCCTGCAACCGAGCGCGATCGGCAACAGGTCCGTGTCCGGGAATGATCTTCGTCTGCGCATTGGCCATTGCCAGCACTTTGTCTGCCGCGCCGATGATCCCGTGGATCGATCCGCCACTGGAGAGATCAACGAACGGGAGGCCTGCGCTGACGAACAGGTCGCCCGTGCGCACGACGTTCGCCTTGGTGAAAAAGACAACGGCGTCGCCGTCGGTGTGGGCAGGCGGCACATGCGTCACGACCACCGAGTCGCCGTTGATGTGGAACGTCACGCCTTCGGCAAAGGTCACCACGGGAAGCGCGCCCGTTGGTGCTGCCGGTTCGCGTCGATTGATCGCTTCGATGAACTGTTCAGTGGACATGCGGCGGCGGACGTTGTCGTGCGCGACGATGAGCGCGCCGGCCTTCCCCATGTTCTCGTTGCCGCCGGTGTGATCGAAGTGCCAATGCGTGTTGACGACGAACCGCACCGGCCTGGACGTGATGGCGGCGATCGCGGCGAGAATCTTGGGCGTCAGCGGCGCGAACTGGTCATCGACCACGAACACGGCGTCATCGCCGACAGCAAGCCCGATGTTGCCTCCAGAGCCTTGCAGCATGTACACGTCGCGAGACAGCGCCTGCGTGCGTACCTGCACCGTGTCGTAGTTGACCTGTGCTGGAGTGCGTGACGGAGCGACGGTGATCAAACCTGCCACCAGTGACATCAGGCCAATACGCATGTGATCCTCCGGGACGGAGCCAGTGCCTGCGCCGGTGCCGAGACCGACGTGCCGTGTGAATGTGGCGATGGCTGCTAGCGCGGCAAGGTCACCTCGGCGATTCCATGCCGAGCGATGCGCCAGATTGCGCGCTGCCTCACGTCCGCGACGAGCGCGTTCTCGAGGGCGAGCAGCGGCTCCTGCTCGCCATCGTCACCCATCTGAAAGGTGTCGAAGTGCATCGGAATCGAGAGCCGCGCGCCGAGCTCGTCGCTCGCCCGCACTGCCTCCGGGGGCGACATGTGGTGGTCCTTCATGAACCAGATGGGCCGATATGCGCCGATCGGCAGCAGGGCTACGTCGATGGGACCGAACCGCTCGTGCACGACCGAGAAGTGACGCCCGTAGCCGCTGTCGCCACCGAAGTACACGCGGCCTGAGGGTCCTTCGATCACGTAGCCCGCCCAGAGCGTGCGGCGTCGATCGCCGCGGCCACGCGCGGACCAATGTTGCACAGGCACGGCCGTCGCGCGCACGGTGCCAATGCGAGTCGAGTCCCACCAGTCCACGTCCCGCGTATTGCGCACGCCCCGTTCGGCCAGATACGCCGTGTTGCCCAGTCCGACGAGAATCGGCGTGTCGCCGCTCGCGTTGAGCTGCTTGAGCGTGGGGACATCCATGTGATCGTAGTGGTTGTGGCTCACTACCACGAGATCGATGGGTGGAAGATCCTCGAATCGGATCCCGGGATTCCGGTGGCGTTTCGGCCCGATCCACGAGACTGGAGACGCTCGCTCGGAGTAGATCGGGTCGGTGAGGATATTCATCCCGTCCAGCTGTAGCAGCAGCGTGGCATGATTGATCCACGTGATGCGGATCGTGCCATCGCTGACCCGCTCCGGCGGTTTGGGGCCGGCGGGTTCGTCGATCCAGTCGCTCCACGGTCCCTTCTCGGCGGTCGCCTGCCATTTGAGCACCGCGCCTAACGACTTGTCCGGCACCGAGTCCAGGTTGGTAAACCGCTCCCCGTCGAAGTGGTCAGACGGCGGACCATCAAAAGGCCGCGCGGACAGACGGCTGTTGACGAGCGTCGCCGTGCCGGCGGCGATGACGACGAGAACGGCGAGGATGACGATGATGATGCGC
>JBQTIW010000056.1:0-17909 GCA_052387735.1 Gemmatimonadaceae bacterium
GCCGTGAACCAGCAGGCGACGTGCGTCTTGTAGGGGGACTTGTCTTTGGAAAACCGGACGTCCCGGTAAATGCGAAAGATCGATCGTTTGGGTGACCCGCCGATCTCCGGAGCCATCCGTCCGAGCCGCACGTCCATCTCCTCAACGAGCTCGCGCATCGGCACCATCAGCAGTTCGTCAAACTGTGCCTTTCGCTCGACGAACCACTCGCGACGATTATTCCGTTTCAGCTGTCGGAGGAACGTAAGGGCGGAGGGGGAGAACATCTGTATGGGTGGGTAGCAGGTAGTAGGTAGCGGGTGGTTGGTCGTGGTCGGCGTCAGCCGGGGGGCGTGGGTTACCGAAGATGATGACGCGTTGTGAGGGAAAGCTCTACCTACCCACTCACTGCGCCGCCTCTCGCAGCGCGCGCTGAGCGCGAGCCAGCGTCGCCACCGCAGGACGCAGGCCGCCATCGGCACGCTGGAGTCCCGTGAGCACGTCATAGTCGCCCGCACCATCCACGATCACCGCATGCACGCGTGGACGTCGACTGGCCCAGGCCAGGGTTCCAGCGAGCGCGCTCTGCTGGGCGGCTTCGCCGAACACGTACGGATATGTGCGCACGGACACGACCCAGTGCAGCTTGGGCTGATCCCTCATCCACCGTTCCGCCGTGCGCAGGCGCGCCGCGAGGGACGCCCCGCCGCGGAATGTCGGCGCGAACGAGAATGCCAGCAGGTCGATCGACGAGTCGCGCGCCGCCCAGGCGTACAGCAGCGAATCGTCTCGCGTGAACGCCGAGAACGCGACCCCGACTCTCGTCCGCGGACGCAAACGGTGCGCGAGATCGGCGGCGCGGGCGTGATACTCGGTCCACCACCCCAACGGGACGCTCCCCAGCGCCCGCACGCCGGCGTCGAACGGGTCCAGCGCGGGGAGCAGCACATCGGGACGCACTCGACGCACGACGCGGTCGACCAGCGCCAGACGGCGCTCCATGTACGCCACCGGCGACGCCAGGAAGCGATCCCGGTCCTCCCGATCGTGATCCAGCGAGATGACGAGGAGTATCGAGTCACGGCGCAATCCGGCGAGGGCCGACGCCAGCGAGTCGAGCGCCAGCGCGCTCGCGCCAGCGGGCGCGACGACGACGGAGAGAATGCCCGCGCCGAGGGAGTCGGCCAGCGGTAGGTCGCGCTCCAGCGCGGTCGCGGAGGGTGGCCCGCGCAGAACGGGGAGAATGCGCACGCCAAGCGCCAGGTCCCCGCGGGGCCGCTCTCGCAGCGGCTCGTTTGTCAAATCCGCGAACGTGACGACGGCACGCACCGCCGACGGAAACTCCACCGCGGCCAGCAATGTCCACGCGGCTGCTCCAATCGCGAGACCGGCCCGCAGGGTCTTGCTCACCTGCCACCGCGCCGGATAGGCAGGCGCCAGGAGCGGAAGCTGCACCGCCAGCGGTGACCACATCGCCGACGTGTGCCACACCAAACCCATGGTGCTCGTCTGCGCTACTTCGACACCCAGGAACCCGGCGGGCACGCCGACCCACCATGTTGTGGCAGTTCGCGCCACGGCCGCCACAAACAGCAGCAGGTTGAACGCGAAGACCGGTACGCTGATGAGCGATGTGACCAGCTGCCGCCTGAGCGCGAGACCGCTCTGTACGGCAAACAGCCCAAGCGTGGCGGGCCACAGCCACGCGACGGGCGAGACGGTTCGACCTGTATACGCTGACGCCGCTGCGAGGGCGATCACCGCAGCCGGTGCCACGAACAGTCCGCACAGGGCCGTAATCGCCAGAAAGTCCCTCGCCTGCCGTCGAGCCTGCGCGATCTGCCCGGCCAACAGCACGTCCCAGAGCAGAATGAACACCGAGACAGCGGCAAACGAGACGGTCGCCGCATCCCACCGTAGCTCCCACACGTCAGTTGCTCCGTAGCATGCCGGAAGCTAAGGGAACGGGTGAACGAGTGAGCGGGTGATCGGTTCACCCGTTTGCCCTTCGCCGTTTGCGGGCGAACGCCTGCACCCGCTTACTTTCGATCATGAGCCCGGGATCGTTTACGTCGATTCCAAATCTCCTTTCGCTGTCGCGTCTCGTGCTCGCGGCCGCTTTTGTTGCCATGCCCTCCGCGACCGAGCGGCTCTGGCTGCTCGTGCTGGCCGCCCTCACGGACTACCTCGACGGCTGGCTCGCGCGACGCGCGCAGGCCACGACGCGCTGGGGCGCGCTGCTCGATCCCATTACCGATCGCGTCTTCGTCTTTACCGCGCTCTGTGTCTTTCTCGTCGAGCGGCAGGTGACGACGCTGCAGTACTTCGTGCTCATCTTTCGTGACATCATGACGGCCATCGGCTTTCTCGTCGCCAAGAGCGTGGTGTGGCTCCGACCCATCACGTTTCGCGCGCGGCCCGCCGGCAAGGTGGTGACCACACTGCAGCTGGCTACCCTGATCGCTGTGCTGATTCGCCCCGATGTCGTGGCCGTGCTCGTCACCATCGTCGCCGTGGTATCGGTGATTGCCGTGGTGGACTACACCCTGCTCCTGTGGCGCGAGCGGCTCAGGACGGCTGCCTGAGTTTCGTTAGGCATGCAGTGGGCCGCGTCCGCCGGGGGGCGGTCCTTGGTGCTGTTCTGCTGGCAGGAGTCGCCCGCAACGGAGCGGCGCAGAACACGGCGGGTCCCAGAATCGAAGGGCGACTCGAAGCGATTTCTGCCCGCCACACCACGTTGCAACTCGGTGGCGGGTTCAACACGGCGGCGGGCACGTACGTGCGCGTGGGGCTTGCCGCCGCTGGCGGCCTGACGCGGCGAGGTGGGCGAACGCGAGGAACAGCGCGAGTGGATGGCGTGTTGCGCTTCCTGCTCGACCCCTTCAAGGAGCAGCGGCGGGGTCTGTACGGGCTCGCCGGGGTGAGCGCGATGGACGACGGCACGCGGGCCTGGGAGCCGCGAGTGTTCGTGGGACTCGGCCTCGAGGGACGCGGAGGCCGTCAGATCATCCCGGCGGTGGAGATCGCACTCGGCGGTGGGCTCCGAGTCGCCGGCGTGTTTCGTCGCGCGCGGACAAACCGCCGCTAGCAGTGAAAAGCCCCCTCATCCGTGAGGGGGCCCGATTCGACTACGCCGCCGTGACTGCTTCGTCTGCCTGCTTGGTCTTTGGAGGCTGCACGAACCGGTCACCGAGGACGCGAAGCTGTTTCAGGTCCTGCGCCGACAGCTCGTGATACCGATCCGCAAGATAAAGCAGGGTGTCTTCGAACCACTCCGACTGATGCTCCTTCTCGGCTCCGATGACACCGCAAGTCATGATGTGCTGGAACAACTCGTCGCGCGCCTGATCAAACGGAGCTGGCACCGACGGTTGGGACGGTCGTCTTACTTGTTTCTTCCCCATGTAGGATGAGTAGGTGGTGGGCTAACCGGACGAAATCTAACCTGGCCGAAGTCAACACCCAAATTACGCCCATTTGCGCTCGAGTGCTGACGGGAACTCCGCTACGAATCCTCCCGCGTTCTGACGAACGCGAGAATCAACCGTGACAGCGTCGCGGCGTCTTCTTCAGGGACGAGGTGCCCGACTTCGTCCACATGCTGATACATACCCCGCGGAATCTGATCGGCGAAATCTTCCGCTATTGCGCGGGAACACCACCGGTCCCGTGTACCCCGGACAACCAGGGTGCGCTGGCGAATCCGCCTGAGGTCGACGTCAGCGAACTCGTCTTCGCGTAACGCGCCCGCGAGCGCCAACAGGTGATTTGCGCCGTCGGACCCCAAATATGGCGCCAGGTACCGCCCCAGCAGCTTCCAGGGCATGTTCCCCTGCTGAGCGACGCTGCTCTGAAGAAACGGCCGCAGCAACGCTTCGGCGCCGAAGAGACCGCGGGACAGCCTCAGCGCATACTTGGCAGTATCGCGCTGCAACTCGCGGATCTCGGGTCCGGCGAGATCGTTGAGTGGTGGCGGTCCCACCAGCACGAGCCGAAAAATGCGCTCCGGTCGGTCGAACGCCAGCCGCAAGGCGACCAGAGCACCCAGATCCATGCCGACGACCGTGGCCCGGTGTAGTTGGAGCGCGGTCATCGCCGCATCCAGGTAGCCGGATTGGGCATCCAAACCGAACTCGGCATCGAAGGGGCGGTCAGACTCGCCGTACCCAAAGAGATCGAGGGCGAACGCCCGAGCCCCCTGAACAGCGAGCATCGGCCCAACGTGTCGCCAGAGAAATGACGAAGTCCCAAAGCCGTGCAGAAGAATGATTGGATCTTCCCCATAGCCGTATCTGGCCACGTGCATGCTGGCACCAGTGCCGAGTGGAACGCGAAAGAGGTCGGCGTCGGCCGGGAGGATCATGGGAGGAATCAGTCAAAGGGTCAGTCTCGGCGCCAGCCTCGACACGCAGGGGCGAATTCGCTAGAACTTCGTATCGCCGCGGCCTAAGTTGCTCGTCGGCGCTGTGGAGGCGGGCGGCGGGTCCGCGGAGCCGGAGGTGGAGATGGACGAGCAAACGTATGGCGAGAACCGCGCTCGGAATCTCGAGCAGATGCTGCGACTCCTCGCCGAGCGGATTCGGTGGCTCGACACCCGGGGCGAACTGCTCGGGCACGCAGCCGAGTTGCAGAAGCTTCTGGGCGACGTACGCAGCGAATTGTTCCATTACGAGGTGAGGGCCACGTATGACACGCCGGAAGTCGCTGACAGCCGGCGGATCGTGGCTGACGCCAATCGTACCGACGAGGAGTCATGGCGAAGCAACCCGTGGACAGCGAACGAGGAAAAGGAGGAAAAACGTCGGGGGGAGGGGGAGGGGGAGGGGGAGGGGGGGGATCCGGCAGCGTAAAAACAGGACGGAAGCGGAATCAGAAGGGCTTTTACACGGTGCTGGGGCTCGTCGCGGCCGTGTTTGGAGTGCTGATCGTGTATCAGCTCAACAAGCCCGCGGTCAGCAGCGCGGCCAAGGTCGATCCCTCCGTGCCGCTCCCCGAGGCCAAGGGATACTTGCTGGGGAATCCCAGCGCACCGGTACGCGTTATCGAGTTCGCCGACTTCGAGTGCCCGGCGTGCGAGCAGTTCTTTACCCTGACGGAACCAGACGTCCGCACGCGTCTGATCGAGACGGGACAGATCAGCTACACCTTTATGGATTTCCCGCTCCCCATGCATCCGAACACGTGGGCGGCCTCGAACGCCGCAGCGTGCGCCAACGAGCAGGGAAAGTTCTGGGAGATGCACGACGCGTTGTTCAACACGCAGGACCAGTGGAATGGGTTCGCTACGAAGCGACCCAAGGGAAAGTTGAAGGAGCTCGCCGGGCAGACCGGTCTCGACGTGAGCCAGTGGGAGGAGTGTTACGACGCGCAGAAGTACCTCGCCAACATTCAGGCGCACGAGCGCGAGGCGGGGCGCCAAGGTGCGGGACAAACGCCGACGTTCATCATCGGGTCACGTCGAGTTCCTGGCAGCATCTCCTTCGACAAATTCAAGGCCTACGTCGACACTGCGCTTGCGGAGGCGAAGGCCGCGGGCGGCGCGGCGCCTGCGGATACAGCGCGGAAATAGGGTCAGGCCTCGCCGGTTCGCGCGCGGAGCGCCCGTCGGATCGCGGGGGCTGAAAGAGCTTGCGCTGGTCGGCTCGGTTCACGCACGCAGGAGCGGTCCTCGCTAGGTTCGCGTCACACCCCCCGCCGGGTTGGCGACACGCACCGTGGGACGTTCGAGCCCATCCTCGGGAAGCTGTTCGGGAAAGCTCTCGCTGACGGGCTCCGGCTTGGGGCGCAACACGCGCTTAGGCACCAACTCCTCTCCGAGCTCGACGAGGACCCGCGTGGCGACGATGCTGGCCAGCGGCTCCGGCACGCCCATCACGCGCACATAGGTGTCGATCGCACGATCGAAGGCCATGTCTTCGGCCAGCGTATCGATGAACATCAGCGCGTTGCGCACATGCGCATCGATGATGGCCTCCTCGGCCCGCGCCTGCGCCAGCCGCATTCGCCGCTCCGCGCCCTCGTCGAGCCGGCGGGGGAACAGTGATTCAGGAAAGAGGCGGCGCCAGAAGGAGGGCACGGGGCGGCGATGGGCGATGAGGGATAGGCGGTCGTAGCCAGGCGACGGCCACTGGTGAAATGTCACGTAAGCCCGCCCGACCGTCTACCCTCCTGCGCGCTCGACGTCGTGACTGTCGCCGATCGCCCATCGCCTATTCCTGCGCCTCATACTGCTCCTTCAGGCTGGCCACGACGTTGGGGTCCGCCAGCGTCGTCGTGTCGCCTAACGTTCGCCCCTCGGCGATGTCGCGGAGCAGGCGCCGCATGATCTTGCCCGAGCGCGTCTTTGGCAGGTCTGCCGAGAAGAGAATGTCGTCGGGCCGCGCGATGGCGCCGATCTTGTCCGACACGAACGCTTTGAGGTCGTCACGCAGCTCGGGAGAGGGTTGGTAGCCCTGGCGGAGGGAAACAAATGCCGCCAGCGCCTGACCCTTGAGGTCGTGCGTTCGGCCCACGACGGCGGCCTCGGCTACGGCGGGGTGCTCGACGAGCGCGCTCTCGACTTCCATCGTGCCGATGCGGTGGCCGGCGACGTTCAGCACGTCATCCACGCGGCCCAGGATCCAGAAATAGCCGTCCTCGTCACGTTTGGCGCCGTCACCGGGAAAGTACAGGTCCGGACGACCGGGCCATTTGGTGAAGTAGGTGTCGACGTAACGCTGGTCGTCACCCCAAATTGTCCGCAACATCGAGGGCCATGGCGTGGTGAGGGCGAGCAGCCCACCACCCACGGGAATCACATTCGCGTTGCCATCGAGCAGCTCGGCGGTGAAGCCGGGGAGGGCCTTCGTCGCCGATCCCGGCTTGGTGGGCGTGAGCCCGGGCAGGGGCGAGATCACGATCGCCCCTGTTTCGGTTTGCCACCAGGTGTCCACGATCGGGCACCGCTCCCCGCCGATGTGCCTGTGATACCACATCCACGCTTCGGGGTTGATCGGCTCGCCCACACTGCCTAACAAGCGCAGTCGCGACAGGTCATGGCGGGCGGGATGTTCCGGTCCCCATTTCATGAAAGCGCGAATGGCGGTCGGCGCCGTGTACAGGACCGTGACGCCATGACGGGCGCAGATCTCCCAAAAGCGGTCCTTCTCCGGCCAATCCGGAGCGCCTTCGTACATCAGGCACGTAGCGCCGTTGGCCAGCGGTCCGTACACCACATACGAATGTCCCGTCACCCATCCGATGTCGGCGGTACACCAGAAGACATCCTCTTCCTTGAGGTCGAACACATCCCGCGTGGTCGCCGTGACCCCGGTGAGATAGCCGCCCGTCGAGTGCACGATGCCCTTGGGTTTCCCCGTCGTTCCCGACGTGTAGAGGATGAAGAGCACGTCCTCGGCGTCCATCGGTTCGGGGGGGCACTCGGGTGAGGCGTGCGCCATCAGTCGGTGCCACCAGTGGTCGCGGCCTTCGCGCATGTCGGCGAATGACTCGTCTCCCACCCCGCCGGGCCGGCGCTGAACGACGACGACGTGTTGCACCGACGGCGCACCGACGATCGCCTTGTCGGTGTTGCGCTTGAGCGGCACGATCTGACCCCGTCGATATCCGCCGTCGGCCGTGATCACGACCTTCGCCTGCGCATCGTTCATGCGGTCGCGCAGCGATTCAGGGGAGAAGCCCCCGAACACGACCGAGTGAATGGCGCCGATGCGGGCACAGGCCAGCATCGCGATCGCCGCTTCGGGGATCATCGGCAGGTAGATCCCCACGCGGTCACCTCGATGCACGCCTAACGACCTGAGGACGTTGGCGAACTTGCCCACCTCGCGATACAGATCCCAGTAGGTCAGCGTTCGGCGGTCGCCCGGTTCTCCCTCGAACACGATCGCCGCCTTGTTCCGGCGGGCCGAGCCGATGTGGCGGTCCAGGCAGTTGTAGGCAACGTTGAGCGTTCCGCCGACGAACCACTTTGCACGCGGAGGTTTCCAGTCGAGAACCGCGGTCCAGGGGGTGAACCAGTCCAGCTCCATCGCGCGGTCGGCCCAGTACGACACGTAGTCGGCGCTGGCCTGCGCGTGGAGATCCCACGTGGAAATGCGGGCGTGGGAGGCGAATGTGGGGAGTGGAGGAAACCGGCGGTGCTCCTGCAGCAGAACATCGATGTCTGACATGTCGGCGGAGAGTGCGCGAGGTCCGAGGCGAGGTGGTGTTGGAGGAGGATACTGCTCCGGTTCAATGGCGGGGGCAACGTGGGTCCAGCGCACGTCGGGAATGCGCTACTTCTCGCGATTCGCGCCGACCGGAGTCGGATGCCCCACGGTCGATGACCGGCGTAACATGTTGCTCTGCAAACACTTACGATGCATCGTCGAGCCTGGCACGCCATTCGCTTGGGTTTGCTGGTGTGAGCAAAGGGGATCGGGGACGGACGGGTTGTCCTCCGATTTTGGCGCCGACCTGCGAGGCAAGCATCCATGAATGCTGTACTTGATCGAGTATCGATCGAAGCTCCTGCCCGGCTCGTGGCTGAGACCCGCGTGGATTTTCGCGCAGCGGCCATGGAGTGCCTTGATCGCTCCGCCGCGGCGAAGACGGGGCATCTGCGAATCGACATGTCTGGCACCGAGGATGTCGACGCCAGTGGACTGGGCACCCTGGTGGTTCTGCAGAAGCGGGCGCGTGAACGTGGGTTGACGACGCAACTGTGCGCGACACAACCGCAGGTACGGTCGTTGCTCGCCGCGACCAAGCTCGAGGCGCTGTTCGAGTTCGCCTCCTAACGACCTCGGGGGGACGCGCACGCACGGGTGTTTATCGAATCGACGCGTCGTTGCGCCTGCTCGAGGCGCCCCGGGCGGCTTCCCCCGTGCGCAGGCGTGGTGATGCGAGTACGATGAGTGGGGCCACCTGACACCGTCAGACCGGCCGCTGCGTACTTTCGGGGAACCTCTGTCGCCACCATGGACAAATACGAAGCGATCGTTGCCATCGTCTCGATTGTTTTCGGCAGCCTCACCGCGATTGCCGTGACGTTCGGGATCGCGCACGCGCTCGGGAAATGGCGCAAGGGTGATCCGGCAGTGTCGGCGGCGAGCGTGGCACGGCTCGAGCAGCGGATGGAGCGGATCGAGCAGGCCATCGACGCGGTCGCCGTGGAGATGGAGCGGGTATCGGAGGGCCAGCGATTCGCGACACGTCTTCTCTCCGAGCGCGCGGGCGAGAAGACCAGCGCCTAACGTGACATGATCACGGGCCTGATCGCGATGGTCTTTGGGGTTGCGATGATGATCGCCGTGCCCATTGCGATCTATGCGGCCATTCGCGCGGTGAACAGGGCCTTTTCGTCGGACTCGGCGCTGCCGCCGCCGAATCTTGCCATCGAGGCGCGGTTGCGCCGGATGGAAGAAGCGATCGATGCGATGGCGGTGCAGATCGAGCGCATGCGGACAGGCGAGGAGCCTCGTTATGTTTCGGGAGAAGATGCCGAGCCCCGGCAGCTGCCTCCACCGGACGAACCGCCGACCTTTCGATGATTCATCCCTGGCGCGACCTCCCGCCCGGACCCCATCCGCCCGACGAAGTCACCGCCATCATCGAGATTCCGCGTGGGAGTCGGAACAAATACGAGCTCGATAAGGATTCGGGATTCTTCAAGCTGGACCGCGTGCTGTATTCCGCGGTGCACTATCCCGGCGACTATGGGTTCATTCCGCGCACCCTGCATGAGGATGGGGATCCGCTGGACATCATCGTGCGGATCGACGAGCCGACGTTCACGGGGTGTCAGGTACGCTCGCGTCCGATCGGCGTGCTGAAGATGCTCGACCGCGGCGAGCCGGATGACAAGATCCTGGCGGTGGCCGCGGGCGATCCATTGCACGGGGAATGGTTCGACATTGCCGACTTACCGCAGCACTACCTGAGTGAGGTGGAGCACTTCTTTCAGATCTACAAGGACCTGGAAGGGAAGCGAATGCAGATCATCGGTTGGGAAAAGAGCGACGTGGCGATGCAGGTGATCGAGGAATGCATTGTGCGATACAGCGCGGAGTTCCTGGGAGTGGGGCCGTAAAGGCAGCAGCGCGGTCGACCGTTGTCGCGGCACCGCACCTCATGCACGCCGACCGTGGCCACGGGCTTCGACGCACGAGCGACCCATGACGCCGTTGGCCTCGCGCGTGGTCCCGTCCGACACGTCGCCCAAGCTCCCGGTGCCAAACGATCCGCGCGTCGGAGCGCGTCACACCCCGTTCCCCGCGTCCATTGCACCGCTTTGGCGACTCGGAAACATCCACCCGCCCCACGAGTCCCTGGCCGTTTGGTCAACTCGGTGCTTCCCGGCGGAGCGCTCGGTCGTTATGCGGTCCTGGTTCGCTCCTTGAGGCCCCAATCCCAGATCAGCGTTCCCGCGAGTGCGCCGAGGACTGGGCCGATCCAGTAAACGAGATGCGCCTCCCAGACCCCCGACACCAGCGCTGGGCCTAACGAGCGCGCCGGATTGAGCGAGGCGCCGGTCAAGGGCCCGATCGCCATGACCAGGGCGCCGACCACACAGCCGACGATGACCCCCGCCGCCGGGGGACGCGCACTCGCGGCAACGAGGCCGCAGACCGTGATGGCCAGGAATCCGGTCGCGACCGTCTCGAGGAGAACAGCGTGCCGGAACGTCACGTCTGCGGCGAGCGACGTTCCGCCGATTCGCGATCCGGTCAGCAGGTCCGTGGGGAACGTCTCCTTGAGGAGGTACGCGCCCGCCACAGCACCGAGGACCTGTGCGGCGACCATGAGCAGGCCGTCGACCGGCTTCGTCCGGCGCGTGAGCACGAACGCGGTGGTGATCGCGGGATTGAAGTGAGCCGAGACGTTCGCCAGAGCGGCGACCATTGCCGCGAGTGTGAACGCGTAGACGATACCGGCGGCCAGTAGCGCGGCGTGCGTTCCGGAACGCGCCGACATCATCAGGGCTCCGCTCCCCATGAACACGATGGCAAACGCGCCAAGAAACTCGGCAGTCGCGATCCGGACGAATCGGTGCATGAGCTGATCGGTTGAGTGGGGCGCCAACGTACGCTCTCCCCGTCCACCCGTCCACCCGTCTACGCGCCTCTCCGCTCACCGCTCACCCGTTCACCTGATTCACCCATGCCTCCGCATGACGAGTGCGGCATTGATGCCCCCGAATCCGAACGAATTGGACACGAGGTGTTCCACGCGCTGCGTCCGGCCGTCCCGCGGGACGTAGTCGAGATCGCACCCGGGATCGGGGTCCATCAGGTTCACCGTCGGGGGCAGCCACTCGCGCTCGAGCGCGAGGGCGCAGATCGCCGCTTCGATCGCTCCCGAGGCGCCTAACGCATGGCCGTAGTACCCCTTGGTCCCAGAGACCGGAATGCGATAGGCCCGATCGCCCAAGGTCGTCTTGATCGCCATCGTTTCCGTGGGATCGTTGAGCGGAGTCGAGGAGCCGTGGGCGTTGACGTAGTCCACGTCCGTCGGCGCCAGATGCGCGTCGTCCAGGGCGATCTGCATGGCGCGGGCGGCCTGTGATCCATCGGGACGCGGTGCGGTCATGTGATGCGCGTCGTTCGTCACGCCGAAGCCCAGGATTTCGCCGTAGACGAGCGCCCCGCGCGCGATGGCCCGCTCCCGTTCCTCGAGGATCAGCACCGCCGCCCCTTCACCCATCACGAAGCCGTCGCGCCCCTTGTCGAACGGCCGCGACGCGCTCGCCGGATCCTGATTCCGAGTGGACATGGCCCGAATCAGCGAGAACGCGCCGAAGCAGAGCGGGGCCAGGGGCGCTTCGGCACCGCCGCAGATCATCACGTCGGCGTAGTTGTCGCGGACCTGACGAAACGCATCTCCGATGGCGATGGTGCCTGAGGCGCAGCTCATCGCATTCGTGGAGTTGGGACCATGCACGCCGAACTCGATGGCGATGTTGCAGCTCGACGCTCCGCCGAACACGGTGAGGGCGAGGGACGCGTCGACGGCGCGCAATCCCTGGGTGAGGAAGATCCCCAGCTGGTCCTCGGCGTAGGCCACGCCGCCTAACGCGGTTCCCATCATCGCCCCGATCCGGTCGCGGTCTTCCGCGGCAAGGTTGATTCCAGCGTCGTCGAGGGCCATGCGCGATGCGACCACCGAGAACTGACCGAAACGATCGAGGCGCTTCGCCCGCTTGGCCTCGATGAAGTCGGTGGCGATGAAATCGTTCACCTCGGCCGCGACGTGAGTCCGGAAGATCGACGGGTCGAACCGGGTGACCGGTCCCACGGCGCTGCGCTGACCGCGCAACCCGGCCCACATCCCATCTCGCGTCAGGCCGATCGGCGTGAGTGCGCCGATCCCGGTGACGACCACCCGGCGCCGGCTCATACGCCGGACGCCGTAGCGCCCCATGCGCGCGCCGCCTTCTCGGCTCCGGACTCGGCAACGGCCGCCAGGCCCGCCAGCGTGCGGCTGGCGATTCCGTGCACGAACACCGGCCCGATCACCTGGGTCGCGGCGAAGATGCCGATCAGCGGCCAGCGCGGTCCATCCCACACGTGGAGCAGCCTCACCTGTGTTCCCCCCGTCCTGGCCTCGAACGTCCACTCGACGTCCATCCCCGTGGTGATCCCTCCGATGTGCCTGAAGCGCACGGCTGGTCGCGCATGATCCACCGCCATTTCCGACAACCACCACGTTGGCCAATTGACGACGCCGAACGGCCGATCGGCGCTCATCTCCACGATTCCTCCACCATCGCGCGCCCGCTCGCGAAAGCGTACAAAGCGATAGTGCCGGAGGTGTGCCGGCCAGCTCTCTACGTCTCGCACGATGTCGAAGGTGGTGCGCACGTCGGCGCGGACCCAGCGCTCGTCGACTGTCTCCATCGGTCGGCCCACGGGTAGCGGGCCGAGCGTAAACGGTTCTCGCACCTGACGGTTCCGGTTAAAGTCCTCGTGGGGGAGGATTCGTGATAGCTAATCGGTTGGCGTCCAACTGGCGATGAGCCGGAAGCCAAGGTGCCTCGAGACGTGCGGCTCGGTTTTGGTGGCCTCCGCGACTAACTGGGACAGTTCAGGCGCCGTAAACCCGCGAAGAACCGACGTGACGCCGTCATGCCGGCTCACCGGGTGGAAGGCCAGTGGGAAGGACACCGCCCAGAGTCCCGCGGCCGCTACCCAGCTTCGCCGCAAGTCGTGGATGATCACCCGACGTCGCGCGACGCGGTCGAGCTCGCGAACCGCCTGGTGCAGCTCCTCGCCCGCGAAGTGGTGAAGCAACAGAGAACAGATGACGACATCTGTGGAACGATTTGCGAAGGGGAGCGATAGCGCCGACGCGCACACGCACGCCGCCCGCGACGTGCAGGACCTGGCCAGTCGTTCGTCGAGATCGAGCCCGACCGCCCGCACCTGCACGCCCGCGCGTGCCGCCTCCCGGACGGCAATGTCGAGCGTTTCCCCGGATCCGGTGCCGACGTCGAGCACGGTCAGCGTCTCGGGAGCACCTGCCATGGCTTGACGGAGCGCCTGCGCCATTGCCCGGCTTCCGCCTAACAAGGCGTTGGACAGCGCGATATCGCGATGCGACCGACGTCGCAGTGTGGAATCGACGTCCGGGGCATCGAGGATCTCCACGCCGCGCCGGCGGCGCGGCGTGAGAACGCCGTCCTTACCGTTCCAGCCGGCCATACGATCCGCGGAAGTACACCAGCGGGTAGCGGTCGTTGACGCTGGCACCGCCCGCCACCTCGGCGACAAAGACCCCATGATCGCCGGCGTCGTAGCGCGCGACGCGCCGGCACTCCACGTTGGCCGCGGTGCCAGCAAGGAGCGGAACACCGGCGATGCCTGACGAGTAGGCCACGCCTTCGAAGCGCAACTCCATCTCCTCGTCGGAGAACCGGCGCGACAGCGCTTCCTGATCCTCGGCCAGGATGTTCACGGCGAAGTATGGTATCACGTCGAGCACCTCGAACATGCTGGCGTTGCGATCGACGCAGACGAGAACGAGTGGCGGCTCGAGGGAGAGGGAAGCAAACGCGCTCACCGTCATCCCGTGAGCACGCCCTCGCCCGTCGAGCGTTGTGACGACCGTAACGCCGCTCGCGAAGCGGCTCATCAGCGCGCGAAACTGATCGGGTGAAAGGGCTCTGTCGGCCGGCGAAGCGGTCATGCGGGATGTGACGTGACGTGCGGGTCCGAGGCCGGTTGGGACGCCGCGGATCTCGCCAGCGCAGGGGCTCCGGCCAGGAGTCGGAACAGATACCCGGCCCGAAGCACCCGGCGCGCCGGAACGAAGTCGCCGGCGACTCCGACGAGAAGGTCCGCCATCTCGCGCTGGGCCGCCAGTGTGTGCGCCACGCGATTCATCAGTGCGGGCACGCTTACCGCGGCACCGACGAGGCGCTCTACGCGCCACTTGCCGGCGAACTCGTTGCGTCGCGCGCGCCCGTAGGCCTCGAGTGCGATAACCTGACGGCGAGCGTCCTGCGCGCGGACCGCATCCCAGGCATACGGGAGCAGCAGCTCGGCACCGCGCAGTGCAGCGTAGATGCCCTCACCCGTGAAGGGGTCAAAGAAGTCCGCTGCGTCTCCCACCAGCGCCGCGCCGGGGACCGCCACCTGTCGCGCACGGGAGTTGAAGGGTCCGGTCGCGCGCACCTCCGTCACACGCTCAGCGGTCGCAAAGCGGTGTACGAGCCCGGAACGAGCACCGAGCCATCGCGTCATCAACTCGTCAGGCGTGCCGCGTGCTTGCCGCGCCAATGCCCGCTGCGGGATCACGATCGCGACGTTGGTCAGGCCGTGACCCACGTCCGCGAGGCCGGCATATCCGTCGGCGAAGACGTGCATTTCGCCATGGGAACCCACGCCATTGACACCCCGGAAATGCGACACGAACGCGATTCGACGCGGCCACGCTCCGACACGCGCAAGGTCGAGACGGCGGGCCACGATGCTGCGGAGTCCATCGGCGCCGACCACCAGTGAGGCGCGCACTTCGGTCGTGGACGGACCCTCCCCGATCACGACGCCACGCACGCGGTTCCCATCGCGCACGAGGTCACGGACTCGCACGCCTTCGCGGACCTCCGCGCCGGCAACACGTGCTCGATCGAGGAGCAGGGCATCGAGGACCGTACGCCGCAGGGCAAGGCCGCAATCGCGGAAACCACGAAAGCCGTGGCTCGAGGAAAACTCGCCCAGGAAGGAGACGCCGTTAGGCGCCGTGACCCGCATGCCCGTCAGTTGGGCTGCGCCGGCGCGCTCCACCTGTTCCAGGGCGCCCATCTGGTCGAGGAGCCGCGACGCCTGCGGGCTGAGATACTCGGCGCAGGGTTTGTCACGCGGAAAATGGGCGCGATCGAGGACGATCACGTGCAGACCGGCGCGCGCCAGAAAGCACGCCGTGGCAGATCCGGCGGGGCCGGCGCCAACCACGATCACGTCCGCATCGCGCCGTGTCATCTCACGGCGTGACGCGCAGAAACGTCTGCCCGGATAGATCCAGCTGATCGCCCACGAGCCGCACCAGCAACGTGACCTGGAAGGCCGATGGTGTCAGGAAATCGAGCACGAGTTGCGTTCCCTCGAGCCGCCAGCGGCCGGTCGCGATCGCCACGTCGGAGATATCGAGTGTGAAATTGCGCGCGACGGTCGCTCGCAGCACGGTGCCATCGGCGGCGAACTGGAACGTGGTCTCGCTGAGCTGCGCAAACCTGAACTCGTCGACGAAAAAGACGGAACGTCGCCACGTGCCGACGATCGCCTGTGCTGGCGTCGCGACGGCGCCGGTTCGCGCCAGGCGCACACCCGTCGCCGAGACCACGCCCGGCCCATCACATCCAACCGCTCCCAGAACCAGGAGCGCGCTGAGTCCTGCACGCCGTACCCGTCTCATGCGAGCATCCTGTCGGCGCCGAGGGCGGCGAGCGCCCCGCATGCCGTACTCGTTAGGTTGACCGCGTCGTTCGTCATGAAGGGCCACCCTCCGGCGCGCGCGGTTCCGGTCCCACACCGGTGCTGCCGCTGCTCGGTCGGCAGCTGGCACCGCGGACACCACCGTCGGTCCTGAATCGTGGCGCCGAGGAGGGTATCCACAAGGGCCCCGACCACACCCCCCACGCAGCCCGCGACCGCCACCCCGAAGTCAAACCCCGCGATCCAGGCGACCGTTCCCAGGAACAGCGCCCCGGCGAACAGTGCCGCCGTTCCGGTAACCGTCACGGCGCCGGACGTGCCCGCGGGCACGGGCGTGAGCGTGGGGATCTTCCGTGGCGAACGGCCGCTGGCAGTGCCGATCTCCGTCGCCCAGGTATCCGCCGTCGCGGAGGCCAGCGCTCCAAGTGCCGCGACGGCACACCATCGCGCGGATGACGGCAGGACTGCGATCGCACACACGGTGAATACGCCGCCATTGGCGATGACCTGCAGCAGATCCCGTGCGTCCGTCTTCTCCACGATATCGCGAGTGACTGCGTGCTTGGCCTCGCGTCTCCAACGGGAAAGAGCAGCAGACGAGACGAAGAAGGCGAGCAGGACGCCGCACCACGGCCAGCCGGCCGCCGCGGCCGCCGCGCCGCAGATCAGAGCGCCAAGCGCTCCCGATGCCGTCAGGACCCTGGCGCGAGCCGCGTACAGGGACACGACCGACGCGAGCGTCACGCCCAGTGAGAGACGGGCGTCGGGGGTCACGAGCAGAGTGGGTGGAGCACCGTTAAAGAATGACGCGAGCGACCCGCCGGAATCAACTTGAAGCGGGCGAGAGCGGGGGTTAGCTTCGCTCGCACCCTATGGCCGACACGGTTGACGCCCTTCTCCCGCTCTCCTTCCTCGAAGCCGTCCGCAACGTCGACACGCCGATCGAAGACTTCGAGGCGGAACTCGTCAGTGATCTTCGCAACAAGCGCCTGGGTCTCAGTGAGACGGTGTACATGCAGATCCGGCGATTCAACGATGCCGTCAAGCGCTCGCAGCGGACGTCGTTCGATGAGGCGGCGGGTCTGGCCAAGCTCCTCGGTCGGCGACCGGACGCCGAAGCGGTATTCCGCGCTGCGGGCCGGCACCTGGCGGCGGAGTCCTATCGGACCCTGAGCGCCGTCTCTCGTCGCGTGATGCTGATGCTGCCGTCCCTGCTTTCGCGGCCCATCGCGCTGCGCAACACCCGCCGCCTGGCCGGGCGCTACCTCGATGGGCGCATTTCGCGTGTAGGGGCGATGGTCTACCTGGAAGTATCGCAGCCGGTCACGCTCGATGCGGCGCCCCGCTCGATCGGATGCACATACTACGAGGCGGGGCTGAAGGAGCTGCTGCGGCTCATGGTGAACAGCGGAGGGTCGGTGGAGCACGTGCGCTGCACGTCGCGGGGCGAGGGGGCATGTCAGTGGCGCGCCGAGTGGAAGCCCAGCTCCACCAGGAACTAGCAGATGCCCGTTCTCACGCCGGACAGCCTTCCCGCCATCCAGCGGGCCATCACCGAGGCTGGGCTCGACGGGTGGCTCCTGTTCGAGTTCCGGGGAATGAATCCGATCGCGCTGCAGGTGATCGGCCTCGACCACTTCCTGTCGCGACGCATCTTCGTTTTTGTGCCGAGGGAAGGGGTCCCGGTCGCCATCACGCACAACATCGAGCAGGGGGCCTGGCGCCGCTGGCCGGCCGCCTGGACCCGCGAGCGGTACAGCGCGTCAACCTTGACGATCGCGGAACCGTTTCTCGTGCCCACCTGCGCGGTGATCGTGGTCGTTCCGGGGGCTACCGCGGTGACGGCGCGCCACCGTCGATCTTCGGATGGATCCACCGGAGCGTGTCAGGCCCCTCGTCTCGTCACCCGGCGTGCGCGTCTTGAGACTAGTGGTCTGTACCAGATAAGTGTTTAGTATTAGATTGGCGGGCATGGAAACCCAACCAATCGCACTCACGTCTGCGGAACGTACCGAA
>JBQTIW010000057.1:0-59210 GCA_052387735.1 Gemmatimonadaceae bacterium
CGGGAAGCCACCCCCGGAGCGCCCCTGTGCACTGCGTGCCGTCGCCGGCATACGGGTAGGGCGCGACGGCAGATGATCGGGTGTTTGCCGAGCGTGGCGGTTTCCACGCGTCACTCGCGTATTTCGACGGTGACAGCGGCTTCCAAGCCACACGTCGGCCACCCTCTTCCTCAAGCGTGAAGACCACCATGCGCGCCAGCATTGCTTCGCTTATCCTCGCCGCGCTGCTCGTTAGCGCCTGCGCGGACAGCACCAGCCCAACGTCCCCTGAAATGCCCCGCGCCACTGATGTGGCCGTGTCCCAAGCAACGGCGTCGTCGGCGCCGGCCTGCTCGTCCGACTGCATCGCCTTCACCAGCAATCGCGATGGCAACTGGGAGATCTACACCGTGAATGCCGACGGCGGACCGACGCGACTCACCAACAATCGGCGTCGAGACGAATATCCGGCATGGTCTCCTGACCGGACGAAGATCGTGTTCGCCAGCACTCGCGACCGCAACTGGGAGATCTACGTCATGAACGCGGACGGAACCAACCCGACGCGGCTCACGACCAACGCGGCGTCGGACCTGGCACCCGCCTGGTCTCCCGACGGCAGCAAGATCGCGTTCGCCAGCATGCGTGATCGTAACTGGGAGATCTACGTCATGAACGTCGATGGAACGGGAGTGACCCGGCTCACGGCGAGCAAGTATTACGATCAGTTTCCGAGCTGGTCTCCCGATGGAACCAAGATCGCGTTCAACAGCTCCCGCATCGGGAACCAACAGGAGATCTTCGTGATGAACGCCGATGGGAGCGGTGTCACGCGGCTCACCACGCAGATGGGGATGGACTACGACCCCGTCTGGTCTCCCGACGGAAGCAAGATCGCGTTCACCGGTACCGTCGGCGGGAGCCACGACATCTACAGCGTCAACGCCGATGGGACGGGATTGAACAACCTCAGCTCGCGTATGTGCCCCTCACTGTGCTCCTTTGTTAGTGCGGCGCAGATGATGCCCTCGTGGTCGCGTGACGGAAGCCAGATCGTCTTCGCCAGCGACTGGTATCCGGCCGGCACCAGCCCATTGAGCCTGTTCGCGATGAACGCGGACGGAACGGGCGCCGCGCGACTGCCTAACCAGTCGAGGACAAGTTACCAGCCGGCGTGGTAGGGCGGAATCAGACGTCCGCAACAGACACGACAAGACCGGCACGAGTCCGCGGCAGAGCACGGGGTCTTTGGGCGATCTGTGGCGGATACCGGCCCGGTTTTGCGTATGAATATCGACGGCGCACTTCGCGCACCGCTTCTGATCTTGAAACACGTGGAGCGTTCAATGTCTACCCACACTCCTTATCCCCTACTCGACACGGCGCACCAAAGCGCGCGATGTTCAGTGGCGCAGCCAACAGCGCACCCAGGCTTCTCGGTGGCGCAATCAATAGTAGCCGCGATGCTCATGGCCTGTGCGGACGAGCCGCATCCCTTCGCGGTAGACCCGAGCTTGTCCACCACGCCTTCCCTGTCTTCCGGAGGCATCCGGCCTACAGACCTGGGCACCCTGGGCAGCTACGTCGGCTTCGGCACGTCCGTCAACGGCCGCGGCGAGGTCGCAGGCGGTTCCCGGACCACCGCCGGGCCGGACCATACGTTTCGCTGGACCGCGCGCACCGGAATGGTCGATCTGTGTACGCTCGCTGGTGTCGGCTTCAGTCAAGCGACCGGCATCAACAACGAAGGGCAGGTCGTCCGCCTGAGTACCACAGCGTCGTGGCAGGTGCATGCGGTCATCTGGCCTCGAAGCGGTGCGGCGCGGGATCTCGGGACGCTCGGAGGAGACCACGCCGCCCTCGCGATCAACGACCGGGGAGAAGTGGCGGGCCACAGCAGTCACTCCACCGGCCAACACATCCGCGCCATCCTATGGAGACAGGAGGAACCATCCTGGATCTTGGCACGCTCACTGGCACTTGCTGCAGCAGCGCCCGTGGTCTCAACGATCGTGGGCAGGTCGTGGGCGAGACCACCGTCCCAGGAATTGCGAGTTATCATGCGTTCCGCTGGACCTCGAGCGGCGGGATGCGAGACCTGGGGACTCTGGGTGGCAGCGCCAGCTCGGCGACAGCCATCAACGCCCAAGGACTCGTCGTCGGCCAGAGCACCACGGCTGCAGGAGATACTCACGCCTTTCTTTGGAGCAGTGCAGGTGGGATGATGGATCTGGGCACCCTGGGCGGGAACACCAGCTCCGCGACCGGCATCAACGCCAACGGCGATGTGGTCGGCTACAGCCTCACTGCAACGGGGGAGATGAGCGGCTTCATATGGAACGCACGGAAGGGGATGCTGAAACTGGCGAGCCTTGGCGCGCCCTTTGGTGAGAGCGCCGGTTCGCAATCAATGCGTGCGGCAAGGTGGCGGGGTTGAGCTCTGCAAGAGATGGCTCGTCCAGCGCCACGGTGTGGTTGAGGGATTGCCCATGATGGACTGACGAATAATCGTTAGGCTCCGGACTCGGCGACCGCCCGCCGAACAGCAGTTTCGAGCTCGTCGAGTCCGGGACCATCGAAGCGTGACAGCCGTGCCAGTTCTCCGCGCGTGAACCACCCGATCGAGCGCCGGAACTCCAGCTTCGCTTTGCGCTCCCGATCATACGACGCCACGACGTCCTCGAGCGAACGCATCGGGACCATCGCGATACCGTCGCGGGCCGCGCTTTGTAGAACGCGGCTGCGGTCGTTCCATCGTTGTGGACAAACAGGCGCATGACGACCGGATGCGCCGTGTTCGCCTCGAACGTCTCGGTGAGTGGCTCGATGTCACCCACCACAAGAAATCCGCCGCGCTCGAGGCGTCCGCTTACCTCGTCATACAGGCGCCAGTCGGTATGCGGATGATGTGCCGGCTCGGCCACCCGAAAGCGGAACTCGACATGGCGCTTCCGGAGCGTCGCGAGGATCTTGCGCGCCACGTTCATCACGCGATCAGTCCCACCAGCAGTAGATCTCCCGCGTCTTCTTGAAGTCGCGGCCGAGTGGTCCCGCGGCAACATCGACGTCGGGGCAGAACGCGATGAAACGCTGCGCAAACGCGGTCGCGGCGAGCACCTCACCCTGCAGCACTCCCCCGACGTAGTCGAAGGCGATTGCGGTAAAGCGGATCGGGTACTGCGATTCCTCGTGGTGGAACCACGCGATCACGTCATCGGTGTCGTGCTCGTAGTTCGCCGCGTTGGTCTCCATCGCTCGCATGACGGCGTAGGGGTCGTTGCCGGGGTACAGCGCGAGTCCATCCGTCGCGAGCCCGTTCGCCGCGCGCTCACTCGTGCTGAAGAGCAGAAAGCCTGCCTCGAGAAAGGCGCCCTGCGCGGCCGCGACGAACGCGGCAGCGCTGTCCGCGTGCATCTAGATCGCGACACCCGGCGTCTCCAAAGGCTCGTCGTCATGACTACCGATCAGCGGATGGCTCTGCTGCCCGGTCAAGCGATGCAATGCGTCCACTGCAGCCGAAAACTCGGCCGGCACCGCAAAGTCTGACGGCATCCCGATGCGCGGGCGGCGTCCGCCCCCGTCGCAGGCTACGAGCGCACCCAGCCCAGCAAGCGACAGGACACGCGCCGTGGAGAGTAAGCACTGGTTCGTCATACTCACGTTTGACGCATCCGATTGCAGGGCGGCAACATGGCGGACCGAGGCGCGTGTTGGGTTCAGGCGCGCACCGGGACCCGGTGCAATGCCCAGCGGGCCGACCCCGGGCAAGGTGCGCGCGGCGTGGACCTTGCGCATACTTGGTGTGAGATCCGTCGCGGCGACCGCTCATCATGCGTCTTTGCGGAACCATCCGGGCGTTAGGACTGCTTGTCGCAGTGTCGGTCGCCTGCCGATCGCGCCGGCCGCTGCCCAACCCCAGCGGCGCTGCGGGTGACCTGGCCGGATACTCGGTCGCCATCGATGGCAGCTGGGCCATCGTCGGAGTGCCCAGACGCGATTCGGTCACGAGCGACGCCGGCAAGGCGCTGCTCTACCAGCGTGGGCGGTCAGGCTGGTCGCTGCAATCGTCGATCGCGATGTCCCAGCCGGTGTCCGGCGCGGAGTTCGGCTGGTCGGTGGACATCGACGGATCACGCGCCGTGGTCGGTGCGTTCGGCGACACCTTCAACAACCTGTTCAAGAATGGCGCGGCCTACCTCTTCGAGCGGAGCGGCGCCACCTGGACACAGGTCGCGCGCGTGCTCGGCGACACGTTAGGCGAGAACGGCTTCGGGCACAGCGTCGCCATCTCCGGTGACTACGCCGTGGTCGGTGCTCCCTTCCCCCCTCCGCCGCGGTTCACCGGGGCCGGCGCCGCCTGGGTCTATCACCGGGAGGCGAACGGGACCTGGCAGCGAGACACCGTACTTCGGGCCAGCGACGAGATCAACTACATCGAGTTCGGGACAGCTGTCGCCATCGACAGCAGCGTGATCGCCGTCGGTGCGCTCCAGGGCGTCACCAACAACACGGTTTCGGGTGTTATTTCCGGAGCGGTCTATGTCTTCCGCCGCACCGGCACCACCTGGACCGAGGAGCAGAAACTCCTCCCCTATGATCCCGAATCGAAGGCGCACTTCGGTTCGTCGGTGTCGGTGTCGGGAAGAACAATCATCGTTGGTGCGCGGGACGACGACGAGATGGGAGTGGACGCGGGTGCTGCGTATGTGTTCGCGCGCTTCAATCCGGGAGTGTGGAGGCAGGTCTCCAAGCTGCACGACAACCCGGACTACCCAGGCGCCAACTTCGGAAAGGCGGTGGGGGTCCACGGCGGGCGTGCCGTTGTCGGCGCCTGGTTGTCGCACACTCCGGCGTCCGTCCGGTCAGGCGAAGGGTTCCAATTCACGGAGTACCAGCCCGCGTGGGAGCACCGTCAGACGACGTCTCATGCGTCGCCGGAGGATGGAGACGGCTTTGGCTTTTCGGTTGGCGTGTCACAGGACTGCGCGATCGCCGGGGCGCCCAACCGCAGGGTTGGGGACCTCGAGTACGTGGGGGCCGGCTACATCTTCTGCGGACTTCCCGATCGCCGACCCCAGGAGTTCAACCTCGACATCATCTGCTGTTTGCAGCCGCCCGACTTCATCGGCCCCGTGGTGTTCACGACACGGATCGTGAACCTCACCACCTCGAGACTGATCGGGAGCCGATCGGTCGATGCCGTCAACGCCAGCGGTGCGGTAGAAGAGGTGAGCGCCCGGAGCACGCTCGTCATCGCTCCCGGCGATTCGGTGATCGAACGGCATATCCTGCCAGCGACGACCAACGCTCCTGCCGGTGGACCACGCTGGCGCGAGCTCCGAGTGCATTGGCATGACGCCTCGGGCCGACACACGTCGCATCTCCTGCCGCAGCAGCAACGTTAGGCAGAAGGAAGGGTCAGGCGCTGGCTCCGCTCGCTCGCGCACGAGCGTGGACGCGTGCCGGGGCACGGTGATCTGGACGAGATGACGTCGTCCGACGAATTGGCTGGAGCCGCGCACCTCGAGCGTCTTGCGGTCGTTGGTGAGACGCTGCCCATCGCGCTGCTCCACCGAGGCAATTGCCACGTCGATCGTCTGCACGTTAGGCAGTCCGCCGAGGTGTTGCCAGCTCTGTCCGCCGCTGAAGGTGCGGAAGAGTCCGCCCGTCTCGGTCGCGACGACCATGCGCTGCGTATTGTTCGAAGCGACGGCGATGGACAGTGCCCTGCCCCCTTCGGCGACACGGGGAGGCGTGATGGTTGCGGGGAAACGTGCATCTGGTGAAGCACGCGACGAGCCCAACCGAGACCAGGAGTTCGCGGATGTACACGAGACCTCGCGAATGCCGCTCACACCAGCTTAGCCACCTCGTGACGTCAGGACACTGCGCGTACCCCCAGGATTGGAGATCGACTCGGGATTCGGGATTCGATTCGGGAAGACGAAGACCTGCCAGCGGCGCCAGCAGATGAGGTCGGCGACGACCTCGACGTGAAGGGCATGGCCCGTTCCCGCACAGCGTGAAGCTCAAACCGGGCGATGGCGTTCGCCTGGACCGTGCTCAAGTCCCGGGCCCACCGGAAGCGCGGCAACGCCAAGGTGCTGAAAGACCCCAGCATCACCAGCCTTGGACCCGCAGTCGATGCCGTTCGACACCAAGCGCATCGTCTACGGCGAGTTCAAGGTCGTCGTCGATCGCCGAGCCTCGGACCGTTACCACGGTCCGCGGGATCACTGGTTTCGCCCGTTTTGCTTTCCTACTATCGTCCGATGGTCAGCCGCAGCACGACGCTCACCTTGCCCGCCGCCTTTACCCGCGGGGCCGGGCCGATGGATCCAGCGGGGACTCGCGCCGCAGGAGGACAGATGGCACACCAAGATCGCCTCGAGCCACTCGCCGACGGGTTCGTCGCGTTCCGCACCGCGAGCGGCGAGCGCTGGAAGCACCGGGACATCGAAGAGGAGGGTCGGGTCGGCAAAGGCTATCGCGTGTTTGTCTCCGACGGCGGTGAGCAACGGCGATATAGCTTTGGCCCCGGCGAACCGCACGATGCTACACTCTTCGACCTGCGTGAGCAACTCTCGCGCGCAACACCGGTCGAAGTAGCGAGACCCCCCGCGGTCTAGCGCACACCTCAGTGCATCTGCGACAGCCCGCGCCCGACGACATCGAGCGCGTGCTCGACCTCATGACCGAGTTCTGCGCCGAGGCGGCGTTTCCCCTCGATCGCCGGCGGCCGTCGGATGCATTGGCGGCATTTTTTATTCTCCATTCCATTCTCTATTCCCCAAACCCACCATCCCCTCGCTCAGCCGCCACAACCGTTCGCGCGTAGCCCGATCATGGGATCGACCTGATGTGCGCACGCGGCGGCCCCGCCGGTCGATGCATTGGCCCGTGACGCCCCGCAGCTCCGGCGCGGTCGCCGCGTAGAGCGATGCGGCGGCCCCCGCCTCGGGCGCAAGGAGGACGCGGTTCCAGAGCGTGCGCAGCCAGCGGGGGCGCCACCACAGCCGGTCTCGCATGAGATCTGTAGCGACAAGGCCCGGATACACACAGGTCGCGGTCACGCCGCTCCCCGCGAGTCGCGCGGCCAGTTCATAGGTGAACAGCACGTTCGCCAGCTTGGACTGCGTGTAGGCCAGCAGGCCGATGTAGCCTCGCTCGCGCTGCACGTCGTCGAAGGTCACGCGACCGAAGCGCTCGAACTCCGACGTGACCGTCACGACACGCGCATCCCGGCTGTCGGAGACACCCAGATGCAGCAACGGCAACAGCAGGTTAGTCAGGAGAAACGGGCCGAGGTGGTTCACGGCGAAGATCATTTCGATGCCGTCGGCGCTCCTGGCGCGACGGGCAGGGTTCACACCGGCATTGTTCACGAGCACGTGCACGACGCCGTGCCGCGCACCAACCTCTGCGGCAGCCCGGCGAATCGAATCAAACGATGCGAGGTCGGCGACGATGACCGACACGGACTCATTCCCGCTGTCCCGCTTGATCTCGTCCGACGCCGTTGCGCCGCTCCGCGCGTCTCGGCAGAGCATCACGACGGTCGCTCCCCGTTTCGCCAGGCCGAGCGCGGTCGCCTTGCCGAGTCCACGATTCGCACCAGTGACGACGCAAACGCGGCCTTTCATGTATTCCCGATTCGCGATTTCATCGAGCACGGGACCGAGCCTCGCAGCCTCCCCGCGGGTCTCGTAACTTGACGCTCACACCCCCTGTCCATCGCTCATGCGAGGAATGTAGTGACTTCGCTTGCCCGGGCACTCGCCATTGCCCTCATCGTCGGCACTGCCCTGCTCGGCCTCGGCGCCCTGTTTCATCCGGTGCTCGCCGGTGACGCCGCGGCGCAGCTCGAGCGCATCGCTGCCACGTCGTACTGGCGGCCCCTTCACCTCGTCATGCTCGCCGGCTCCGGACTCGTGATCGCCGGCATCTGGGTACGCGCACTGCTCAGTCGCTCCGGCGCAGACGCACCGATGCTTGCAGCCCTCGGCCTCATCGCGCTGGGAATCGGCTTCAACGCCCTCAACATTGCCTATATGGCCGGATCGGGATGGCACATGGCCACGATGTTCCACGACGGGCGAGCCGAGATGGGACCATTGTTCGAAGCCACGCATCCCATCGGACTCATGACGGCGAGGTTCGGGAACTTCCTCGTTGCGCTCGGCGCCCTACTGTTAGGCGGGTTGGAGCATCGCGACGCAACGAGTCCGCGATGGGTGGCCGTCCTCGCCTGGATCGCCGCGGCCGGCGGGTTCTTCGGTGTCCTGTTCTTCACTGAAAGCAGCCCGCTCGCCCTCGCGGCCGTGGCATTGCTCTCGGGGTGGCAACTGGCCACGGCCGTCCGAGCGTTGCGGAGGCCATGAGGTCGATTGGTCAGCTTCGTGGAGTGAGTTCCCTGAAGGCAGTCCTGGCGCAGTCACCTACGCAATGCGTAGTAGGTAGCGGGAAGTGGGTAGTCCACCCGCTACCTACGACCCATTCCTTACCCGTTGGCTGTTATCCGCTCCGGCTCCAGCGTCCGCTCGACCGCGCGACCCTGGACGGCGCTGACATAGTAGACCTTGGCGTTTGCTCGAGTGGAGACCACGCGCTTCACGTCGTTGTCCTCGAAGTAGATCCCCGCGTCGTTGTCGCAGGCGTAACCGGGCTTCATTTCCCCCGACGCGATCAGTTTCTGGTACAACGGTCGGCGACCGGGCTCGGCGTCGTAGTGGGGCGAGTGGCTCCCTTTGAGGAATCCGAGGCACTTGACGATGGTGAGCTCCTTCGGCCTGGAGTCGGTGGTGCCTTCTTCAAACCAGCACAGCGACCCGGCGCTCGCGCCCCCGAGGACGATTCCGTTGTCCCACGCTTGCTTGAGGATCACATCGATCCCCTGAGCTTTCCAGATCGCCTGCTGATTGAGCGTGTTGCCACCCGAGCAGACGATGCCATCCACCGACAGAAAGACTTCCTCCCAACTGCGGCTCTGGCGCGTACTCGCGATGAAACTCTCCTGCACCGACGGCTCGACGTTCAGCGGGGCACAGTTGCGAAACCAGCTGACAATGCCGTCAGGTCGATCCGCGGACGCGGTGGGCAGATACAGGAGCTTTGGTCGCGGCTTCCCCGTGAGCGTCGCCATGTAACGGATGAATGCTGTTCCAAATCCGCCACCGGCGATGAGGATCTTTCGCGTCGCCGCCGACCGCGAGAGCTCCGACATGATGCCGGCCAGGCTGGGACTCACGCCCGCCATGGAAAAGGTGGTGGCCCCGACACCCGCTGTGGCCAGCGTCGAGGAGACAATGAACTCTCTTCGTTTCATGATCCGCACCCCCGGGGAAAAGAACTGAAGCCTGCGACTGAAGAAAGAGAACAGAGAATAGAGAATGGAGAAGGAGAAGGGAGAACCAGCACCGCGGCGAGCTCGCTCACGCCAGGTCGGATCTCCTGCGTATCAACGGCGGCAACCCTAGTTGTAGCCCCTCACCGAACTACAGAAAGTGGCTCTGCAAGGCAGGACCACTTCAGTATAACGTTCGGCCACGAAGGAGATGACCATGAACACTTTCGGACGAATGGTGGGACCCGCTCTGGTGATTGGGTTGGCCGGCCTGGCCGGCTACCACGTCGCGCGGGCCCAGGGGAGTACGAGTTCTTCGCCGCCGCAGAGCGCCGCGCAGGTGCGCGTTGCCTTCACGCAGTCCTTGCCGAAGCTCGATGGTGAGAAGCTCGTGATGAGGATTCTCGAAGTGACGTATCCGCCGGGCGGAGTCTCCACGCCGCACCGCCACCCCTGTGCAGTCGTCGGCTACATCCTCGAAGGTGCAATGCGGATGCGGGTGAGCGATCGGGCTGAAACCATCTACACGGTCGGCCAGAGTTTCTTCGAAGGCCCTGACGATGTGCATCGAGTGTCGGCGAACGCCAGCGACTCCCTGCCGGCGAGATTCCTCGCCTACTTCACCTGCGACCGCGAGACCCCGCTATCCATCCCTGTGCCTGACGCCGGCCGTGGCAAGAACCGGTAGACCCTCACGACGGACCAATCACAGATGAGGGCTCGTTTCAACTACGCCAAGGTCGCCCCGGGCGTCTACGACGCGATGGACAGCCTCGAGGGACGGAGGCCGTCACCCTGATCACCAACGGCCATGTGCCGGACACGTTGCACGAGGAAGTAAGTAGTTTAAGGAGCACGCGGCGTTGCACATCCACATGCGCCTGGCCTGCCTGGAGCTCGATGTCAGAATCTCGTCCGGCGACGAACGATGAGGTGAGCAGTCTCCGCGACCTGCGGCTTGATCTGTTGCGACTCCACAAGGCATTGCTCGACGCCGAGCGCATTCGTTATGAACGGACGCACGGACGCGTCGAGACGGGATCGGCACTCCTGCAGATCGTGGCGAACAATCCGGCCTTCGGCTGGTTGCGTCCCCTCACCGCGCTGATCGTGGCGTTCGATGAGGAGCTCGATGCAAAGGAGCCACTGTCCGCTGCGGGCGCCCGTGAACTTCTCGACGAAGCACGAACGCTTCTGGCACCGGACGAGAGCGGCGAGGACTTTCAGCGCAACTACAACCGCGTGATTCAGGCGGACCCGGATGCGCTCTTCACGCATACCGAAGTGGTTCGCTTCCTGGGACGCGGGTGACCTTCGGAGCGACGGCCCACAGACACACCATGCCACGCCCGGATCTCCTTCACCACCGCTTTGTCACCCAGCACGTCACAGGACCCGGACTGGAGCAGCCGGAGGACGTTGTTCGCTTGTTAGGCGCCGTCCAGTCGCAGGACTACCTGGGCGCTAAATGGTCCGTCGGGCAGCGGGTGCGGAACGGGACCGATGTGGCGGTCGAGGAGGCCTTCAACGCCGGCCGGATCCTGCGGACACACGTGCTGCGACCGACCTGGCATTTGGTCTTGCCCGAAGACATTCGCTGGATGCTGCACCTCACCGCGCCACATGTGCTGCGGCGCAACAGTTACCAGAACCGGGGGCTCGAGCTGGACGACGCACTGTTCGCGCGCGCCGACAAGTTGTTCACGATGGCACTCGAGGGCGGCCGGCAGCTGACACGTCAGGAGCTCAGGGCCGTCCTGCGGAGCGCAGGTATCGTCACCGGCACACAGCGACTTGCGCACATCGTGGCGCACGCCGAGCTTACAGGGCTGATCTGCAGTGGTGCCGTACGTGGCAAGCAGCAGACGTATGCCCTCCTCGAGGAACGCGTCCCCCCGGTGCCCGCGCTCACGCGTGACGAAGCGCTGGCTGCACTCACGCGCCGCTTCTTCACGGGCCACGCGCCGGCCACGCTCAAGCACTTTGTGTGGTGGTCCGAGCTCTCAGTCGCCGAGGCGAAGAAAGGGCTCGCGATGGTCCAGCAGGAGCTGACGAGCGAAGTCGTCGACGGGCAGACGTTCTGGTACGGCGCGACCAGACCCAGCTTCAGACGCAGAAAGGCGGCCGCCTATCTGATCCCCGAGTACGATGAATCGCTCGTCGGCTCCAGAGACTTTGCCGTGCCGGATCTCCCGCGCGCGCGGGGGAAAAAGCTCTGGAAAGACAACTTCTTCCGACCGATCATCATAGACGGAAAGCGAGCCGGTACATGGAGGCGTGACGTGTCGCGCGGGACGGTCGTGATCACCACAAACCTCTTCGCAACACTTGATGCAACCCAGTCCCGGTTGCTGCAGACGGCGGCCGAGCGCTACGGGATGTTTCTGGGCGTTCCGGCCGAGGTGGACTAACGCCGGATACCCGTTACCCGTTCATCCGTTCACGCGCTAGTAGTCATAAATGTGGTCGACCGCCATCCCCCGCTGTGCCGCGAGCGACGCCAGGACGCGAAGCAGTTGCCCGACACGAACTCGCATAACGATCCGCTTGCGCTCCGCGTCGGTTGGTAATGCCATGGCATGGAGTATCTGCGCCCCCGGCATGCTCCAGTTCCACGCCCTTGGCGCGACTCCGGTCAGGAGGATGTCATCGTTCCCCGCAATTTCCGTGATCCGAGCGGCAGAGCCACGCACGGCGAGGTCGGTAACCGCGTGCCGGAACCCGTCATAGCGCGGTGTCGTGACCAGGGTGTGCACCGGTGTCAGACTCGCGACTTTCGTTATACCTGTACTGTCACCGGCGAGTGAGTCGGCCCACTCCGTCACTACCATCGACATCCGCTCCGCCTCCGGTGCATAGGCGGTCGCTGTGCCAAGTCCGATCACTGATGCGTAGATCGCCTTGATGCCATACTCGATGCTCAAGAAGATCTTGCGCTCCCACTTCCTGATCGGGTGTTTCCCCCACAGCGGCACGTCGGTCCAGACAGCGGCGAGTCTGGGAGCGAAGCGGTACTTGTACCACCCGTTGTCGTGGATGAATCGGCCGTAGTCTGCGGCGACCTCGTGCGCGAACCGATCCTCCTCGGTCAGCTCATGACCCGCGGTCCAGCCGGTGAAACGCCCGATCGTATTCTCGTAGAGCGCCTTCAACATGAGCTCCGCTGAGTAGCTCCCGCCAATGACCCACAGCATCACCTGGTAGCCCATGTTGAACGGGTACTGGTTTCGCGTTTCGTCGTTGGCCTGGCCGTACGTGGCCCAGTACTGCCCGATCGAGGCGAGATACGGAAAGTCGGTCGGGAGCCTCGTGCGCATCCACTCGGCGTACTCCTCCGACGAATAGACGATGTACCACTCGGGATGTGTGAGGAACGTCTGCCCCTCGTCGCGCCGATAGTTGGGCAGCGTATCCACGGCTCGTCGCTCGTCAGGCGCCAGGCTGGCAGTCGCCGGATCGACACGCGGCGCGTAATACGTGTCCCACAGGGTGTTGCGGAACTTGAACGTCGGATCCACGCGCTGCTTGAGGGCGAAGAATTCGGGCGCACGCGGGTAGGCCTGCACAAACTGCGCGTAGGTCGCGTGAGGCTGATACGGCAGATAGTACGCGCCGCCGACGCTGAGCACCGCGTCGATCAGCTCACGCGTCCACACGCCCACGGCGCGGCGCGCCTCGGTGTCTGTGCCCTGCTTGTAGTAGACCACGAACGCAAACACTTCGCTCCGCGCCCAGGCGAGGAGCGACCCGGGATCGGGCAGCGCGTGACGGATCGACACATTGATCACGTTCACCTCGTGCCGAGTGAAGACGTCACGCATCTTCGGGACGAATTCATTGATCTGCGCCACCGGCACGAAATACTCCTGCAGCACGTAGGTCGAAGACTCGCGCGATGACGGTTCGAGGTCGCCGACGTCGTAACTCGCCTCGTTGTTCCGCCACGATACCGGTTCGCCGCGATAGATCAGCGGATCGATCACCTGCTCCCGAATCCACTTTCCGGCCGGCCACTCCGAGATCACCCAATAGGCAAAGCGATTGAGGCGATACGATTTGTCGTGCGGAATCAATCGGTCGCGCACCGTGAGGGAGTCGTCGGTGCGGACGAACGTCACGGCGTTGACGGTCTCGAACGCGTTGGGATAGATGTCGGCGTTGTGGAAGATCACCCGTGCGGAATCGCGAATGTTTCTCGCGAACCAGTCCCCGTAGGTCGGCGCGGGCATCGTCTGATCGATGCGCTTGACCCGAACGTTGTCGGCCAGCTCCAGCGTGGCTTCGGTGATCACGCCGATGCCACCGTACCCCCCGATCGCCGCGTAGAACACATCGCTGTTGGTGGTTGGTGTCGCTTCGACGTCGCTTCCATCGGCGAGCACAAGTCGAATCCCACGCACCGAGAGAATGAGCGGCCCGAGCCCGATGTATCGCCCATGCACGTTCACCGACAGCGATCCGCCGACCGTGAAGTTTGAATAGGTCTGCATGATCTTCACGGAGAGGTTGGCAGGATCGATATACTCCTGGATCTGCCGCCACCTGGCTCCCGCCTGCACCGTGATCGTCTTTCCGACGGAATCGAAGGCCAGGACGCGGTTGAAATTCCGCATGTCGATTTGCAACCCGTTCTCGGTCGCGGTCTGTCCTCCCATGCTGTAGCGGCCACCACCTATCGAGATCGGTCCGTCGTGCGTACGCACGGCAGCGACGATCTCCTGCGTCGTGACGGGTGTGATGACGCGGCTCACCGGGACCGCGTTGAGTTGCGTGACATCATTGACCACCGGAGGCGCTGCCGGCCGCTCGACGACGGTTTGGCTGATCCCAAGCAGCGATGCGATCGTGGTGAGGACCGCGATCATGAGAGCCGCCACACCCAACCGCTTGAGTGTTCGACGAACGCTGCGTCCGAGACGTCGCAACTTCCCGGGAGGCCCAGGCGGCAACGACGGCGACGCGTGTGCCCCTGGAGGAGTCGCCTGTTCCGGTGGAGATTTGCCTGTATCGCCCCCCGCTACGTCCACGTTGGACGGTTGTTCAGGCGAAGGCCCACTACTCGACTTGCCGCCCGGCTCTTTTGGAGAGGACTCCGTCATGGTCAGAAAGCTCGCGCTGGTGTTCGCCGTGTTGTTTGGAATAGTGGTCGCCGCCGGGTGGGTCCCGCAATTAGTGACCGAATCGCACGTCACGCCGGATGGCTACGAGCGGACGATGTTAGGGCTGTTCATGATGAGTCTCCTCGACGACATCACGCACGGCCTGTCGGCCCTCGGACTCCTGATTGGCGCGCTCCATTCCACACGCTGGGCCCGAATCGCGTTCACCGCGTTCGGCTGGTACTACGCCTGCGACGCGCTGTTTTTCCTTACGTGGGGCTTCTTCAATTCCAAACCGTACTCGGCGGACCTGATGCTCAATCTGCCACACGTGATCATCTCGGCGATCATGTTGTGGATTGCGTACCGCGTGCCGGGGGACGACCGGGTCGTCGCTGAGGCGGCAGGTCCGCTGGTGCGCCCGGCGTGAGCAGGTGCCTGGTGTCGTTATCGTGAGGCAGGAACGACCCTGTCCCCCGGCTCCTGCTCGCTGCGCTTGGCCGGGGACCCCAACATGGTACCGGGAGCCATGTTAACCTGGAGTCCGGCCCGCTAAAGCGACGCGACCGCGGCGCTCGCGGTACGACGGGCCAGAAAGGCCGCGCGCTGGCCGCTGCTGCCGGCGCCGGCACCTGCCAGATAGCCTAACAAGGCATCGCTGACGTCGTTGCCCGTCTGAAACCGCTCGCTCGCCTGCTTGGCCAGGCACTTCATGATGATCGCCGACAGTTCCGCCGGCACGCGCGAGTCCACCACCTCGGGCGCCACCGGCTGCTCATGCACCTGCTTGTATCCGACCGAGTACGAGTCGGCTCCATCAAAAGGAGGAAAGCCGAGCACCATTTCGTAGAGCATCACGCCGATCGCGTAGAGGTCGCTTCGACCGTCGACCATTTTCCCCATCGCCTGCTCGGGTGACATGTAGTGCGGCGTCCCCATCGCCCGACCGGTTCTCGTCAGGCGGCCGTGGAACCGTGCGGTGGCGATGCCGAAGTCGGTGAGCTGCGCGTGCCCATCTTCGTCGAACAGCACGTTGTCCGGCTTCACGTCACGGTGGACGATGCCGCGGCGGTGCGCGTAGTCCAGGGCCACCGCGACCTGCGAGCAGATGGAGGCCGCCGGAATCGGCGCCACCACCTTGTCGCGGACCAGCACGTCGGCGAGCGAACCGCCGGCGAGGTATGGCATGACGAGATAGACGAGGTCGTTCAGCTCGGCGAAATCCAGGATCGGGCAGATGTGCGGGTGGTACAGCTGCGCCGACGCTTCCGCCTCACGACGAAAGCGCTCGCGCATCTCGGCGTCCCGCGCGAGATGCTGATGGAGGACCTTCACGACCAGCGGACGGTCGAGCAACGCATGCTGCGCGTAGTACACATGCGCCATGCCCCCGCTGCCCATGCGACGGACGATGCGATAGCGGCCTCCAGCCGATTTCCGCAGGTTGGACACTTCGCTGTCGGGTTGCTCAACGGGTGCGCTGGATACCTCGGGAAGCTCGGCCGAGCACCGCACGCATTGGAGGGCGCGTGTTCGATTCCAGGTTCCGCAGTCCGGACAGAACACCGTTCAGCCTCCGAACTGCAAGCGAACGAAATCGTAGGCCGGCCACGGACCGGTCTGTTCGATGGCCATCGACGGGAACCGTTCCTGCTCCACACGTACGGCTTCGGCGAACTCCGTCCACTTGTCGCGCTGCACCAGGAACGATGCATCCGCGGCGCGATGGCCTCGCTCCAACTCGTACGGCATCGACACACACGCGACCGCGTGGCGTTTGAGAAAGCGTAACGAGTCGAACACCGCGGTCTCGAAGTCGGCGCCGAGGACTTCGGCCCTGGCGGCCACGCGCACGCGTGCGGCGCTCTTGTCCTGCACGAAGTCGAGCCCATCCATCAGGGCGATGTAGTGCAGCTCCATCCAGCGAATCAGCGCATCACGCGACCGAAACACCGTGCCGAAGGGCGCAGGCACGATGGCGCGCTCGCGGAACGCGCTTTCGACGGACGACCGGTAGTCGACGATGGCGACGCTGGAGGCGTCGATGCGGGTGTACGGAACGCGCCTGACGAGTGCGATGAGCTCGCGAAGCGAAACGACGTCGATGCCGAGCGCGCGCGGCAGGGTGCCGGCCTCGTGGGCCACCACACCATAGAGCAACACGCCTTCGTTGCCTACCGCCGCCTGCCGGCCACTGAACGATCGAATCACGAAACTCCCGAAACGATTTGGATGGATCCCCGCCGTACCTAACGAGTCCGGAACCGCTGCCGCACGACGACGGGCGCGCCACCCTCCTCTCACTGAGAGTATCGGTGGATGTGCCTGCAAATCGACTGGTTTGTGTGCCGGTGGGCCCCGTCACGCCCGCGCTACCAAGGACGACTGCATGGGTGCGTCCGGTCACATCCCACCTACTTCTGTTGCTCGTTCACTGACAAGGAGTTAGCTCGCTTTCACCACACACGTAACAGTTCGGGTCGCCAGCGTGACCATGAGGTCTTTCCGTTACAGCAACGCACGCAAGTGTGCCACAGCCGCTTCCCCGAGTCGTGGAGGATCATAGCCGCCTTCGAGGGCACTGACGAGGCGCCCCCCACACCACGCCTCCGCACGATCCTTGAGCTGCCGGGTCATGACGTCCACATCCTCGATTTCCAGGGTGAAGCCGCCGAGCGGATCCCCGCGCAGCGAGTCGAACCCCGCCGATACGAGTAGAAGATCGGGGACCCACGAGACGGTGGCCCGATCGATCGCCCGACTCAGCGCATCGAGGTAGAGCGTGGCGGGCTTGCCGGCAGGCATCGGCGCGTTGAAGACCGACCGGTGCGGTCCGTGATCCTCGGCGGGACCAGTTCCCGGATACCACGGCCACTGGTGCATGGAGACGAATCGAATATCCGGTTCGTGCTCGACCAGCGCTTGCGTCCCGTTGCCGTGATGCACGTCGAAATCGACGATCAGCACGCGCGACGCCCCGTGACGCGTGCGGGCGTAGTGTGCAGCTATCGCCACACTTCCGAAAAGGCAGAACCCCATGGCGCGGGACCGCAGCGCGTGATGGCCCGGCGGACGCACGGCGCAGAACGACCGGACCGCCCTCGCGTCAAATGACAGGTCCACAGCGTCGAGCACCGCGCCGGTCGCGGCAGTGGCGGCCGCCCAGGATCCATCACTCGCCACCGTGTCGGGGTCGAGCCTTCCGCCGCCGTGCGTGACCACCTCCTTCACCTGTGCGATGTAGTCCGGATCGTGTGCGAGCGTCAGCTCCTCCTCGGTCGCATGGCGGGGCTCGTGATGGAGCAGCGTCTGGAACAGATCGACTTCGCTGCGAAGAGCCCGCGGGATGGCTCGCAGCCGCCCCACATGTTCCGGATGCTGCCACCCCGTGTCGTGACGGCCGCAGTCGGAATGCGAGACAAACGCGACCGTCATCGGGCACCGCGCGTGCGCCGCGAGAACCATTCGCTCGTGAGGAGCACCAGACACAGACCGAGCAGCCACGGCTCCCAGCGTTGCGCAGGAAGGAGCGCGGAACCGATGTTGGCCGACGCGGGGCCCAGTGAGGCAAGTGCGGCATACGGCGCCTGATCGGCCCCATCGACGTGGTCTCGCGCCACCAGAACCGGTCGCGCGACGGAGCCGACGCCGCCCGACCACCAGGCGCGGTGCTCGTCGATCGCGTTCGCCCCTCCCTGCAGCCGCCATCGCCACGAGTCTTCGTAGCCGACCAGGAGCACCCTGCCCAGCCGTTCCCGACGGGCCACGATGATCGGCGAAGGTCCGCGTTGCTCCAGGACGACCGCATCGGCGCGCACCTGCTGGAGCCTGCGGCCGGAAAGGCCGGCACGGGGAGCGTTGCCCGCCAGGCTTCCCAAGGTGCCCTTGAACGCCTGACCCAGATGGGCGGGGCTGAGCGAGGCGAGTGCCGGCGCGGCGAGGGCACCTGGGCCAAGCACCAGACCACCACCGGTGCGAACGAACGCCGCGATTGCGCCAGCTCTCGCGCGCGCGCTCTCGTCCAGTGCGACGACCGCGGCAAAGCGAGTCGTATCGATCGGCCGCATGGCATCGCCGGTACGGACGGTCGTGAGGGGTCCCGCCGGGGACACCGCCGGACCGGTCACCAGGAAGTCTGTCTCGACTCGCCAGCCCGCTTCCTCCAGTGCCGCGGCCGTGAACGTCCCTTCCCACCCGGCCCGGGCAAGCACCAGCACCGGTCGCAGCGCGACGGAATCGACCACGGTTGCGATCGCCGTCCCCGCGCGTGCCTCGAGCCGAATGGCGCTCCCCGTGATCGTCTCGACGACGCGAACGCCTCCGCCGGCGATCCGCGTGGAATCGAACACGCCGATGCTGTCTTTCAAGCGGACGACAGATCCACCGGGTGCAGCGACGACAATGCGGACACCGCCCTGCGGCTCGGCGATTGGATCGATGCTCAGCGCAGTCGCCGGCAGTGAGTCCAAAGGGCGCCAGCGCACACGAGTCCCTGCCCGCGCGAGTGCCTGCGCCCACGCGCGCTCTGGCGCGCCAGGCAACGAGTCGAGTGTGAGATCAATGCCCGGTGTGCGTGCACGCGTCGCTTCCGTCAGGGCGGTGCGCAGCACACGCGTATGCGGGACCGACACCACCGCCGCCACCCGCGGCGTGGCGACCCGCCAGAACAGAACGCCGGCGATCACCAGTGCCCCGAGGCGGAAGGCGCGCTCCAGCGCGGGGCGCCAGTCAACGGGTAAGCGCATACACCACGATGTTTACCGCAAAGCGTGTGTTGTCAACGGCGTAGAACCGCTTGTTGTCGGGATGGAAGTTCCACTCCGAACTGTAGTCCTTGTTGCTGTAGAGCACCGTCAAGCGCCCGCCCGACGACGCGCCCATGAGATAGGGATGCAGAAGGTTGTCGCCCCAGCCATTCAGTTCATGGCTCGTATTCGGAGGCCCGTCGGGAAACGGGAAGTGCGCCGAATACAGCGGATGCCGATTGGGAAGCTTGCTCAGCCGACCCGCCACACGTTCGAGCTCTTCGATGGCCGTCCTGTGAAACATGCCGTCGATGTCGTGATTGTGATCGTCCACGAACAGCAGGCCCCCGCGCTCGAGGTATTTTGCCAGTGTCCGGCGTTCCTGCGCCGTGAAACGCACCGGAAGGTGCCCCGTCATCCAGGCGAGCGGATACTGCAGGAGCTCTTCCGAGCCTAAGGGTGCAATGCGGCCCGCCGGAGCAACCGCAATCCCGGTGTACCGGGCGATGGAGTCGATGATGTTGGCGGGGACCAGGGGAGCACTGTCCCAGTCGCCCGACTCGTACTGCACGGTGGCGAAGACGAACTCCGTCATTGCCAGCCCCTCCCACCCCAGAGCGACACGCGATCGGCTCGTGCACCACCGGCATCCAGCAGTCGGCGCACGCGTTCGGCGTTCGGCGTGATACTGCGACCTTCGCGGAGGTCGCCGATGAGCGCGCTCATTGCCTCCGCGGCATCGCCAAAGCGACCGACCAGCGTGAGGCGCACCAGCAGCAGCGAGTCGGCGGCCGCACCCCCGGACGTGAGGGAGAGCGCCCGCGTCATCCGGTCGAGTGCCGACCGGCGCACGGGGTCCACCCGTGGTCGCGCGGTACGGACGGCACTTTGACCTCGCTCCCTGCCTTGCAACCGGACGCGCCCGACGTCGACGACCACGCGGGGTGGGGTGCCGCGGAGATACAAACGCTCTGCGGTGCGTGCCTTCTGAATGGCGGCGAGCGCCGCGTACATGGGTGGGAGCGCGGCACGGGGCTGGCCCGCGTCGAGCTCACGTCCTGCGTCCCACATGGCGTTGTATGCCTCGAGCAGCGGCCGGTTGATGGCGATGATCGGCGTCTCGTCGTGCGCGGCTTCGGTCACCTCGGCGCTCCGATTCGTCGCCCGCTCCGCCGCCTGGAGCAATTCTGCCGGGGTCAGAGTGCGCGTGAGCGGTTCGTTCTCGTTATGCGCGTGCCCATCACCGTGGAAGTGCTCGCCCTGTGGGTCGTCTCCCAGACGTGCGAATACGAGATCCGAGACCTGCTTGCGCAGCCGGGCCTGATCACGCCCGATGCGGCGGCTCTCGCTCACCACGGCGGTGCGCTCGAGTGTGGGCACGCGCCGGAGGAGCGCCTCGGTGAGGTTGATGAGCATGCGCTGACTGAGGAGCGACTTGTCGGCCTCCGGGGGCGGTGCGGCCTCGACCGCGACCGAGTCGTACTCACCGAGCCGAGCAATGCGAATGCTGCGGGTGTCGGACGCCCCCACACCGGGGCCCGAGACGGTGTTGCCATCCTGGGCCACGGCGCGCAGATGCACCACGTCGCCCGGACGCAGCCTCAGCGCCGCGAGATCAAGCGACGCCGCAAGGTCGACCAGGCGCGCGCCTGCCGAACGCTCGATGCCTAACGTGCCCGTTGTGAATGTAAAGCGCTCACCCTCTCCGCTGCTCACGATGTATTCGAATGCCGCCGAGACGAGCCCGAGGTCGTCCGAGGCGCGGGCGCGGAGCGCGACGGTGCCGTTCCCCGCCCGCAACACCGTATCACGCAACGGCAGCTGTATGAGCACGGCCGGGAGGGAGTCCGTTCGCGGCTCGATGATGACGAGCCGACTGGCCCCTCCCTGCGCCAGCCGGACGACGCGCGTGACCGTGTCGACCGGAATTACAACGCTCCACCCATCGCGCACCGCCAGGCTGCGAAGTCTCGTGCGATCAATGGAAACCACAACGTCCGACGCTGACACCGCCTCGGGAAGCCGACCTTCGATGTGCAACGTGCTTCCCACCAGCGGACGGAGGATATCAGGCTGGTTGATGCGCTCCGGCGCAAGGCGGCTGTAGGCCGGAGGCACGATGCGTGCGCGGATACTGGAGAGCGCACTACCGGGAGTCGACGTGCGTTCGATCAGTCGCCGTGCCGCCGCGGATACGGGATCCACGGGCGGAGCTGCGAGCAGCACAACGACCCCTGCGGCGGCGACGATCGCCGGGCCGCGCAACGCCCGCGCGAGCGCCCGCCAGGCGGCCGGAGCCACGTCCACCGCACGGACCCGTGCCTCGCACCAGCCGGTCGCGTCATCGGCCTCGACAGCCGAAACCAGGGCGTACTGCATGGCCGGCGCTTGCTCCTCGACCCACAGCGCCACGCGCGTCGACGTGAGCTCCCCGCGCACGCGGCGCATCAGCTCGAGCGCGCCGGCGCAGAAGCCGGCGGTGAGCGCGAGGGCGACCGCCTGCGGTGGATCGCCGCCTAACCACTCCGCGGCCACTCGGGTCAATGCGGCGACGCCGATGCCGATCGCCAGCGAGCAGAGTGCCGCCGTCGCGGCAATGCGGGTTCTCCAGGCCTCGACGAGCGTCCGTGCCGTCATGCGACCCTCCGCTCCACGGTCGATGCGCGTCCCGCGGCGGCCGCGCTCGACGGGCGGCGATCGCGCAGCCACCACTCCACGCCTAACAACAACACGGTCAGTCCCAGCAGGAGGCGCTGCAACCACACGTTCGCGGCGTCCGCGCCCGTGAAGGCCGGTGTGCCGGTCGATACGCCCGAAGACAGCCACGAGAGCTCGCCGGCTGTCAGCGGCCGCAGATCCGGCGACACACACGGAACGGTGATCGACCGGACCAGGTGCAGGAAGGCCGGGCGCAGCGTGGCGTCACCCCGGTCGGGCACACCGACGCCAACCTCGCGTATGCATCCGATTCCCAGCGGTCGTTGCGTCGCAGCGTCGGCACCATCGTTCCAGCGGGCCATCGTCGTGCCGGCGGCGACTGTGGCTCCGCGCGTCCAGGGGCCGACGACCGCGACGTCTCCCGCAGTCAGTGCCTCCGTCTCCCCCCCTGCACCGGCGACGATCGGCCAGACCACGAGCGTCCCACCGGAGCGCGCAAATACGGAGTCGCGGCTGGTCGCGGCGCCGCGCACGAGCCGGAGATGACCCGGCACCACTCCCCACGCGGACCACGCCGCGGCACCGATCGCGTCCTCTGGCGGGGGAAGGGCCGCCCCTTCTCTCGCTGGTGGCGACGTCGCGCTCGCCGGCGCCACCCGCACGAACCGCACCGGAGTCGTCGATGCGCGCGCGATCTCGAGGAGCGCAGGACTCGCCTCTTCGGCCACCATGGGGGAGATCAGGACGATCTCGACACGCGCGAAGCGTCGCGACAGGTCGACGGCCTCGCGAATTCCCGCGACGAGACCGGCACCGGGTTCCCCTCTCGCCGCCGTCGTCCGCGGCGATGCGAGCCACTCGTCAGGCGTGCTGACGGTGGCGGTCGAATCGAATGCCACGAGGCGCGTTTCGGCAAGCCCGGTCGTCAGCGCGCGCACGCTGTCCGCCACGTCCGTGGCGCTGCCCACGGCGCGCGAACGGTCGACGACGATCACCCGCGCCAGACCGGCCCGCCGCCACGTCACGGCGGGGCCGGCCACGGCCACACCCAACGAGCTGATGGCACCGAGGCGCAGCAGCAGCACCGCCACGTCGCTCAGCTCGATACGGCGGAACCGCGACGGCTGCGCAGCGGGCGGCAGGAATCGAGCGGTGGGGAGCGGTCGGGGGCGAGGACGACGCCACGACAGGAGATGGAGCAGCAGGATCGCCACGCACGCAATACCGGCCATCCAGAGCACCCCAGGCGTCACCAGTCGCATCATCCCACCCGCACCACCTGCACGGCCTGAATCACCGACCGCACCGCACCGGCCGCCTCGTCCTCCCCCACCACACGAACATAGGTCGCGCCTAGCGAGACCCACTGCTGCCGGCAGTTGGTGAGCCAGCGGTCGAGGCCGCGCTGATAGGCGTCCGCGCTCGTCGTGTCGACCGGTCGCAGCTCACGCGGGGCCTCCGGATCTTGGACGATCGCGAGGTCGCGGTCGAGCTCCAGCTCGTGGCGCGACAATACATGTAGGAGAATCACCTCTCCACCTCCCGCGAAGTGCGCTGCGGCCGCGGTCCGGAGCGCGTCTTCATCGCCGAGCAGGTCGGTGATGACCACGACGCGCGACGCCGGCGCGACGCGCGACAGCGCCGGCGCGAGCGGAGCGGCTGACGAAAGCGTCGCGGCTCGCAGCGCCTGTTCCACCACGACGACTGCGTCACGTCGCGTGGTGGGCGCGACCTGTGAATGCGCGCTGGCACCCGGAACGATCAGGGCGACAGGATCTCCTGCGCGCTGGGCGATCGACGTCAACGCTACGGTGAGCGCGCAGGCGCAATCCCATTTGGCCATCGTTGCCTCGGGAAACGCCATGGAAGGCGAAGCGTCGAGGAGGAACCAGGTCTCGTGGATGGCGCGGTCGTCGGCGAGCCGGATAAACGGCCGGTCGCTCCGCGCGAGCAACTTCCAGTCGAGGTCGCGCGGATCATCGCCCTGTCGATAGAGCCGATACTCGCTCAGCTCCGGCGCGCGTCCCCGCAGACGCGACGCATGTGCGCCCGTTCGCGTTCCCGCTACGCGCCGGCGTGCGGGCCAGCTGAGAGTCCGGATGGAGTCGAGCAGGGGGCCGTAGGTCATGGACGGGCAGACGTTCAGACGTTCAAACGGGCAGACGGGTGGACAGCCAGCTGATCCCGGCGAATTTCACCCGCAGGGGAGTGTCCCGAAGCGCGAAAACCGCTCGATGTGCAACGCTGCACAACCGCGCGCGTCCGCCCGTCTGCCCGTCCGTTCTTACACGCCAATCCCACTCGACGGAAGCGGCACGTGCGCCAGAACAACTTCGATCAACCGCTCCACGTCCACACCTTCCGCCTGCGCGGCGAAGTTAGTGAGGATGCGATGGCGGAGGACCGGTCGGGCGACGCGCTTGATGTCGGCCGGAGTGACGGCCATCCGCCCCTGGAGCAGCGCATGGGCCTTGGCGCCGAGGACGAGCGCTTGTCCGGCACGCGGGCCCGCGCCCCAGCGCACAAAACGCTTCACGTCATCTGGCGCTCCGCCTTCCGGGCGCGATGCGCGCACCATCGCCGCAGCGTACGTGAGAATCGGTTCGGACGCTGCCACCGTCCTCGTCAGTCGCTGTAGGGACCTCGTATGCGCTCCGTCGAGCACCGGCGTCAGCTCGGCCCCCGGCGCACCCGTAGTCGCGCGAAGGATCGCCACTTCTTCGTCGACACCCGGATACCCCACCCGGATGTCGAACAGAAAGCGATCGAGTTGCGCTTCGGGGAGGGGATAGGTGCCCTCCTGCTCGATCGGATTCTGCGTAGCCAGCACGAAGAACGGCTCGGGGAGCGGCATCGTTTCGCCCGCGGCAGTGACGCGATGCTCCTGCATGGCCTCCAGCAGGGCGGCCTGCGTGCGCGGCGGGGCGCGGTTGATCTCGTCGGCGAGCACGATGTTGGCGAACACCGGCCCGCGAACAAAACGGAAATGCCGGGTACCCGTCGCCGAGTCTTCGTCCAGGATCTCCGTGCCCGTAATGTCGCTGGGAACGAGGTCGGGAGTGAACTGCACACGACGGAACTCGAGCTGCATGGACTCGGCGAGCGACCGGATCATGAGCGTCTTGGCCAATCCGGGAACGCCAACGAGGAGGGCGTGCCCGCCAGCGAGCAGCGCCATCAGCAACTCATCGATGGCGTCGCGCTGCCCCACGATGCGGCGCCCGACTTCATCACGCAGCTTCGCCACACCAGCCAACAGCTGGTCTGGTGCGCCGGTGACCGCGTCGGGACGATGGAGGGGCGTTACGGCACTCAGCGGACGGGACGCCGGCGGCGACTCGTTAGGAGGAATATCGAGCCGGATTTTGCGCCGGCTGCAGTCAACGTGGCATTCTCGTCGAGCACCTCCCAACCGTTGATCTTGATCACGAAATCCTCGGGATGCTCGACGTCCGGCATGAGCGCCTGGAGCGCGCGCTCCTTGATGATCGAGACCGGCGTGTCGGCCGGTAGTTCCAGACGTACCGTATCCCAGACTTCGGGGATCTGTACGCGCAGTGTGATCAGCGGTTCATTGCCCGTGCCCAATCGGATGGCAGCGGGACGGCTACGAAGCGACGCCGTGAAGGAGGCGCTCATGCGGCCTCCCCGACGGTCGTCGCCGGCGGCAGCGTGGAGAAGAACCGCTGCAATTGCGCATCGAACATGTAGGTCGATCCTGTCACGAGGGTGTTGGGCCCGTCCGCGGTCACGGCAATCGCCACTTCCTCACCTCCCTGGCCACGAAGCGTGATGTGCCGGTCGCTCTCCTGCTCCACAAACGCGGCATATAGCGAGTTGCGCCGCGCGAAGAAGTCGCCCGCCGCGCGAAGTACGCTGGAGGGATCGCGGGATGTGATGTGAGTGAAGATGGACTGAGGCATTGCAGGCGGGTAGCGGGTAGCGGGTACAGGGTAGTGGGTGAGGCGTTAGGCGATGGGCGATGGGCGATGGCTGACACGCAGCGCTTCCTGCACCCACTACCCGCTACCCGCCACCCACTCACAAGGAAGTTCAACGGTCATTGTCAGGCCTTCATCCGCGGAGGACACCACAACCAGGTCGCCGCCTAACAGACGCGCGAGCTGTCGCGCCAGGGCGACGCCCAGTCCCGTGCCTCCCGTAATGCCTTCGATTGTCCGATACCCCTCCTGGAGCGCATCTCGCGCCTCCCGTGGGACCACAACAGCCGAGCTGTGAACGCGGTACCGGACGGTATCGTTGTCCGCGGCGTATCCGATTACCACTTCGTCCTCGGGAGCCCACTGCATCACCGTGGTGAGTAAGCTAGCGAGAATACGAGTCGTTTTCCGCCGGTCCGTGCGGAGGCGAATCGACCTCTCGCCGCGCTCGGCCTGGCGCACGTGGGCGTTCCAGCTGTGGAACTCCACCACGCGGAGCGCGCCCTCGATCGCTTCGTGCGGCTCGAACTCGTCGGTATCGATGGGGACACCACCAGCCTGAAGGGCGGCGTACTCCAGCAGTTCGTCGACGCGCCACAGGAGCTGGTTCGCCGCCAGGTGGGCGCCCGCAAGGGTCGGCTCGGTGGATCCCGCCGCTCCCTGCAGCCTCTCGAGGGCAGTGATCACCGTGGTCACCGGCGTGCGGAGCTGGTCGGACGCGTTGGCGAGGAATTCGTCCTTGACCCGCCGCGCCTGGCGGACGGCCGCATACTGTCGCTCGAGCTCCGCGTTCGCTTCCAAAAATGCGGCGGTCGTCCGCCGAAGATTGTCGACGGCGTTCACCTTTTCGGCCGTGGCGGCCATCTGGTCGGCGACGAGCCGCATCAGGTGGCGTCGCTCCGGCGAGGGCGTCCCGGTCTCCGAGAAATAGAACGTCACCGCACCGAGGGTGCCGGCGGCATCCTCGAGCGGCAGTGCGACGAGCGAGCGGAACCCGAGCTCGGCCGCCACCTCGGCCCAATCCTCGAGCGCTTTGTCTGTGTTGACGTCGGGAACCTCGATCATTCTTCGCTCTGACGCCGCCTCACCGCTCGGCCCGAATCCGAGCCGGATCCGTGTCTCTCCCAGCCAGGGGCGGTACTTCGCGGGCCAGTTGAATGCCGCTGCGAGCCGCATCAACTCCGAGACCCCGTCGACGAGATAGACGGAGGCAAAGCTGGCCCCGATCAGTGGGCTGACGCGATCGAGCGCGAACTGGAAGACCTCCTCCGGCCGGTCCGCATTGAGAAACGTGTGCACGATCTCGCGGAGCGCAGTGAGCTCGCGCTGTGCGGGGTCCGGGGCCGGCGGTCGCGCGAAACGCTCGTGAGTGAGGATCTTGGAACGAGGCACGGGGGGAAGCTAAGTGAGTAGTGGGGTGTGGGTAGTGGGTGGCCTGTACTACCCACCACCCGCTACTTACTGGTCCTGGGCCGCGCCGCACGTACTTCGACCTGGTAGATCAGCGCGTGCCGCGGCATCGAGAGGATCGTGGCGATGCACTCGGCGACGTCCTCCGGTCGCAGGGACCAGTCGACCGCGGATCCGCCCGGCGACAGCTCCGTGGCCACGGATCCGGGCATCACGCAGGACACCTTCACCCCGGCATCGCGCACCTCGAGCATCAGGCTCTCGGTCAGCCCCAGCACGGCATGCTTGGTCGCTGCATAGCCACTCCCTCCCGCGAAGGCGGTGCGTCCGGTGATCGAGGCGACGTTGATCACGTGGCCGTGGCCTTTCGCGATCATGCCCGGAAGAACCGCTCGCGTGACATGATAGAGGGCGTTGAGGTTGACGTCGACCATCCGGTGCCACTCGTCGGGCGTCAGCTCGACGAGTGGTTTCTTGTGCATCACGCCGGCGTTGTTGACGAGGACCTCACAGGTGACGCCCTCCAGTGCGAGCGCCAGCCCGGCGCGATCCTGCAGATCGACCTCGAGACCGGTGAACGTGCCGCCCAGGGCCGCGACCTCCTCGCCTAACGATTGCAGGGCATCGCGGGAGCGGGCCAGCCCGATGATGTGGTGCGTCGACGCCAGTCGCCGCGCAATCGCGCGACCAATGCCCCGAGAGGCGCCGGTGATGAGTGCGGACGTCAATTGGACCTTCGGGACGAGTGGACGAGTGGACGGGAGTCAAACCAAGATCTGGCCCAGTGGGAAGGAGAGCAATGCTCTCGACCTGTCCACTCGCTACTCGTCCACTCGTCGACTCGTCGACTCGTCGACTCGTGCCGTACGCGTCCACTCGTCTACAATCCCGCACGTCAACCAGAGTCCGAACCCCACCGCGTTCACGCGCACTCGTTCGTCGTGCCCGTGCATGCGGGACTCATCCTCCTGTGTGAGAGGAAAGGGGAGGAGGCCATAGCAGGGAATCCCCGCACGACGGAGCATGGCCGAGTCTGTGGCGCCGGTGCTGAGATATGGCACCGTTATGATCGATGGGTCCAGTCGCGAGATCGCGTGGCGGATCGCGACAAACGCGGGAGCCTCCGGCGAGGAGGCTGGGGCCTCGGTGCCACTGGCCTTGACGCTGAACTCCAGGTTCGGCTCGTTCGCTACGTGCCGAAGGCGGACGAGCACGTCGTCGATCGAATGACCGGGCAGCGTACGGACGTTGAGCGTCGCGTGCGCCTCGGTCGGGATCACATTCGACCGGATGCCGCCGCTCACCAGCGTGGGCGAGATCCCATTGCGCATCACCGCGTCGAGCAGCGGAACAGCGCTCAGCACGCCGGCGCCCCGCTCCCTGCGCGCCGGATCGTCGCTGGCCACGTCCGCCATCGCCGCGCGTACGGTCTCGTCAGGCCAAACAGCCGACAGCGACAGAAAGTAGTCACGCGTGATGTCCAGGAGCGCCAACGGCTCGCGGTGCTCGGAGATCCGCGCCAGAGCGCGCGAGAGCCTGACGATGGCATTGCCGTCGTGGGGCACGGCGGCGTGACCCCCGGGGCCACGGGCTGTCACGGTCACGTTATGCGGCACCTTTTCCGAGCATTGGACCGCCGCATAGATCGGACGTCCGTCGATCACGCGGATCCGGCCCCCTTCGTTCAGGGCGAACTCGGCGTCAATCAGGTCCCGATGATGCGCGAGGACCCAATCGATCCCGTAGTCGCTGCCGGCTTCCTCATCCGACGTGGCGAGGAAGATCAGGTCGCGGTCAGGAAGCTCCCCGGTAGCACGCACGGAGCGCTGGAGCAGCAGCGTCGCCTGCAGGTTCGTGGCCAGCATTCCCTTGTCGTCGATGGCACCCCGGCCGTAGACGTAGCCCTCATCGATCCCCGCAGAGAAGGGATGCTGGCGCCACTTCTCACGCTCCACGCCGACAACGTCCATGTGCGCCATGAGGAGGCACGGCCGGGCTCGCCCGGACCCGCGGACCCGAGCAATCACCGCGCCACGACCGGGGGCGGGCTCGAACAGCTCGGCGTCAACGCCCGCGCCTCGGAGCACGTCGACCAGGTATCGGGCGACCCCGATCTCGTTGCCGGGTGGGTTGACCGATTCGATGCGGATCAGTGCCTGCAGATGCTGGATGGTTTCCCACAGCACCGACTCGCGCTCCGCATCGGGAAGACTGGAGATTCGCATGAGCGCAAGAGACGTCAGGGGCGCCCGGACCCGGTTTTGCACGGGCACGATCCCTTTCCGCTTCCCCTCGTTAGAGAACCCGCACCGACAGGTATTCGAGCACGCGATCCGCGGCCACACGATGCTGGGCGAGCGTGTCGCGATCGCGCACAGTGAGCGTTCCGTCCTGCATCGTCTGACCGTCGACCGTCAGGCAGAATGGCGTGCCCACCTCATCCTGCCGCCGGTACCGCCGCCCAATGGCGCCGCTCTCGTCGTAGAAGACCGGGAACCGCGCCCGCAGTTCCTTGGCGAGCTTTTCGGCGAGCTCCGGCATGCCGTCCTTCTTGACCAGCGGAAAGATGCCAGCCTTCACGGGGGCAAGTCGCGGATCCAGCCCGAGCACGACCCGTCCCTCCTGCTCCCCGGGCACCGCTTCTTCGCGATACCCGTTCACCAACAGGGCGAGCGTCGTACGATCCGCGCCAACCGAGGTCTCGACGACAAACGGTGTGTAGCGCCGGTTGGAAACCTGGTCGACATACTCGAGGCGCTTCCCGGAGGATTCCTGGTGGCGCGACAGGTCGAAGTCGCCGCGATGGTGCACCCCCTCGATCTCCTGGAACCCGAGGCCGCCGCCGAAATCGAACTGGATGTCGAAGGCGGCGCGCGCGTAGTGCGCCAGCTCCTGCTCCGTGTGCTGGTGAAACAACAGGCGGTCCTCGGCCAGGCCTAACGCGCGGTGCCATTCCATCCGTTGGCCCCTCCAGAACTCGAACCATTGCATGTGGTCCGACTCGGGGTCGACGAAGAACTGCATCTCCATCTGCTCGAACTCGCGCGTTCGGAAAATGAAGTTGCCCGGGGTGATCTCGTTGCGGAACGCCTTGCCGATCTGGGCGATGCCGAACGGCACTTTCTGTCGCGACGCCTGCTGGACGTTCAGGAAGTTGACGTAGATGCCCTGCGCCGTTTCCGGACGGAGGTAGGCCACGCTCGCCGTGTCTTCCACCGGACCGATGTGCGTCTTGAACATCAGATTGAACAGCCGCGGCTCGGTCAAGTCGCAGTCGGCGTGCTCCCCCGGATGTTTGCTCGGCTTTCGTGGACACTGGGCATCTTCGAGCTGGTCCGCCCGGAAGCGCGCCTTGCAAGCCTTGCAGTCGACCATCGGGTCAGTGAAGCCGGCCACGTGACCCGACGCCTCCCAAACCTTGGGATGCATCAGAATCGACGAATCGAGCCCCTCGATGTCGTCGCGGGCCCGAACCATGGCGTTCCACCAGCGATCCTTGATGTTCCGCTTGAGCTCCGCCCCCAGCGGCCCGTAGTCCCACACCGCGCCGGCGCCACCGTAGATCTCAGAGGACTGGAAAATGAAACCGCGCCGCTTGCACAGCGACACGAGTTTGTCCATGACATCAGGGTAGGGCATTGCCAACGAGTGAACGGGTGAACGGGTAACGCGCGTAACCGCGTCTACTCCGAGGTCCCTGCGGCCTGCTCCGGCAAGATAAGGGAATGGACTCCGGCGAGCACGGCCTTGGAAGCGATCCACTCCCACACGTCGTCTGCCGTGCGGAGGTCAGGCTCTCTGTGAAGCGCGTGGGCCAGGAGCCCTGTGGCGTTCGCTACCGCGAAGGAGACCCCCGAGAGGTTTCGTTCGTTGGCCACGCCGGGAATTGGCCGGGGAAATGGCGACGTCACGATGGTCCGACCTAACGGTCCCTCGGTGACGCCGAGCGAGAGGCGCGGCGATGCATCATCCGCCGTGACGCCGATGACCCCACGCAGCGACCCCGGAAACCAGGGAAGCTCCCCTTCCCCACGTGCGGACACGACGAGTGCGCCATGTTCGGCGGCAACGAGCAGGGCTGCCTCGAACAGGGGCGTGTGCGCTGGGTTCGTGGTGCCGAGGCTCAGGTTGATCAGACGCGCCCCATTTCCGGCCGCCCACGAGATGGCCTGTGCCAGAATGCGAGCGCTGGTAGCCAGCTGCCGATCGAGCACGCGCACGGCGATGAGCAGCGCCTGCGGTGCCTTCTCGCGAATCGCCGCGGCGACTGCGGTGCCGTGCCCCAATCGATCGGCGATGTCGGCGGGGTCATCGCCGACCAGGGCGATTCCGCCGGCCACGTCGCCCACGTGTGGGTGACCCGCGGCGATTCCGCTATCGATGACCGCGATACGCACGGCTCCCGCTCCGTCCCCGGTTCCCGGTGTCCACGTTAGGCGCCGGTCGGTCACGTGACGGTCACCGCCTGGCGAAACACCTGGGCGTAGGGTCCAGGTCGTTCCGACAGCTCCGACGGGTTTCCATCCTCGACAACCCGTCCGCCATCGAGCACGATCACACGATCGGCGAGTGCAGCCACCTGCGGTCGATGGGTGATCAGCAGGACGGTGCGCTCCCGCAACCAGGGACTCATGGCGCCGAACACGGCCGCTTCGGTGGCCGGATCGAGAGCGCCGGTCGCCTCATCGAGCACGAGGACTTTCGGCTCGGCCAGGAAGGCCCTGGCGAGTGCGAGCCGCTGGCGCTCACCGGACGAGAGCGCACGACCTCGTTCACCCAAAACGCTGTGGAGACCGGCTGGCGCAGCCTCGAGCCAGGAGCCGAGTCCGGCGAGGCGCAGCGCGTCGACCAGTCGCTCGTCGGTCGCCGCTGGTGCAGCACCGCGCTGGTTGTCCATCATCGATGCATGAAAAACGAACGGCTCGGTTTCCACCGCGGTGACCGCAGCTCGCACCGTGGCCAGGGGCAGGGTGCGCAGGTCATGTCCGTCGAGGAGCACCTGGCCCCGTTGCGGATCGGCATGGCGCACGAGGAGGTCGGCAAGCGTCGATTTGCCACCACCGCTCATGCCAATCAGCGCGACGATGGCGCCGGGCTCGATCCGCAGCGACACTCCGTCGAGCACCACGCCACGGTCGAAGGCAAATGCCACGTCTCGCAGCTCGAGCGCACCGCCGGTGATGAGGGCCGGCGAGGGTGCGGACGCATCGGCGACGTCCACCGGAGCGTCGAGAATCTCCTGCACGCGTCGCAGCGACACCTTTGCCGTCGCGATGCTCGAGTAGAGTCCCATGAGGCCCTGCACAGGGGTCAGGAGCCGCATCTGGTAGGCGGCAAAGGCGACGAGTGTGCCCATGGAGATCGCGCCGCTGATCACGCGCCAGCCGCCGTAGAGGAAGACCGCTGCGCTCCCCACGGCGAGGAGCACGCCGGGAAGCCCGCCCGAGAGGTAGGTCAGGCGCCGCATGGCCATGAGTGCCGAGACGAAGCCTTGATTCCGCCGGCGGAACTCGTCCTCGGATCGCTGCTGCGCATTGTGCGCCACGAGGAGCTTCATCCCCTGCAGTGCTTCAATGAGGAACGTGCCTACCCCGGCACTGTGGTCGCGCACGACGGACACCGACGCCTCGAGACGCCGTCGGTAGACGATCAGCGCCCAGAACGCGGCGGGCAGCGCCAGCAGTCCAACAAGGAACAGCCGGACGTCGAGCACGACCAACATGACCACGCTGCCGATCAGGTACACCAGCTGGCCCAACCAGGCGAGGGCGACCTCGGCGACGACCCGCTGCACTTCGGCGATGTCGCTGTTGACGCGAGAGGCGATCTGCCCGAGGGGCGTGGCGGCAAAGTACCGTGGCGACAGTCGCTGCAGGTGCCGGAAGACGTCGAGCCGCATGTCGAACAGAATGTCCGCGGACACCCGCGTGTAGCGGAGGCCGCTCACTACGTTGACGAGGAGTCCGGCCGCTGTCAGCCCGAGGAACGCCGCGACCGTCCAGACGAGGGCGCCGAAGTCGCGTCCCAGCAGCGCTCGATCGACGAGCACCTTGGACAGAAAGGGCTGGACCAGCGACAGTCCCGTGCCGACGAGTGAAAGGACAACGACCGGCAGCAGGCGCGTCCAGTACGGACGGACGTAGCTGAGGGCTCGGCGGAGGTCGGTGGACAACGGCGAGTGGGGAGGAGGTAGTAGATCGTGGGTAGAGGTGGCAGTGCACGGGCGGCGCCTGAGGGCTCTCGAGTATACGAGAATCCTCAATGTGCAGAAAACGCGGCCTCGATCACCATCCAGCTACCCACGACCCATCAGCTACCCACTCGCGAATCCCCACTCATGGTACCACAATCACATCCGTCATGTCCGCCCGGAATTCCACGGTCCGCACGTGCCGCAGCGTCTCGGCGTCGTACAGGTCGATCGTCGGGCCGGCGGTGTGGACGTACAACAGGCGCCCATTGGTGCTCACCGTGAGTCCCATGCGCGGGCGGCCCTCGAAGTCGACGCGCTGCACGACGCGGCGGGCGTCGAGGTCGAACATCCAGAACTGATAGTTTCCCACCTGCTGGCGGAGACCGTACGCTCGACGCCGACCGGGCGCCAATGCGAAGCCCACACCTTCACTCGGGCCTAACGTGTAGAAGCTGTCCACGTTGCGGCGCACGAGGTCCACGCGGGCAACGCCCATCAGCGTGCGACGATTCACGGGGTCGGTCGTACGGAACAGACCGGTGAAGTAGCCGGGCTCCTCGTACAGGCTCTCCGGAAACCCGAAGCTCCAGGTTCCCATGCCATCGTCGATCGAGCGCTGCAGATCCCACCGGTCGACCTGTTTGAGGGTCCGCGTGTCGTAGATCAGGATGTCTTCGACGGTGAAGAAGTACATCAGGTCCCCGTCGGGGGAGAACAGGATCTGGGCGAACTCGCGCTCCTGCCCTTCCGGCCACTTGATGGTGTCGGTGACCACCTTCTTGGCCAGGTCGTACTTGAGCAGCGTCGGCTTGCCGATCTCGAACCGGTCCGACCTGCGGCGCATGGTCTTGACCAGGAACACGGCAAACCGGTCGCGCGGGTCGATGTTGAACCCCGTGATCCGCACCCGCAGCGTATCGTTTGACAGCGAGAACCGGTCGACCGATTTGCGCGTGGCCAGATCGAAGACCTCCACCTCTTCGAACCTGGGTTCGATCGCGTACATCTTCTTCCGGTCGCCGGAGAGCGAGAGCCCGATGGGAATGCCGATCGCGACGCGCATCGAATCGCGGACCGTCATCGTCGCCTCGTCGATCACCAGGATCTTCTTGTCGTAGGTCCCGTAGTACACGGTGCCGGTGCCGCCGCTTGGACCTTGCGCGCCGGCGGACGCGCCGAGGAGCAGCAGCCACGCGGCGGTTGCGGCGATGTGGGTGATGTCGCCAGCGACGCTCATGGGAAGATCAGGTCAATCTTGCGCCAATCCTGTTGTGCCGCGGCGCACTTCGCCGTCCAGTCGGGGGCGTGGTTGTACAGGTCGGGCACGTGGATCGGCCAGAAGCAGGTGACATAGCAGTCGTACAGGTCGCGCTCCACCGGCTGGCAGAGCCCGGCCGTCGATCCGGTGCTGTCCACTTCCCATCCCGGCGCGAACACGAACGAGCATCCGAGGGGAATGTGCGGTCCCTCGGGGACGCGGGGACCTTGTGTGCCCTGCAGGGCGACGACGTCGGGGGCATCGTGCATGTCCTCGATCGTGTGCGCCTTGCGATTGACGGCCTTCAAATGACGCATGCGTGCCTCACGTTAGGCGTCGAACTGCCGCAGGAACTCGGGACGTCGCGCCGCCAGAGTGGCGTACACTTCCAGGCAGCTGGCGCTCCAGCGGCGAATCCAGTCGCAATAGTGGAGGTTGGGGCGTTCGGTCGAGCCATACCGGGTGTGTGCCTCATGGTAGCACCCGCCGGCGCAGAGGGAGCGCGCCCAGCAGGTGCGGCAGTCGGTCTTGTTGTCGATGTGGTGCCGGCGGAGATAATCGTCCTGCACATCGTGGTCGACCCCATCGCGGACGGTCCCGAGCTTGTGCGAATCGGAGCCGGCAAACCGGTGGCAGAGCGCCACATCGCCGTCGGTGGCCACGCCTAACAAGCCGAGTCCGGCGCCACACGGGTAGGCCTTGGCCACGCCCTTGTGGATCTCCTCGACCGTGTCGCGCACGTTCGAGAAGCCATGGTGCCGCCCCGCCAGCGAGGTGTCGAGGTATTCTTTCGCCAGCGTTTGAAACTGGACCAGCATGAACTCGAATCCCTCGTCCTGGATGGCGTAGTCGCGCTGCCACGACGTCGTCACCGGCGCGAAGCCGACTTCCCAGAACCCGATCTCTTCCTTGAGGTGGCGGTAAATGCCCACGACGTCGAGGTTGTTTTTCGTCAGGGTGACGCGGGCCCCGATCGGCCGGCGGTTGTGCCGCCGGAGCAACTCCTTCACCCCCGGGATCACCCGGTCGTAGCTCCCCATGCCGTTGGCGAAGACGCGCAGGGCATCCTGCTGGTCCTTCGCCCCGTCCATCGATACCGTGACGCCGACGTCGTTCTCCACCATCCAGTCAATGATCTCTTCGCGCAGCAGCGTGGCGTTCGTCGTCAGGCTGGCGTCGACGTCTTTGCCCAACTCCACCGCCCGCCGTTTGGCATAGCTCAACGAGTACTGGAGGACCTTGAAGTTGAGCAGGGTCTCGCCACCGAAAAAGGTGAGATGCACGCGCTTCGATGCCCCCGATTCCTTGAACATGAAGTCCACGCTCTCGCGGGCCGTCTCCTCGCTCATGAAGCGGGGCTTGGCTGCCGCTTCGACGATGCGGTCCTCGCCATACTCGTAGCAGTACTTGCAGCTCAGGTTGCACTTGCTGGTCACGTTCATGACGAGCGTGGTCAGCGGGATGCGCTTGCGAGGTCCCTCGGCCTGGGAGCGTGGCGGAGGAGCAGCCACGGTGCGAATCGCCTGCGCGGCGATCAGCTCCTGTACCGTCTCCTCGACCAGTGGAGCGGCAAAGCGCGGGGCGAGCCGCTCGACGAGCGCGTGGTGCGCCAGATCCTCATCGCCTAACGCATCGAGCACGGCCGCCGACGGACCGTCGAGGCGAAACACCGCGGCCGACGGCACCAGGTACACGTGCGGCGCCCCATCGGCGTCAAACGCATGAAACTCTCCACGTCGCAGCAGCATCAGGGTGTCGTCCTCGTGGGTTCCCACCGCATGTACAGCGGCACCGTCACGATCAGGTGGCCCCGGCCCTTCAGCGGACGACCGCCGGGCGGAGTATACGTGGCGACGACCCACACGTCGCCGATGTTGTTGCGATTCCCCTTCCGTTGGGCGTTAGGCCCGTCGATGTTCGGGGTGAAGAATCCCGTCTGGTCGATCGTGCCGACATACTGTGTGTCGTCGTCCTTGAAGGTCACGCCGTACTCCTCGATACTCCAGACGACGGGCACCGCGCCGATGTCGATGTCGTCTTCCGTCTCGGCCTTCCCGTCGGGGCCATGGAGGAATCCGCTTGCTTCGAACCGCGCGTATTGCTTGGGAAAACGGACTCCCCCCACGCGCGCCATCCCCGCCAGTGGCGAGACCCGAATGCGATCGACGTTTTTGTAGGTGACGACCGCGCCACGGAGAGCGGCCCCGCTCACGAACAGGTCACGCACGCCGACGCTCGCCGCCGTGTCCACGCGGATCCGCAGCACCAGCTCGTCGCCGGAGGAGCTCACGACGCGCTCGACGACGGTGCCGGGACCAAAGTCGATCGACGACGCCGACGGCGCGCGGGGAAGGTTGGCACCGAACACCGTGACCTCGACGTCGCGCGCTCCCACCTTGAAGGCGCGCGGTGAAACGCCGGTCACCGTGGCCCCTGCACCCAAACGATGGAGAGTCACATCCATCCCGAACTCATCGTAGCCGCCACGGAACCACCGCCCCGATATCTCCTGCCATCCCGGTTCCACCGACATGACCTCGCGCCAGGCGCTGTCCGCCGGCGTGCCCACGACTGACGAACGCCCGCGCCACTGATGCCCCGTGTACACGACCGATTTCCCTTCACGCGTGACCGGCGCCCCGCCGCCGGCAAACCGGTACGTCGCGCGAGTCGTGAACTCGTCCGTCGTGCCCGGCACCTTCGTCATCGTGAAGCGACCGAAGAAGGCGCCGCGGCCCATCTCGTAGCCCGAGAGGATCCAGGAGCCTTCGAGCGGCGCCGGTCGCATTGTTGCGGACCAGGAGTTCCACTCCGCCGTGCGCAGCGGAAAGGCGCGCGACAGGTGATTCACCGCCTGCTCCATCGGATGTGGCTGCGGAGTGCTGTCCGGGTGCGTCGGAGCGGTCCGGCGGAAGGCCTGGAAATCAGATCCGGGGTAATAGCCCCGATGCGTGGCAATCAACAGCTCCCACTCCCCGCGAGTGCGCCGCTGCGTGATCACCCGCCCTAATGAGTGACAGGCCCGGCAGGTCCGTTCGGTCGGAGCGTCGGCCGTGTAGCGGTAGTCGACGAGGCGTCGCTCCGTTTCGAATCGCCCGGGTTTCATCTCGCCGGGAGCGAGCCCCTGATGGTTGCTCAGGTACTTCACGATGGCCCGCGCCTCGTCCGGATCCATTCTTACGTTGTTCAGGCTCGCCATGCGACGGACCGACGCCTCCCAACCCTCCGGCGTCTTGCGCATGTACGAGAGCCGGGTCATGCGTCCCGCCGAGTCGGCCTTGTGACACCCGGCACACTTTCGCAGGACGACGGGATCGTTGATCACAAAGCCCGTCGTGTCGCTTGCGGCACGTTGTGCCGCGCTACGCGCCGGAATCGCGCCCAGCGCGACCGCGATGACAGCCGTCGTTAGGACCCTTCGTCCAGCCATGAGTCTCCGTATTCTGGATGCGCATGTTCTATGGATCGCGAGGCTCACTGTCAAGCGAGATGAGACCACCCTTGCCTATCGCAACGCTGAGCGCCCCGAGGAAATCAGGAAGCGATACCGGTCCGAGACGGCGCACGTATCGCCCGTACATCTCTCCCACATCGTTGCACCGTACCGCGGCTTCGAGCACCGCCACGAGATCCACACTGCGGACGTACCGGATCGGCGTGTGCAGTCGCGGCATCACCACATGGTCCTCCAGCACCACGAGGTTGCCTCGAATCAACGGCTGGACTTCCCTCCGCAGCTGCGGCGACTCGGCGAGCCGCACCGTGGCACGATCGCGCAGCGCCTGAAAGGCGCCAAGGACATCGGGATCCTCACGTAGGCGCTCCACGGAGGCGGCCTCGACCTCGTCCGCATCGAGCGAAGCACGGGCCGCCCAGAATGCCCCCCGGTCGCTGTTTGCCTGTCGAGACACGCTACCCAACTGGCGCGATGCGGCCGTCACGTAGTCGCGTTCCCTCGCACTGAACAGCGCAAGGGCGGCGTCCCCCACCTCCGGGGTGAGGAGATTCGTGTGGGTAGTCACCGCCGCCAGCCACGCTGACGCGAGCGCCTTCTTCACTCCAAACGACGACAGTGGATCGATGAAGCTCGCCGCGTCGCCCACCAGCAGCGTGCGCACGCCGGTGACCTCGCGGGACTCGTAAGGCGTGGCATCGCAGGCCCAGGGGTCCACCACCCTCGTCGCTCCCTGGACGAGCGGACCAAGCGCCGGCAGGCGCGAGAGCAACTCACGGTATCGCGCTTCGAGCTCGGGGCCCGCCGCGAGGAGCGTCGCCGATGGGTCCAACATGATGGTCACGAACCGCCTCGTTTCGCTGACGGGCACGGACCACCCCCATCCCCAGTCCGTGCTTTCAACGAGGGTGTGCGACTCGTCAGGCAGGCTCCAGCCGCCGGATTGATCGAACTCCGCCACGAGAGCGATCGTGCGGAGCCCTTCTCCCGGACCGCGGCGCGTTGTCCGCGCGAGCACCCCGCTGCGCCCGGTGCAATCGAGGACCCATTGCGCGCGGATCGCCTGCAGTCCGTTCGGCGTGGAAAGTGCCACCGCATACGTGCCATCAGCGTCGACCACGCGCACGGCTGTGGCGGGACGCATCAGCGTCGCCCCTCGCGAAACCGCCGACGCCTGCAGCACATCATCGAATGCCGAGCGCAGGACCTGGAACCCATGCGCGCCCTGCGGAAAATTCTCGACCCGCTGCGGCGCCCCGCCCCACCACACCGTGTTGCCCGTGGCGCGAATGAAGCCGGCGTTGTCGATGGCCTGACGGACGCCCGCGGCATCCAGCAGCGGAATGCAACTCGGCGGAATCGATTCGGCCAACGGCCGCCGTCCGCCCTCGCGATCGACGAGCACGACCGAGTGCCCCCAGTCGGCGAGGAGACGGGCCGCGACCGCGCCAGCCGGTCCGGCGCCCAGAACGGCAACGTCGACGACCGACCCCCGCTCCCCGCCCTCCGCGATCCGCTCTATCTGAGCTCTCGTCCCCACGCCTCGAACGCCCGCTGGAAGAACGCGCGGTTGAACAGCGTCCACTCGCCTAACGCCTCCGGGAGGTGGAACGCCGCGGCAGCCTGCTCGGCGCTCAACCCTTCGCGCACGGCACGACGCGCCGCGTCCTCGACCTCTCCGAGCATCGCTACGTACCGCGCGACGTCCGCCTCGGTGCCCACGTTACCGTGACCGGGAACGTAGGTCGTGGTACGCGTGCGGCGGAGTGCATTCACGTTCGTTGCCAGGGCGATAGGCCGTGCATCCACGTAGTTGGGGAACATTCCATTCCAGACGAGGTCACCGCAGAACACGACCGAGGGATCGTCGACCTCGACGGTGATGTCGCTCGCCGTGTGTCCGGTGCGCGGTACCATGCGCACCGTGCGTCCGCCGAGATCAATCGACGATTCGCGTGTCGTGTCGAGGAGCACGGCGTCGTTGAGGGCCGCGGCACGTGTGGCGTCGGTGGGCTGGTTCTTCTCCAGCACGAGCCCGAGCGTGGCCGCGGTCAGGTGCACCGTGGCCGTCCCATCGCCCGCATAGCCGGCAACCCCGTTGGAATGATCGGCATGATAGTGCGTGATCGCCACGTGCGTGGGCCACTTCCCGGTCAGCTCTCTTGACTTGCCGGCTAGCCATCGCGCGCCCTCTGGCGTCATGAACCCCTCGATAGCCAGCACGCCACTCCGCCCTGCGATCAACCCGCCATTACTCAGCGTCGTGCGGTCTCCGGTGAGTGGAGTGGAGATCAGCGCCCAGATACCCTCTGCCACCTGCTCGAGACGCCCAAACGGCTCCTGCGCCACTACGCTGCCTAACGGTTGCGCCGCCCACAACCGACGCGAAAGGAACGGCAGGCCCGCGGCCACCATCGCCAGGTGCGCCGCACAGCTGCCGGCAGTTCCGATGAATTCCCGTCGCGTGCCACGGTACTGACGCCCCATGTCTCCCTCGCATGTTTTGCCGTCTGCCACCCATCGCCAATCGCCTATCGCCCATCCTACCCACCATCCAAATCCCTGCTCACCCCCGGGGTCTCCGGTGGCGTGCTTCCCACCAGACGCGCCACGATCTTGTCTCCATGATACCGCCCGTTCTCGATGAACACCTTGTTCGCGTCGTAGCCGGCGATGACCACTCCTGCGATGAACACTCCGGCAACGGTCGTTTCCAGGGTCGCGGGGTCGTGCGATGGAATGCCGGTCGCGGCGTCGATCGGGACGCCCACCGACCGCACGAGGTCCACGTTGGGCGAGAACCCCGTGAGCAGGTACACGTGATCCGCCTCGAGCAGGCGTTCGTCGCCATCCACGTGTACGTGCACGGCCGAGCCGTCGATTGCCGTCACCCGGGCATTCCAGCAGATGTGGATGCTCCCTTCGGCGATGCGATTGGTGAGGTCGGGCAGAATCCACGGCTTGATCTTCTTGTCGAACGTCGGGCCGAAGTGGGTCAGGGTGACGTCGGCGCCACAGCGCCAGAGATCGAGCGCGGCTTCGGCGGCGGAGTTGCCCCCGCCCACCACCACCACTTTCTGCTGAAAGGCGTGATGCCCCTCGCGATAGGTATGACTCACATGAGACAGGTCTTCCCCGGGCACCCGCAGCAGGTTGGGCGAGCCCCAGTAGCCCGTGGCGATGACGACCGCGCGCGCTGGCGTCTCGCGCCTCATGCCGCGGCGATCACTGTGCACCACGAAACGCGGGACCTCTCCGTCGATCGCCGTCACGCGTTCATATTGGCGTACCTGGATCCCGAAGTGTCGGACCACGGCCCGGTAGTATGCGAGCGCATCGCGCCGGCTGGGCTTCGGATCCGACACGATGAAGGGCAGGCCGCCCAGCGACAGCCTTTCCGCCGTGGAGAAGAACGTGGCGTTGATCGGGTACTGGGTGATGGCGTTGACCACGCAACCGGCCTCGAACACGAGTGTGCGAAACCCGGCCCGGTCCAGCGCAATCGCCGCCGCCACACCGCATGGCCCGGCCCCGACGATCACGACGTCCACGGCGTCCCCGGTCATCGTGCTATTGCGGCACGTCGATGATCTGGTCTCGCCGAGTTCCGACGCTCACGTACCGGATCGGCGTTTCCACCAGCGCCTCGAGCCGGTCCAGGTACTGGCGGGCCGCGGTGGGAAGGCCGGCAATGCTGCGCACGTCGCCGGTGGGCTGCCGCCACCCGTCAACCCACTCGTACACGGGCTCCAACTGCTCGAGCGCCGTAATGTCCGCAGGAAACTCCTGCAACACGTCGTCCCCGGAGCGATAGCCGGTACACAGGGCGATGCGATCGATGGAGTCGAGCACGTCGAGCTTGGTCACGGCCAGCCCCGTAAGCCCGTTCACGCGGGACGCGTAACGCACGACCACCGCATCAAACCATCCACAGCGCCGGGGCCGGCCCGTGGTCGCACCAAACTCGTTCCCCAGCTGCCGGATGCGCTCGCCCAGGGCGTCATCGAGCTCCGTGGGCAGCGGCCCGTTGCCCACGCGCGTGGTATACGCCTTCACGATCCCCAGCGCCGCGTGAATCGACGTGGGCGCGATGCCCGCGCCAATCGCGCCGCCGCCGACCGTGGTGCTGCTCGACGTCACGAACGGGTATGTGCCGTGGTCCACGTCCAGCAGAGACCCCTGCGCCCCCTCCAGCAGGAGCGACGCACCGCTCCGGATCGCCCGATGAAGCGCCACGCCGAGATCTTCGGACAAGGCCAGCAATCGCGTGGCCACCGACTCCACGCGGCCCATCGTGTGATCCACGTCCGCGCGTTTGTCCGACCCGAATCGCGCGAGACGCATGTTGGCGTATTCGCACCCTCGCGCGACCAGCTCGCGCACGCGATCGGGATGCTTGAGATCGACCACGCGAATCCCGCGGCGGCCCGCCTTGTCCTCGTATGCGGGACCGATGCCCCGTCCCGTCGTCCCGATCGCCTTGCTCGCCTGGCTCTCCTTATCGACCAACTTGTGATAGGGCATGACGAGGTGTGCCCGGTCGGACACGTACAGCCGCCCTTCCACGTCGATGCCGTCCTTCACGAGCTCGTCGATCTCCGTGAACAGCGTTTCGGGATCGAGCACGACGCCGTTCCCAATCGCGCACCTCACCCCTGGATGCAAGATGCCACTAGGGATCTGGTGCAGGACAAACGAGTCCTCGCCGATGTGCACCGTGTGCCCGGCGTTCGCTCCGCCCTGGTAGCGAACCACCCAATCCGCCCGTTCCGCAAGCACGTCGACCAGCTTGCCCTTCCCTTCGTCTCCCCACTGGGCGCCCACGACGACGACGGTGCGATGCGTTGAATCGAACATTGAACTGGCTGGTGAAGGTCGCCGACGGGCAAAGAAAAACGCCCCGGGGCCGGACGGGCGGGGCGTTAGCGAAACCTACAGATGCGCGGTGGGGGGGTCAACCGAAGGGGCGAGCGGAGCGCCGGAAAACGGGGGAGAGGGATCGCACGCAATCATCTGGGATTCCCCGCGCTCCGCTCCCCGCCCTCAGCTCGTTTTGAGCGCGCCCATCGCCGCCGAGAGATTCGCCTCGAGACCGGAGCCCAGGATCGTGGCTCCGGCCTCCGTGAGGACACGCTCCGCATGACCGGTGTCCGTTTCCTCGACGAGGGCGACGAGCATTGACGTGCCCACGCCGATGCCGCTGCCCAGTTGCTTGAGGAGCGGGTCTGGGAATCCGCCATCGATGAAGTGTGCCGCGAGACCGCCAACCAGGGCGCCAGCGATCGGCCCGATTCCTGGGAGCAGAAACGCGGCGATCGCACCCACGGCGGCGCTCTTTCCCACGCCCCAGTCCTGCGTCTCCTTGTACTCCACGCGGCCATCAATGAGTCGCTGCACGATGGCCGCGTTGCCGAGACGCGCTCCCGCGCCCTTGAGGCGTTCGAGGCCGCCGCCCGCCCCGTCCGTTGTGGAGAAGCTCGCCACGATGATCTTCTTTGTTGATCCCTGCGGGCCGATCGGTGCAGTCATGGGGATTGGACGCTGTGGTGAGCGAGCATGGAATGCCAGACGCCGCGAATCTAACGTCGTGCCGAGGGCTCCAGGATAGGTCTCGGCGCCGGTTGTGCGTCGAGCGAACCTCAGGCCCACGCCCCCACCAGCAGCGTCGCGGCGACCGCGCAGCCCAGTCCGGTTTTCACCGCCGCGGCAGCAACGCGTCCGATCAGCGCACCGGTGGCGACGCGCGTTGCCGACTGACCGGTCGCCTCTTGCCGTGTGAACTCCAGGACCAGGGCGCCGATGAACGCGCCAATGAAGGCGCCGATCACCGGACCAATGATGGGAACGGGGAACCCCACAATGGATCCGACGATGCCGCCTGCGATCGCCCCCCAGCCTGCGCGCGATGACCCGCCGTACTTGCGCGTGTATTTCGCCGACAGCGTGAACTCCAGCACTTCGGCAATCACGGCCAGGGTGAGAGCAACGCCGAGCGTCACCCAGCCGAAGCTCGCCGCTGGAACGAGCCAGTCGTACACGAGCGCAGCCCCAATCATCACCCACAGGCCGGGAAGCCCCAGCGGGACGAGGAACAGGCAGAGCAGCAACACGGCAGCGAAGACGAGGAGCGACATGCGTTAGGTGTGTTCGCGGAGGTAGTGCGCCAGCGTGACGGCCAGCGCATCGGCGCCGGTGCCCTGGATCCTCTGTACGGAATCCCGCGGCCGGTGGATTCGGCCCAGCGTGGCCAGGGTTCCGCGAGTCAGGGTCACGGCCTCCCACCCGCCATCAGCCAGTGCGACGCCGTCGGTGAGAATGCCCGGAATCAGGGGGGTGACCGCGTACGCTTCGCCCAGCGAGGCTGCAGTATCCGCGATGGACCGTGCCAGTCGGCGCGAGCGGCGGCCGTGGGTCATGCACCGGGGTCTCCCCTGGTCGTCCACCGTGTCGATGTTGATCGCGACGCCTGGGTCGCGGGACGCGACCCAGGCTCGAGCGCCGGCCAGGCCGAGTTCCTCGCCACTCGTCAACACCACACCTAACGAGACATCGGGCGGCAGCGCGGTGGCCGTGGCCAGGACGCAGGCAACTCCTGACGCGTTGTCGGCGGCGCCCGGGGACTCGTTCCCCACGATCGAGACGGCCACGAGCCCTGCGGCAATCGCTCCAACAATCGGCAGCAGCGCCCAGGACGGTGTCGGGCCGGGAAGAAAAACGCCGACCAGCCCCGATCCCACGAGGGCCGTGACCACCACGACGAGCGCGACAGCTCGGACGAGCGAGGGGATCGGCTGCGACTTCGTGTCGAGATGCGCCACGAGCCAGATCGCCGGCTGACCGCGCGTGGCCACCAGGTTTCGCGCGCTGACGCGATGCGAAGGCCACGTCAGGACCCATCGCCGCGCCGCGGTGGCGCCTCCAACTGCCAGTAGAGCCGCCAGGACCAGAAGGGCGATCGCCGACGTCCGGGTCGGGCCGAGCGCCGACCACATCAGGGCCGTACCCGCCAGCGACACGACACACAGCACCCCGGCAAACGGCACCATCCACCGCCCTATCGCTGACGAAAAGGAAAACGGCTCCTCCCTGACGGAGAAGCCGTGCTGCTCGAGAATCGCGCGGCAATACCTCGCCGCTTCCCGCTCGGTCGTGCTCCCGGCGAACCGGGGGCCGATCGCAACGGCGCGCAGGTGATCGTGCGCCGTCCTCTGCCCGTTAGGCAACGGCGGCCAGACTGGCCTCGCGCAGGAGGCGGTCGACGTCGGCAAGGTCCTGTGCCGACGACGCCAACAGGGGAAGGCGCACCGGACCCCCGCGCAGCCCCACACGTTCCATCGCTGCCTTTACCGCCGGAATCCCCATCCGCCCGACGATCTCCGTCGCCGGTGGCGTGAGCCGCTTCTGCAACTCGGCGCCCTCCGCGATGCGACCTTCACGGTGGGCGCGGTAGGTCTCCAGCGACAGCTCGGCCGCAAACAGCGCCACGGCCAGAATTCCCCCGCTGGCGCCAAGCTGCAGCGCCTGATGAAACGTCCCGCCGTTGCCGGTGATCACGGTAAAACTGTCGCTCTGCGTGGCGACGTAGGTCGGGAAGTACGCCATGTCGCCTGACGAGTCCTTCATGCCCACGACCTGATCGTGTTCCGCCAGACGCGCGACGAGATCCCCGTCCAGCTTGAAGTGCATGTACTTGGGGATGTTGTAGAGCAGTACCGGAATCGGCGACTCATCGGCGACGCGCTCGTAGTGCGCCTGCAGCGAGGCCGGCGTCATGGCATTCGAGTAGTAGTGCGGAGCAACCACGAGCACCGCATCCGCGCCACGCTCGGCCGCCTCACGTGTCCGGCGCACGCAGGCCTTGGTCGACTCGGCGCCCGTCCCCACGATGAGCCAGCGGTCCGATGGAATCACCGAGCGTGCCATCTCCACGAGTCGCAGCCGTTCCGACTCTTCCAGCAGCGCGGCCTCACCCGTCGACCCGGCCACGACCACACCGTTCAGTCCCGCAGCCAGGTGCGCGGTGATGTTCCCGCCGAAGGCGTCGAGGTCGAGCTCCCCGCGCGCGTCAAAGGTGGTGATGACCGGTCCAAAAACTCCCTCGAGCTTCTTCGTCACGTGGCGGCTCCTGTGCCAGTACGGTATGATGAACGCCTTCCGCGCACCCGCCTACCCCAGCCCTGTCGCGCCGGACGCAAATGGATCCGATGGAATCGATGGACCCCCGCGGTCGGCTCGCCGGAACATGCTCATTTGCAACTCGAAATCGGCCGGTCGGGTCGACGCTGCCAGCGCCGTCTCGAAGGTAACCACGCCTTCGGTGACCAGGTCGGCGAGGTGCTGGTCGAACGTTTGCATTCCGTACTGGTCACGTCCGTCCGCCATGTAGTCCCTGATCTCTCCCACCCGCTGGTTCAGGATCAGGTCGGCAATCAGTGGTGTGTTGACCATGATCTCACAGGCCACCGCGCGACCGCTCCCGTCCTTTCGCGGCAGCAATCGCTGCGAGACGACGGCGGCCAGCGACTCCGACAGCCGGATGCGCACCACGTCCTGCTCCTCGGGCGGAAACATGGAGACAATGCGCATGATGGTCGCCTGCGCATCCGGGGTGTGCACGGTGGCGAGCAGCAGGTGGCCGGTCTCCGCCGCCTTCATCGCGGTGTCGATCGTCTCCGTGTCGCGCAACTCGCCTAGCACGATTACGTCAGGGTCCTGCCGTAGCGCGGCTTTGAGGCCGACGCGGAAGTTATCGGTATCCACCCCGATCTCGCGCTGCGTAATGGAGCTCTTCAGGTCCCGGTGCAGAAACTCGATCGGCTCCTCGAGCGTGACGATGTGCTTTTCCAGAGTGGCGTTGATGTGCCCCAGCATCGCCGCCAGCGTCGATGTTTTTCCCGATCCTGTGACGCCGGTGATCAGCACCATGCCCCGCTCGATGACCGCGATGCGTTCGATCACCTGGGGCAATCCGAGCTGCTCGATGCTCGGCACGCGGAAGGGAATGACCCGCATCACGATCATGAAGCTCGAGCGTTGGCGCAGGATGTTCACGCGGAAGCGCCCGATGCCCGGCGCCCCCCACGAGCAGTCGTAGTCGAGCAGCGAGTCGATCCGTTCCCGCACCTTTTCGTTGGAGATCAGCTTCAGCGCGATGGCTCGCGTCTGCTCCGGCGTCAACGCCTGCTTGGTCAGGGCGATGAGCACACCGTCGATGCGCGCCCGGAAGACGTCGCCGGCCTTGATGTGCAGATCCGACGCGCCACGGTCCACCGCCGCCTTGATGATTTTCTCCACGCCTTTCTCCCCCTAGTCCAGGCCCATCGCCGAACGGACCTCGGTCATCGTCCGGCGCGCGATCTGCGACGCCCTCGAGGCCCCGTCATCGAGAATCGCGCGCACCCGCGCGGGAGCAGCCTGCAGTTCGGCCGCGCGAGCGCGAATGGGAGTGAGTTCCCGATCCATGTTGCCGTGCAGCACTTTCTTGCAATCGATACAACCCCATCCCGCCGTCCGGCACTGCACGGCCACGTGCTCGACCGTGGCCGCTGGACTGAACGCCTTGTGCAGCTCGAAGATGTTGCAGATTTCCGGCGTCCCGGGATCGGTTTTTTTTACGCGCGCCGGATCCGTTGGAGCAGGTCGGAGTTTGTCCCAGATGGCCGCGCTGTCCTCGAGCAGACCCACCGTGTTGCCCAACGACTTCGACATCTTGACCTGGCCGTCGAGGCCCATGATCCGGCGCATCGGCGTGAGCCGTGCCTGCGGTTCGGGGAAGTAGCCCTCCCCGAATCTCACGTTCCACTTGCGCGCGATCTCCCGTGACAGCTCGAGGTGCTGGACCTGGTCTTCGCCGACCGGCACCGTGTCGGCATGATAGAGCAGAATGTCCGCCGCTTGCAGCACGGGATAGTTCAGTAATCCAGCCGCGACGCTTTCCTGGCGCGACGCCTTGTCCTTGAATTGCGTCTGCCGCTCCAGTTCCCCAAGTGGAGTGAGCGTGTTGAAGATCCACGCCAGCTCGGTATGTTCCGGCACGCGCGATTGCACGAACAGCGTCGCCTGCGTGGGGTCGATTCCGGCGGCAAGCAGGGACACTGCCATCTCGATCGTCCGGCGCCTCAGGTCCGCGGGTTCGTAGGGAACGGTGATGGCGTGGTAGTCTACGATGCAGATGAACGACTCGAACTCGCGTTGCAACTCGACCCAGTTTCGGACGGCACCTAAGTAGTTCCCAATGTGCAGTTCGCCCGAGGGCTGGATCCCGCTGAAAATCCGAGGCATCTGCGGAACTTAAGGTGAGGCGCTTTGCCATCGCAACGAGAGCTGTCCCTCAATAGAGTCCTCCTGGACGCGTGCATGTCGGCCGCAGTCGTGGGGGCCGCGTACATCCGTTCGCGCAGCGACGACCTGGCGTCCATCGACTGGAAGGAGAAGTCCCGCGCCGACTTCGTGAGCGAGGTCGACTTGCGTGCTGAGGAGCGCATTGCCGACGTGCTCCTCGCCGCGATGCCCGACGTAGCGATCATCGGCGAGGAGCTCTCCCCTGCGCGTTCGGTCGGGGGCGCCGTTTCGTTCATCGTCGATCCCCTCGACGGTACGACGAACTTCCTGCATGGCTACCCGCAGTACGCCGTGTCGATCGCCGCGGTGGCAGACGGCGACCTGGCGGCCGGTGTGGTCGTCGACGTCCCTCGCGGTGTCACCTTCAGTGCCACGCGTGGGGGTGGTGCCTATCGAGACGGCATTCCGATTCGCGTGTCCCGCATCACCGAACCCGCCCGCGCACTCGTCGGCACTGGATTCCCCTTCAAGCATCCGGACCGGCTCGCTCCGTATCTCCCGCAGTTTGCGAGAGTGATCGCAGGGACCGCGGGGGTGCGTCGCGCCGGTGCCGCTGCCCTGGATCTCGCCGATGTCGCCGCAGGCCGCTTCGAGGCCTTCTGGGAGCTCATGCTGGCCCCGTGGGACATGGCGGCGGGCCTGCTCCTCGTCCGCGAAGCCGGCGGGCGTGTCACGGACCTGCACGGCCACGAGCTCGCGCCGTCGCACAGTGGCGTCATCGCCTCCAACGGCCTGGTGCACGACTGGATGCTCAGCCAGTTAAATGCATAGTCCGACGAACTCGCGACTCGACGTCGGGCCGCAGCGACGTGCGGTCACCCGACGACCCGTTTACCCGTTTCCTCGCTTACCCGTTTACGCGCCTGCCCTCCCATGAAACTCGTCGAATGCGTTCCCAATTTTTCGGACGGCCGCGACCCAGTCGTTGTGACCGGAATTCGCGACGCGATTGCCAGCGTAGACGGAGCGCTCGTGCTCGACGTGTCGAGCGATGCCTCCCACAACCGGTCGGTGATCACGTTCGTGGTGCCGCTCGAACAGGCAGTGGAGGCGGCCTTTCGGGGGATCCGGCAGGCCGCAGCCAGCATCGACCTCACGAAGCACCGCGGCGAGCACCCGCGCATCGGGGCCACCGACGTCGTCCCCTTCGTGCCGCTGGAAGGCGCCACGATGGAGGATTGTGTGGCCCTCGCCCGCTCGTTAGGTGAGCGCGTCGCCCGTGAGATCGGCATTCCGGTCTTCCTGTACGAACGGGCGGCCACGCGCCCCGACCGGGAAAACCTCGCTGACATCCGACGGGGAGAGTTCGAGGGACTGCGCGAGGAAATGGGTACGAATCCGACACGCATTCCGGACTTCGGGGATGCGCGGGTTCATCCCACGGCCGGCGCGATCGCCATCGGGGCGCGGCCCTTCCTCGTGGCCTACAACGTGTACCTCGGCGGCAAAGAGAATCTTCCGGTCGCCCGGGAAGTCGCGAAGGCTGTCCGTCACTCGTCAGGCGGACTGCGATACGTGAAGGGACTTGGCCTCGAGGTGGACGGCCAGGCGCAGGTATCGATGAACCTGGTGGACATCGAGCGAACGCCGCTCTTTCGCGCGTACGACCTGGTGAAAATAGAAGCAGAGGCGCATGGGGTGTCCCCGACCTGGAGCGAGATCGTGGGGCTGGTGCCGGAGCAGGCGCTGTTCGACACGGCGGTTCGCCACATTCAGCTGCGCGGGTTTTCGCCCGACATGGTCCTGGAGCGCAAGGTCCGTCAGGCGGTCGCGGGCGGAGAATCCGTTGCGGCGTTCGTGGCCTCCGTGGCCGCGCCGACGCCTGCCCCGGGCGGAGGCTCGGTGTCAGCGCACGTCGCCGGGCTGGGGGCGGCGCTGGCGCAGATGGTCGCCGGCCTAACGATTGGGCGCAAGAAGTACGCCGCCGTGGACGCAGAGATGAGGGCCGTGGCGCTCGAAGCCGCCGAACTGGGGAACGCGCTTGCCGCGCTGGCTACGCGCGACGCCGCGGCGTACGGTGAAGTCATGGCGGCCTACCGGCTGCCCAAGGAAACGCCGGAGCAGACGGCCGCACGCCAGGAGACGATCGAGGCGGCGTTGCTGGAAGCGGCTCGCGTGCCTCTCGAGACGGCACGCGCCTGCGCGAGAGTCGCCCGGCTCGCTGCGATCGCGGCCGACAAGGGCAACACCAACGCCGCGTCGGATGCCGGCGTGGCCGCGCTGCTCGCCGAAGCGGCGTGCCGCGGCGCGTCCTATAACGTGCAGATCAACGTCTCGTCCCTCGCCGATCCGGCGGCGGGCAACGCGCTGCTTGTCGAAGTGTCGGCCCTGGTCCAGGAAACTGGGCGCCACACGCGAGAGGCTGCCGAAGCGGTGCAACGGGCGATTACGGCTAGCGCTGTTTAGCGCACTCGCGCAGGCGCGTTCGGAGCACGGCAAGCTGGCCGGACCCGCAACTCACTGGTGAACAGGGCGCTATGCCGCTCTGGTGAGCACGCGAGGACCAGTGTCCGTGATGGCAACAGTATGCTCAAAATGCGCTGACTTCGAACCGTCCGCCGTCACGATCGTCCACTTATCGGAGAGCGTGCGCGTGGCAGAGCCGCCCACGTTCACCATCGGCTCGATCGCAATCGTCAGGCCGGGCAGCAGCTTGGGGCCGCGTTTCGGCTTGCCCTTGTTCGGCACCTGCGGATCGCCGTGCGGTTTGGACCCCACGTAGTGCCCGACCAGGTCATCGGCAACGGTGTAACCGGCCGGTCCCACCACGCCCCAGATTGCGGCACCGATATCGCCGACATGATTTCCCACCAGCGCCGCAGCTATCCCAGCCTCGAGCGACCGACGTGTCACCTCGATGAGCCGTTGCGTCGAGGTATCAATGCTGCCAACCGGCACCGTGATCGACGCGTCCGTGAAGTACCCATCCAGCTTCACCCCGACGTCGAGTTTCACGATGTCGCCGTCACGTAGGATACGGCGCGGCGAGGGGATGCCGTGCACGATCTCCTCGTTGACTGAGATGCAGATCGCCCCGGGGAACCCGTAGAGGCCCTTGAACGCCGGCTCCGCACCGGGGTGTGAGCGGATGAACTCCTCGGCCGCCTGGTCCAGCTCTTTTGTGGAAACGCCGGACCGGACGAGCGGCCGCAAGTGCTCGTGCGTGAGGCCGAGGATGCGCCCGCCGTCTGCCATGATCTCGAGCTCGCGCTCCGACTTCAGATGTATCATACGCCTAACGCCTTTCGCGCCCGGGCGAGGACGTCGTCCATCGTCCCAGTCGCGTCGATCGGTTTGAGCGGCCCGCCCATCCGTCGGTACCAATCGATGACTGGCGCCGTCTGTTCCTGGTAGGTCCGCAGCCGGTTGCGGATCGCTTCCGGCTCGTCGTCCTTCCGTCGCACGAGTACCCCGCCACACTTATCACACGCCGTCCCCGGCTCCCGACCGGTGTAGGGGGTCTGGCAGTTCTGGCACACCGTGCGTCCTGACAACCGCTTGACCAGCTCTTCGTCGGGGACCTCGAAAACTAGCACCGCGTCGAGCGTTCGCCCCAGCTCGGCCAGGACTCGCCGGAGCCCGTCGGCTTGGGGAACCGTGCGCACGACGCCGTCGAGGATCGCGCCCTTCCTCGCCCCCGGCGCAGCCAGCGCCTCCTTCATGATGCCCAGAATCACGTCATCCGGCACCAGGTCGCCCCGATCCATCGCCGCCTTGGCTGCGAGCCCCAGCGGCGTCCCGTCGCGCACCGCGGCCCGCAGGACGTCGCCCGTGGCGATCTTGGGGATTTCCAGCTGCTCGCCAAGGCGTTCGCCCTGCGTGCCTTTGCCAGCGCCGGGAGGACCGAGGAGGACGAGGATCATTGGAGCCCGGGATTGGGATTCTGGATTGGGGAATTAATCCGGATTCGGGATTGGGGATTCGAACCCAGGTTCTGGACGGCGGCGCCTCTACAACTGAATACAGCAAGGCGCGAGCTACCTGCACTCGCGCCATTGGACGCACCTTCACTGAATCCCCAATCCTAATCCCGAATCCCGGTTCTTCTAGAACCCCCCTGGCGCCCCCTGTCTGCCTCTGAACCGCACGCGGCCCTTTTTCATGAAGCCGTCGTACTTCCGCAGGAGTAGATGCTGCTGCATCTGGGCCATGGTATCGAGCGCGACACCAACAACGATCAGGAGCGAGGTGCCGCCGAACTGGAAGGGGACGTTGATCCATTTCGCAATCAGCACCGGGAAGAGCGCGATCGCGGTGAGGAATATGGCACCGGGAAGAGTAATGCGCGTTACGACCTGCTCGATGTACTCGGCGGTCTTTGCTCCAGGCTTCACGCCGGGGATGAACCCGCCCTGCTTTTTCAGGTTTTCCGCCAGATCGATGGGATTGAAGATGATCGACGTGTAGAAGTACGTGAAGAACAGGATGAGCACCGCTGAGGCGATGACGTATGGCCACGAGCCTTCAGAAAAAATGTCGGCCGCGCGTTGCATCCCCGGATTGCCGGAGAACTGCGCCAACGCACCAGGCACCACGATCACCGACTGGGCGAACACGATCGGCATCACACCGGCCGAGTTGATCCGCAGCGGGATGAAGTTCCGCGCAGCTTCTCGCATGCGCCCTCGCGCCATCGTGCGCTGAGGGATCTGGATCAGCACTCGCCGCGCAGCCAGGGTGAGCGCCACGACTCCTGCCACCACGCCCGCCATTACGAGGGCGAGCACGATGAGCGAGAATGGCCCGACCGCACCCGTGCTCACGAAATTGAACGTCTGGAAAATCGCGCCCCAGAACCGCTCGACGATCGAGAAGAAGATGATGAGGGACGCGCCGTTCCCCAGTCCGCGCTCTGTGATCTGCTCGCCCAGCCACATCACAAAGATCGCGCCGGTCGTGAGGAACAACGACATCTGAAGCCTGAACGCGAATCCGGGATTGGCGACCGCGCCTTGCAGGGATTCCGTGAAGAGCGCAAAGCCCCACGCCTGCACCACGGCCAGGGCCACCGTGAGGTAGCGCGTCCATTGGGTGATTTTCTTCCGCCCCTCCTCGTCCTTGTTCATCTTGTCCATGGACGGGATGATCGCGGTGCCGATCTGGGTGAAGATCGACGCCGAGATGTAGGGCATGATGCCAAGCGCGAACACCGTCGCGCGCGAGAGCCCACCACCCACGAACAGGTCGTACAGGCCCAGCAGTCCGGCGTTCTGCGAGTTCTGGAAGAAATCCAGCAGCGCTACCTGATCGACACCGGGCGCGGTGATGTGCGACCCGGTGCGGTAGAGCACCAGACACCAGAACGTGAAGACGATCTTCTCCCACAGCTCTGGCGTATTGCGGATGTTCGCCAGCGCCTGGGCGGGATTCGACTGCGCCATTTACCCCTCGATGCGGCCGCCGGCGGCGACGATCTTTTCCCGAGCTGCGCCGCTGACCTTGAGACCGCGAATGGTGTACGCCTGCTCCACCGCACCGTTAGCCAGCAGCTTCACCGGCCCGACGCGGCGCCTGACAAGTCCTGCCTGCGCGAGCGTTTCCGGTGTCACCTCGGCACCCTCGACCCGTGCGAGATCGTCGAGCCCGATAATCTGGTAGGCGGTACGGAAGCGCGCGTTGTTGAACCCGCGCTTCGGGATCCGGCGCGACAGCGGCATCTGCCCGCCCTCGAAGCCGGGTTTGCCACCACCAGGACCGCCGTGACCCGCGCGGGCCATCGACCCTTTGTGTCCCTTGCCCGACGTCTTGCCGGTCCCCGATCCCGGACCCCGGCCCAGCCGTTTCCGATCCCGGTGCGAACCGGGCGCCGGCTTCAGGTTGTGGAGCCCGATCTTCTCCTGAGTTGCCACGATCTTACTCCTTGATGGGCGACACCTGAACCAGGTGCCGCACTTTCTTGATCGCCCCACGCAGCTGCGGGGTGTCCTTCTGGATGACGGTGTCCTGGTGGTGACGCAGCCCTAACGATTGCAGCACGAGCCGCAGCTTCTGCGGATGGCCGATGCCGCTCTTGACCTGCGTGATCTTCACCAGCTCGCCCGTCGGTGCTTGGTCCTTGGGCGTGTGCTGCGGACCGCGTGTGCGGTGCCAGACAAACGTTCTAGGCATGCGCGCCCTCCTTGGCCTTGTTGCGCGGCTTGTAGCGAAGCGAGCTCACCTCGATCCCACGCTCACGCGCGATCTGGTCGACCGTGGTGAGCTGCTGCAGCCCATCGAACGCGGCGCGCACCATGTTGTGCGGATTCGTCGAACCCAGGGACTTGGTCAGAATGTCGGAGATGCCGACACACTCCATGACGGCGCGTACCGCCCCTCCGGCGATGACACCCGCCCCGGGAGCCGCTGGCTTCATCAGGACCTTGCCGGCGCCGTGATGGCCGACGACCTCGTGCGGAATCGTTGCTCCCGTCAGTGGGATCAGGACCAGGCGTTTGCGAGCCCCCTCCACCGCCTTGCGCACGGCTTCGGACACCTCGTTCGCTTTCCCCGTGGAGAAACCGACTTTCCCCTGCCCGTCGCCAACAGCGACCAGCGCATTGAACGAGAATCGGCGACCACCCTTCACGACTTTCGCGACGCGATTGATCGCGATCACGTTCTCGATCAGGTCGGAACCACCCTCGCGCGCCTGCGGCTCGCCACCACGGCCACCACGTCCACCGCCATCGCGTCCGCCTCCGCCTTCACGTCCACCACCGCCACCTGGCCCGCCGCGGCCGCGGCCCCCACCGCCACCACCAGGGCCTCCGCGCCCCCGGCCACCGCCGCCACCGCCGCCACGACCACCGCGGCCGCCACCACCACCACGATTCGCCGGTGCCGGCGAGGCGCCTCCGGTCTGCTTTTCGTCTGCCATGTCAGAACTCCAACCCGCCTTCGCGGGCGCCATCGGCCAGCGCCTTCACGCGGCCGTGATATCGATAACCAGCACGATCGAAGGTGACCTTGGAGATTCCAGCCTCCTTCGCCCTCTCGGCGAGCGCCTTGCCCACCACGCTGGCCCTGTCGCTCTTCTTGCCGGAGAGGCCGTTGTCGCCAACGCTCACCAGCGTGCGGCGGCTGACGTCATCCACCAGCTGCGCATAGATGTGCTTGAGCGAACGAAAGATCACGAGTCGGGGGCGTTCTCCGGTCCCATTCACCTTCTTGCGCAGCCGCAGGTGCCGGCGATAGCGCTGCTCTTCGCGCGTCTTCGGAATCGCTACACGACGCATTACTTGCCTCCTGCCTTGCCAGCCTTGCGGCGGACGACTTCGTTGGAATACCGCACACCTTTGCCCTTGTAGGGTTCCGGCTTGCGGAGCTTGCGGATTTCTGCCGCCACGCGGCCCACGACTTCTTTGTCGGCGCCTTCGATGATGACGGTGGTCGGCTGCGGCGCGCTCAGCTTGATCCCGGGTGGCGCCTTGACCTCGATCGTATGCGAGTAGCCTAACGACATGAGCAGCCCGTAGGGCTTGAGCTCGGCCTTGTACCCCACGCCCGTGATCTCCAGCTGCTTCTTGTAGCCCTGGGTCACGCCCTCGATCATGTTCGACATCAGCGTGCGCGACAGGCCATGCAGGGCCTTGTGCCGCGGCTCGTCCGACGGACGCGACACCGTGATCGTGCTGGCGTCCAGGGCGAGCTGCATTTCCGGGTGGAACACCCGCGAGAGCTCACCCTTGGGCCCCTTCACGTCCACCTTCGAGCCGTCGATCTTCACCGTCACTCCGCCGGGGACCGACACCGGCTTTCTTCCGATTCGAGACATCGGTGCGCCCCCTACCAGACGAAGGCGAGCAGTTCGCCGCCCGTGTGCGCTTTGCGCGCATCGTTGTCGGACATGACGCCACGCGACGTGCTGAGGATTGCCATCCCCAGACCGTTGCGCACGCGCGGAATCTCCGTCGCCGGGACGTATTTGCGCAGCCCGGGTGTGGAAATACGCCGCATTTCGCGAATCACCGACTGGCCGCCCGCATAGCGCAGAATGACGCGCAGCAGCTTGTGCCCGGCGTCGGACTCGACGAGGCGATAGTCCTGAATGTAGTTGTTCTCCTTCAGGATCCGAGCGATCTCGGCTTTCATCTTGGACGCCGGCATGTCCACGCGACGGTGCTTCGATCCGCAGGCATTGCGGATCCGCGTGAGCATATCGGCGATCGGGTCGGTCATGCTCATTCGGTTCTCTCTCTCTCCCTCTCGTATCCTGGCGGACGTGGAGGAATCGTGTGACTGGTTGAGTCTTGCGTTTACGCTCCGGGCCTGAGGGCCGTGCCTCCCCTCTCCCGGCTCCCTCTCCTGCACTTCTACCAGGACGCCTTGCGGACTCCTGGAATGAGTCCGTTGAGCGCCATGTCGCGCAGCGCCATCCGGGACAGCCCGAAGAACCCTTCATATCCACGCGACCGACCGCTCATCGAGCAGCGGTTGCGGATGCGCACCGCCGACGAATTGCGCGGCAGCTTGCGCAGCTTTGTATACGCCACCTCGCGCTGCGCCTCACTGGACCTCGGGTTCTTGATGATCGCCTGCAGCTGCTTCCGCTTCTCCCGGTATTTGGCCGAGAGGGCGATGCGTTCGTCGTTCTTCACGATCTTGCTTGTCTTCGCCATGTCGTCTGTCTCTCTGGGACGGGAGACGGGAGACGGGAGACGGGAGTGTCTCGCGCCGTGCCCGCGCTGGGGGCGGGATCAGCGGGGTGTTCTCCTGTCTCCCGTCTCCAGTCTCCCGTCTTCGTCTACATCTTCACCTGAATCGGCCGGTCATCGCCACGGAACGGCATGCCGAGCTCCCGCAACAGCGCAAAGGCCTGATCGTCGCGATTGGTCGTCGTGACGAACGTGATGTCCATGCCGTGGATCTGGTCGATCATGTCGTAGTTGATCTCCGGAAAGATCATCTGCTCCTTGATCCCTAACGAGTAGTTCCCGCGACCGTCGAACGAGCGCGTCCCCAGTCCGCGGAAATCGCGAAATCGTGGCACCGCGGCGTTGATGAACCGGTCCATGAACTCCCACATCCGGGCTCCGCGCAGCGTCACCGAGGCACCGATCTCCTGTCCCTCGCGCAATCCGAAGTTGGCGATCGACTTCTTCGCCTTCTTGCGCACCGGCCGCTGGCCCGTGACCAGCGCCAGCTCTTCGACCACCGAGTCGAGGATCTTGGGCGTCTTGATCGCTTCGCCCATGCCCACGTTCAGCACGACCTTCTGCATGCCGGGGATCTGATGCGTATTCTTGAGACTGAACTGCGCCATCAGCTTGGCCCGCACCGTGGTGCGATAGTACTCGCGGAGCCGGGGCGCGGGCGTCGGACTCTTCGCACCCGCGTGCGGACCCTTGGGCAGCATCGACTTGCGATCGCCGCCCTTGCCGCCGCCCGCGCTCTTGCCGGCACCGGCTCCACCCTTCGCGCCGGCCGCGCCTGCTGCGCTCTTTTTGTCCTTGGTTGCCATGTCTCTGATCCTCGTCTCAGCGCTTGCGCGGGATCGCGTCGCCGCTCTTCACGCTGATGCGCTCCTTGGTTCCATCGTCGTCGATGCGATGCCGCACCCGGGTCGGTGTGTCCGACTTGGGATCGAGCAGCATGACGTTCGAATGATGAATCGGGGCCGGCAGGTCGATGATCGCGCTCTGTTCCTCGGCGCGCCGTGCCTTCCGGTGCTTCTTCACCATGTTGACTCCCTCCACCGTGACGCGGCCGGTCTTGAGGAACACGCGAAGGACCTTGCCTTCCTTCCCCTTGTCCTCGCCGCGCATCACGCGAACGGTGTCACCCTTCGTGACCGGCATCGACACGCGCTCCGCCTTGCGGACGTGCCGCACGGCACCCAGCCGCTTGCCTTCCGACTTCCGGTATCTCAGCACGCGCATGCTACAGCACCTCCGGCGCGAGCGATACGATCTTCATGTACCGCTTGTCGCGAAGCTCGCGCGCCACCGGGCCGAAGATACGCGTCCCGACCGGCTCGCCCTGGTCATTGATGATCACCACCGCATTCTCATCGAAGCGGATGTACGTCCCGTCCTTGCGGCGGGTCTCCTTCACCGTCCGCACCACGACGGCCTTCGCCACCGCCGACTTCTTCACGGTGCCGCTCGGCAGCGCGTCCTTGACCGTCACGATCACCTTGTCGCCCAGTCCGGCGTAGCGCCGCCGGGTGCCGCCGAGCACCCGGATCACCAGTGCCCGCTTGGCGCCCGAGTTGTCAGCGACGCGCACCATCGATTCCTGCTGGATCATCGGTCGGCTCTCCTATTGGGCGCGGACGACGATCTCGACCACCCGCCAGCGCTTGTCCTTCGACAGCGGACGGGTCTCCATGATCCGCACGGTATCCCCACGCTTCGCCGAGTTCTGCTCGTCGTGCGCTTTTACCTTGCTGGAGCGCGTCACCATCTTCCCGTACACGGGATGGGGCACGCGGCGGTCCAGGCGCACCACCACGGTCTTCTGCATCTTGTCGCTGACCACGAGGCCCACGCGCACCTTCCGCGCGCCCCGCGATCCCTGCTGCCCGTTGTTGGTCATCTCGGCCATGGTCTGTTCCCTCTAGCGCTTGGCCGACGCGGCCAGCTGGCGTTCACGCAACACCGTTCGCATGCGCGCAATGTCTCTCCGGATCGCGCGCACCCGCAGCGGATCCTGCAACGGTTCGGTCGCGCTCCGGAACCCGAGGCGGAACCTCTCCTCCTCCAGCTCGGCGATGCGCGTGCGAACGTCTGCCTCACTCATCTCGCGAATCTCCTCAGCTCGCATCGGTGTGCGCCTCCTCGCGGACGATGAACTTGGTCTTCACGCCGAG
>JBQTIW010000058.1:0-23782 GCA_052387735.1 Gemmatimonadaceae bacterium
ACCTGAGTCACCCGATCGACGGTGACGACACGCTCTTAACCCTCGCCTCGTAACGCGGGTCGACGGGGCGCGACTGTCAGGTGCTTGCTCTTCGCCGGCGCCGGCGCGCCCGGCGCGAGGCGGCGGGCGCGGGCGACGTGCGGACCGGTGACGCCGGGCGTGCGCGGCTGCGCGCTCGCGGGGCGGATCGAGACCATCTCGGCGAGCATGTCGGCGATCCGTTCGACGTCAGCGCTCGCCCCGGCGTCGATGACTACCGTGGTTGCGGAGTCAACGACGAAGGACTCTCCCGAACCGATCTGCGCCGACACGGGTGCCGGGATGATCGCATGCGAGAGTGCCGGACGTGCCGGCTCTACGGCTGAAGGGGCGACGCCCCCTGGCCGCGTGGCGCAAGCGGTGAGGACGAGCGTCGAGAGGATTTGTCTGATGCGTGATGCGAGGTTCGAGCGCATGGTATCCGGAGTTGGGGAAGCGTCTTGCCACGTTCTCCTGGCAGCGCTGAGAGGCTCCATTCTTCCTACCGCTGATACACCCGAACATAGTCGACAATCATCGGCACGCCCGAGATTGTGGTGCCCGTAGGGCCTCCCCCAAAGGCCGCAGGGAACCCGCCTCCAATCGCGACGTTCAGAATCAACATGAACCCGTGGCTAGTGGCAGCCGTCCAACTCGCCGCGTCCACCTGGCTCTGCCTGAGCGTGAAGTAGTTACTGCCATCGAGGTACCACCGAAGCTGCTGTGGCGACACGCTCCGATCCCACTCCACCCGGTAGGAGCGAAAGCCGGTGAGGCACCCGGGACAGGGGCGTTCCCCGCTCCCCAAGCCGGTCGGCTCGTTGCATGTGCCGGGAATGGCTGGCCCGCAGTGGAACGCTGCAAAAACGGAATTGCGCCCGTTGATGTTCTCGAGAATGTCGATCTCGCCGACAGACGGCCAATTTGTGTGGTTCCCGCGGAACGGCCCGCCGAGCATCCAGAAGGCCGGCCAGTAACCCAGGCCGTTTGCGGCGGTGACGTTCGGCTGCTGGATCGACGCCTCCACCGCGAGCGCGCCGGTGGGTGGCGGTTCGAAGTCGTTTCGCTGCGTCTCGATGCGCCCCGACGTCCACGTGCCGTCGCTGGCGCGAAGTGGGCTGATTCGCAGATGTCCTGCGCCATCGAGCGAGACGTTCGCGATGCTGTTGGTCATCGTCTCGATCTCACCTGTTCCCCAGTTGGGCGCCCCGCCCGGGTAGCTGGTCCCAATGTCGTAGCGCCACTTCGTGGCATCGACGCCGGTGTTCGCGGGCCCGTCGAACTCATCGCTCCACACGACGGTCCAGGTAGCGGCAGTGGCCATCGTCGTGGCGTTGGCTCTGCAGCCAGCGAGAGCGAGGAGCACCAAGGCGATCCCGAAGCGCGACCGGTCCATCCTGGTCATGTTTGCTCGTGGGGAGGTTTTGGGGCGTCGGCCGTGACCACGAGCGGCTCGACGTGTCGACAATCTACCTCCAGACCGCGCGATCGAAGCCAGGTTCTCCAGCGAGATCAAGCGACTCGCGCGCTTCCATGCTCCGCACTCAGGGACCTGTCCGATCACGCAGCATCGAGCCGGGGTGAAGGACGCCGGCCCTGCTCGGTCGTTTCTGACCCCGCTTGACGCCGAGGAGTCGGAGCATGAGCATGACCATCGCCTCCTGACTCCCGGACGGGTGACCGTGCGGGATCCCACGTCGATCGTTTCGCTTCCTGCCAGGTACTCCCATGCGGGTCACAGCGCAATCAGCCTCTCTCCTGATCGCCGCGTTCGCTCTGGCTGCGCCGGCCCACGCGCAGACGCTCGTCATAACCGGCGCGACCATCCTCGACGGCACTGGCAAGGCTCCGATGAGCGATGGCGTCGTCCTCATCACGAGCGGACGCATCACTTCTATCGGCACCTCGCAGCACGTCAGCATTCCTGGATCGGCCACGAGGGTTGACGCCAGGGGCAAGTACGTCATTCCCGGTCTCATGGATGCCAACCTGCACCTGTTCCTCAACATCGATCTGGAAACGCTCATCAAGCACGAAGACCGCTACCATGAGATCGTCCTGGAGGGGGCGCAGATCGCGCTGAAGAGCGGACAGACCACGGTCTTCGACACCTGGGGACCTCGCGCGGCGCTGGTCAAGGCGCGCAACATGATCAACGCGGGTCAAGCGATCGGCAGCAGGATCTACCTCGCGGGCAACATCATCGGCTTCGACGGTCCGTTGTCCGCGGACTTTCGCGGCCAGGCGGCGACGCACGTCAGCAAAGCCTTCGCGAGGCGAACCAACGAAACCTGGGAGCAGGGGACGGGGCGGAAGCTCCTCTGGATGACGCCGGATGAGGTACGCGCCGCCATCCGTGACTACGCACAGAAGGACGTCAACCTGCTCAAGTTCGGCGCCAGCGGTCACGTCGACATGAACTTCATCTCGTTCTCACCGCGCGCACAGAAGGCGATCGTGGAGGAGGGCCACCGTGCCGGCATGACCGTCCAGGCGCATACAACCTCGGTTGAGAGTCTGGACATGGCCATCGAAGCCGGCGTCGACATCGTCACCCATGGCGACATTTCAGGGCCGACTCGACCGATCCCGGACGAGACCATTCGGAAGCTCGTGGAGCGAGGCGTCGCCGTCTCGGCGCTTCCCGTCACGCAGCGGCACCTGGAGGCGCTGGAGAAGCACGCCCCGAACGCGGTCCTGAATCCGTACCTCAAGGTCGCGAAGGTGAACCACCAGAACATGATCAAGGCTGGCGTTAGGCTCCTGATGTCCACCGACGCAGGGATCCAGCATCCGGTGCTCCTCGCCGAATCGCCGACGGTGGCCGCCGATACCGTCGATCCACGCGTCAAGCTTGGCGAAGGGCACTTCAACGCCCTGGTGGCGTTGGAGGAGTTGGGCATGGATCGGATGGAGATCCTCAAGGCGGCCACCAGCAACGTCGCGAAGGCGTACAGACTCACTGACATCGGGACCCTGGAGCCGGGCAGGATCGCCGATCTGGTGATTCTCGACGCCAATCCGCTGGAGAGCGCGCGCAACTATCGCCGCATTCACGCGGTGATCAAGGATGGCAAGGTGGTGGACCTCGGCGCCCTACCTGTCGCCCCGATCATCACCGCCAGATCACCGAAGCTGCAGTAACCCAAGGTCCCGCCACCATGTCGAGTGTGTCGTTTCGTCGCTGTGTGCTCGTCTGCTTCGTCGCGGGCGGGATCGCTCCCCTCGCTCGCACACCTGCCCAGGAAACCGCCGCGACCGCGGACGCATGGCTGCGTGCGCTCTACACGGCCGAGTGGACATGGCGGCAGCGGGAGATGGCCAGGCGCGATGGGCCGCCGGGTGAGGCCGGGGCGAGTGACCACTTTCCGCGGGTCGACGCCGCGTCGCAGGAGAGCCGCCTCGCCTACTGGATCCGTGCGCTCGCCACGCTCGACAGCATTCCGCTCGCCCAGCTGTCGCCTGACGAGCGAGTGAATGCGCAGGTGTTCGGCACGTCGATTCGGGCGCTCGCCAACGACGTGCGCTTCAAGACGTACGAGGCGCCCTTCAACAGCGACACGTTCTTCTGGACCGAGTTCACGCCGCGCCAGGGCTTCGCGACCGCCGACGCATATCGCAACTACCTCGGCCGCCTCCGCGACGTCCCGCGTTACTTCCACGAGCAGATCACGAACATGCGGGCCGGGCTCGCGCGAGGATTCACCGTCCCTCGGGTGTCCGTGATCGGGCGAGACAAAACGATCGAGCCATACCTGAAGGGCGACACGACCAACCCGCTGTACACGCCGTTCGTGCAGCTGCCCGCGTCGATCCCGGCCGCGGAGCAGGCGACGATGCGTGCACAAGCGGTGGCGGTGATCCGCGACGTCGTCTCGCCGGCGTATGCGCAGCTCCTGACGATGATCCGCACCGAGTACCTGCCCGGGGCGCGCACCGAGCTGGCCGCGACCACGCTGCCTAACGGCAACGCCTACTACAAGGCGATGATCGAGAAGTTCACCACGCTCGATCTCACGGCGCAGCAGATCCATGACATCGGTCTCGCCGAGGTCGCGCGCATCCGCTCGGCGATGGAGGCGACGAAGCAGCAGGCCGGATTCTCGGGACCGATGGAGGAATTCTTCACATTCCTGCGTACCGATCCGCAGTTCTACGCGAAGACGCCTCGCGAGCTGCTCTCGTACTCCGCCTACGTCTCGAAGAAGGCCGACTGGAAACTGCGCGAGACGATCGGCGTCCTGCCGCGCTCCCGTCATGGGATCCGTCCCGTCCCGGAAGCGCTGGCGCCGATCTACACGGGGGGGCGCGGTGGGCTCGAGACGTGCCTCATGAATACGTACAACCTCCCGGCCCGTCCGCTCTACACACTCGCGTCGCTGACGCTGCACGAGTGCACGCCGGGGCACAGCTTCCAGGCGGCACTTGCGCTCGAGGGTCCCGCGCGTCCTGCCTTCCGCAACGGCACGTCGTTCTCGGGCTACGGCGAGGGGTGGGGCCTCTACACCGAGTGGTTAGGCACCGTCATGGGCATCTACGAAACGCAGTACGAGGACTTCGGCCGGTTGACGTACGAGATGTGGCGTGCGTGCAGGCTCGTGATCGACACGGGGATCCACCAGTTCGGCTGGAGCCGCGAGCAGGCGATGCAGTACCTGCGTCGTCATGCCGCGCTCTCCGAGCACGAAATCACGACCGAAGTCGAGCGCTACATCGCCTGGCCGGGCCAGGCGCTCGCCTACAAGCTCGGCGAGCTGCAGATCCGTCGCCATCGACGGGAGGCAGAGGAGAAGCTCGGCGCGGCGTTCGACCAGCGAAAGTTCCACGACGCGATTCTCGCGCTCGGTTCGGTGCCGCTCTCCGTGCTGGAGCAGCGCATGGCGCAGTTCATTGCCGACGGCGGGAGCAATCCGCCCGTCGCACCCCGCCAACCTCGCTGACAAGGGTCCCAGGGAGATCGAACCTTGCGAACTCCCGGGGTGACAGGGAGTCGCACGCAAGACTCATTCGGCCCGGTGCGTCTATGTTTCACACGTCAACATTCGTCGAGCGGCACGGCGGATTGTTCAAGTCGGCGTGTTTGTCAGCGAGATCATTGTGGGATTGATTTGTCGGTGGTCAGATACGCTGGCGCGTCAATTCTCGATCGACCGGAACGTCAAGGCAGTCTCACTCTCATGCGCGGTAAGAAGGCATTCTTAGCTCGCTGCCTGTACGCCAGCGGCGCGACGTCCGCGCTATCGCTGTTGCGGGCGGCGTTTGCGCATGATTTGCCGATCCTGACATATCACCGCATCTGGGACCTCAATGATGCAGAGCGATATCCGTACGACCTGGACTTGATCAGCGCCTCGGTGGCTGAATTCCAGTGGCAGATGGAATACGTTGGTCGCCATTTCACTCCGATCACATTCGCAACCCTTGCGCGCATTGTCGCCGGGGAAGTGGCGGCGCCGCGGCGGCCGATCATCATCACGCTTGATGACGGGTTCGAAGACAACTTCCGGCTGGCCTTTCCGATTCTGCGATCGCTCGGTGTTCCAGCCACGCTGTTTGTCAGCACCGGATACATCGGCACGAACACGACCTACTGGTTTGACCAACTGGCTCATCTGGTGCTGACGGCGCCAGACGGACGGCTGCCGATTGCAGGGCTCGACGCTCCGCTGGAGCTGGCGGATCTTCCCTCGCGTCGCGGGGCGGTTCAGCAGGTGCTGGCGCACACGAAGATGATCTCGAACGCGAAACGCGTCGAGTTGGTGACGGATCTGCATCGACGGTTGGGGCGCGATGAAACGAATTCCGCCACGGAGAGCAGCCGACCGATGACGTGGGACAACGTTCGCGAAATGGCGCGCGCCGGCATCGAGATCGGATCGCATACGGTGCGACATCCCATCCTCACCCGTCTGACGGGAGAGGAGATGCAGGCGGAATTAGTCGAATCCAGGCGGATGATCGAATCGCAGATCGGACAGACGGTGACCGTCTTGTCGTATCCGGTCGGAGAATCGTACGCGTTCAATGACGACGTGTGCGCCGCCTCCAGGGCGGCGGGATATCGCTTTGCCGTCTCCTTCGTGTTCGGCACGAATCGACTTCGGAGTTTCAACGACTTTCGGCTGCGGCGGCTTCCCGTCGAGCGTACGATGCCGCGGTCACGATTCGTGTCGTTGCTGCAACTGCCGGAATTGCTGGCTCCATGACCGCGGGTCGGGCGAACGGCCCCGGCGCCGTCGCTGCCCGGCGCTGGCTGCTGGGCCCGCCGGTGGCGCAGGCGGCAAGGCTGTCGGCGTTAGGCGTTGCGGTCCGTCTTGTTGCGTTCAGGCCGCGGCGTATCCGCCGTCGACAAACAGAATCGCGCCGGTGACATACGACGCCGCGTCGGATGCGAGGAACACGACGGGTCCGACCAGCTCTCCCAGGCGTGCGCGCCGCCGCATCGGGGTTCGCGACTGGATCCGCTGCTCGGTCTCGGGCTTGGCGTGCTCGGCGCCGAGGCCTTGCATGACGTTTTCGAGGTAGCCAGGGGCGATCGCATTCACACGAATCCCGTGGGCCGCCAGCTCGACGGCCATGACTCGGGTGAGCTGGTTCACGCCGCCCTTCGCCGCGCTGTACGCGCTCAGGCCGGGGATCGCGATGGCCGACGCGATCGATGAGATGTTGATGATGCTTCCGCCGCCACCCTGGGTGAGCATCCGCCGGACCACGGCGCGCGACATGTACATCACGCCGGAGAGGTCGATACCAACGACGCGTGACCAGGCGTCGTCGGAGATGCCCTGGAACGGTTCGACGATATCGATCGCGGCATCGTTGACCAACACGTCGATGCGCCCGTACACGCTCACGGCGCGCTCGACCAGGGCGTCGCAGGTCGCGGCGTCGGCGACGTCCACAGGCGCGGACGTCGCCGTTCCGCCGGCGCTCCGAATCGACGCCGCTGTGGCGTGCGCACCATCGGCGTCGATGTCGCACGCCACGAGCTGAGCGCCGTGCGCGGCCAATCCCTGCGCCAGCACGCGGCCGAGCCCGCGGGCTGCGCCGGTCACGATCGCCACGCGGTCCGAGAGGTCGAACAGTCCTTCGTCTCCAGTCATGCCAGGTCTCCTCGCACCCAGGTTCGGAAAGGTTGCGATCGGGAAGGTGCCAATCGACGTCGCCCCATCTCCAACTTCTAGCACCGCGGCGGCACTGGCGCGAGATCGGATCGTTAGGATGCGAGCGCGAGTGGCCGTCAGCGGGGTCACAGCAGGGAGCACAACGACGCAGCCGGCCTCGACACGATGACAGAGCGCGCGGCACTATATTGACGGCTTCGCCCGCGGCAGAACCTTCGTTCGCGAGCTTCGACCACAGACGCGTGGGCATCAATCTCCTCGACCACCTGCACGAAGCGCTGAGCGAGTCGTACGCGATCGAGCGCGAGCTCGCCGGTGGCGGGATGAGCCGTGTCTTTCTCGCCGAGGAGCGCGCGCTGGGGCGTCGGGTCGTGGTGAAGGTACTCCTCCCGGAATTGCTCGCCGGCGTGAGCGCCGAGCGCTTCCGGCGCGAGATCCAGCTCACCGCGCGGCTGCAGCATCCCCACATCGTGCCGATTCTCGCGACGGGCGAAGCTGACGGCCTGCCGTTCTACACGATGCCCTTCGAGGAGGGCGAGTCGTTGCGCGTAGGACTCGCACGCGCCGGTGCGCTCCCGATCCTCGAAGCGATGAGCATTCTCCGCGACGTGGCGAGGGCCCTGGAATACGCCCACGACAAAGGAATCATCCACCGCGACATCAAGCCGGACAACATTCTCCTCGCCGGAAACACGGCGACGGTGGCGGACTTCGGCATCGCCAAAGCGATCGCCGCATCTCGGGCGGGTGGCGAGTCCGCAATGCTGACCGAGGCTGGCATGGCGATCGGCACGCCCCAATACATGGCGCCCGAGCAGATCGCGGCTGATCCAGCGGTGGACCATCGCGTCGACATCTACGCGTTCGGGTGCGTGGCGTACGAGCTGCTTTCCGGCGAAGCTCCGTTCGCGGGACGTTCTCCAACTGCGCTCCTTCGCGCGCATATCGTGGAACACCCGTCGATGATCGGCGCGCGTCGTGCGGACGTCCCCGCGGCGCTCGCCGCGATGGTCGACCGGTGCCTCGAAAAGGACCCCCAGGACCGTCCCGCGAACGCCCGGCAGCTGCTCGACGCCCTCGACGCCGCGGCAGCGAATTCCGCGCAAGGCAGTGTCTCCGGTTCCCCGGCGGCGGGGCGGGGCACGCTCAGCGTTGCGGTGCTCCCCTTTGCCAATCTCAGCGCCGACGACGACAACGAGTATTTCGCGGATGGCCTGACCGAGGAACTGATCACCGACCTGTCGATGCTCAAGACACTCCGCGTGATCTCGCGCCAGTCGGCGATGCGATTCAAGGGCACCGACAAGGACGTGCGCACGATCGCGCGCGAGCTGGGGACACGGTACGTGCTGACCGGCGGCGTCCGGCGATCCGGCGCCAACCTGCGCATCACGGCACAGCTCGTGGACGCGACGATCGATGCGCCGCTCTGGGCCGAGAAGTTCACGGGATTGCTCGTTGACGTCTTCGACATGCAGGAGCGGCTCTCACGGCAGATCGTCGATGCGCTCCGCGTCAGGCTCACGCCGGCGGAAGAGCGGCGCATGGCGCAGCATCCGATCGCCGACGTTCGAGCGTACGAGCTGTATCTGCGCGCGCGGCAGCACATCTGGAGCTTCAGCGGTGCGTCCCTCGACCGCGCGCTCCAGCTCATTCGCGAGGCGCAGGAAATCGTCGGCGACAACGAACTGCTGTTCGCGGCCGAAGGCTGGATCTACTGGCAGTACGTGAACGTGGGGCTGCGCCCTGCCTCGACGTACGATCACTACCTGCGGAAAGCGGAGGAGTGCGCCGAGCGGATTTTCGCGATCGACCCCGAGTCCTCCAAAGGGCACGGCCTGCGTGGGGCGATCCGCAACCATCGCGCCGATCCCGTCGGCTCGCTCCGCGACTACAAGCGCGCGCTGGCGCTCGATCCGAATGATCCGGAGGCGTTGCTGTGGCTCGGCTACGGCTACGCCGTCTCGGGGCGCATTCCGCTGGCCGTCGCGCTCATGGAGCGCCTCCTGCACGTCGACCCGCTGACGTCGGTCAACGTGTGCATGCGCGGCATGGTGGCGATGCTGGACGGCCGCTTCGATGAAGCGTTAGGCTGGACGCAGCGGTCGGTCGACATCGATCCGGACAATCCCACGGCTCGCATGATGCACGCCTGGATGCTGGCCGCCGTCGGGCGGCGCGACGAGGCCATCGCCATGCTCGAGCACGTGGCACCGGAGGCGCCGGAGATGACGTGGGCGAACATGGCGACCCCCATGGCGTGCGCGCTTCGCGGGGACGTCACCTCTGCGAGCCAGGCAGTGACGCCGGAGCTCCACGCGGCGGCGTGGTGGGACGATCTCTTCTGCTGGTGGACCGCCGATTGCTTTGCCCTGGTGGGTGACCACGCGATGGCGCTCCAGTTTCTCGAGCGGTCAGTCGAGCTGGGGATGATCAACTATCCGTTCCTCGCGCTGCACGACCCATTTCTCGCGACACTACGCGGCGAGGAACGGTATCACCGCCTGATGGACCGCGTGCGCAGGGCCTGGGAGCTGTTCGAGGCGTAGCGAGCCGTTGTCGCGCCAACGTGCGCGCACGGTGTCTGCCGCCCTTGTAGCAGAGGCGCCTGCTCACCGCGATAGCGGTGCTGCGCGAGTCCGCGCGCGGCTTCGAAGCCCCAGGGTGACGATCTCAGCCGCAAGCCGCAGCGAGCTCGACGCCACCGGTGCGTCGCGTTAGGCGAACGAAGGAGAGTGCGAGTGGACGCATCGCAAGCAGAAGGCGCGAGCGTGGCATGTCGTCGGCGCGGGCCATGGTGCGCCTGCCGCAAAACTGACGCGGGGGGTTCGAGCCGCTACGCGGTTTGTAGAAATAGGCGGCGGCCACCGCGAGGTGGTGCCTGCGAACTCAGGGAGGACATTCATGAGACAAGCGCCGTTCAAAGCCGCATGGATCGCTCTGACATTACACGCGACTGCGCCGAGTGCCGGCGCTATGCAGGATCCTGCCGATCGTAAGGTCATCACTGGTTCCCGAGCGCAGACGGACGGGACGATCGCGGGCAAGGTCACGGAACAGGAGACTGGGGCACCGGTGGTTGGTGCCACCGTTACCGTCGTGGCCACACGGCTCGGAAGCACCACCGACGACCTGGGCCAGTATCGCATTGCCGCCGTGCCGATCGGACCGCGCATCGTGAGCGTCAGGCGGATTGGGTACGCGCCGGCCACCGAGCAGGTCAGCGTCGGCGACGGGTCAGCGCTGACGGTCAACTTCGCGCTCAAAAGGGCTCCGACCCAACTCGAAGAGGTCGTGACCACGGCTACAGGTGAACAGCGCAAGATCGAGCTCGGCCATACGATCGGCGTCGTCAGGGCGGACTCGCTGCGGCTCGCCGCACCCGTCTCGAATATCTCGGACGCCCTCACGTCGCGCGTCGCAGGGGTAATGATCAACTCGCAGAACGGACTCACGGGTACCGTGTCGCCGATCCGCATCCGCGGTCTCAACAGCTTCACGATCTCCAACAACCCGATCGTCATCGTCGACGGCGCGCGGATCGAGGGAACGCCGTCTACCAGCACACAGGCGGCTGCGCGGCTGGGCGACCTGAGCATGGACGAGATCGAGTCGCTCGAAGTGGTGAAGGGGCCTTCGGCGGCGACCTTGTACGGCACCGACGCCGCCAATGGCGTTCTGGTGATCCGGACGAAACGCGGTCAGGCCGGCCAGCGACGGTGGGAGCTGTTCGGTGAAGGCGGGTTGATCACGCAGCCGAGGGGGACCTTCCACGACAACGTCTACGCGTGGGGGCACACTCCGTCCGGGCAAGTGGTGCAATGCCCGCTTGGTCCGATGGCTGCGGGGACCTGCGTCCAGGACAGCATCACGCGGTGGAATCCGCTGATCAACGACGAAACCTCTCCCCTCGGTCTCGGGAGTCGCCGCCAGGTCGGTGTGCAGACATCGGGAGGAGTCGCACAGTTCACCTACTTTGCATCGGCGGGGTTCGACGGAGAGCTCGGTTTCATGGAGATGCCGAAATTCGACCGCGAACTGCTGAAGGTTGAGCGGCTCGGGGCCCAGATTCCCCAAGAGCAGCTGCGACCGAACTACCAGCGCAAGGTGAACGTGCGGGTCAACATGAGCACGGCGCTCGGGTCGAATGCCGACCTCAGTCTCTCCAACTCCGCCGTGACGAGCTACTTTCGCGCCGCAAGCACCGAAGCGTTTCGTGCCGGCTACTGGTCGTTAGGATACAAGACCAAGGAGAACGCGGGCTACGCGTTCGGGAGCCGGATGGCGGACTACTTCGCCATCCGGAACGCCGAGGACCTGACCCGCTACATCAGCAGCCTCTCGGGGAATTGGCGCCCGTCCAGCTGGCTGGTGACGCGCGCCACGCTTGGACTCGATTTCTCGAACAACCTCCTCGATCGGCTGCAGCGCAATGGCCAGGGCCCGCCGAGCGCAGGCCAGCGCCTGGGGTCACGCACGCAGAGCGACAACACCATCCACCAGTACTCCTTCGACGCCGGCGCCTCGGCGCAGCATCAGCTCTCGTCGTCCATCAGTTCCGTAACGTCTCTCGGTGTGCAGTACAACCGTCGCGAGCAGGTGATCACACAGGTCAACGGGACCGGACTGCCCCCTGGATCGCAGACCGTCGCGGGCGCCGCGACACTCACCGGGTCGGAAACCCACGCTGACGCCATCGTGGTCGGCAGTTTTCTCGAGGAAAAGATCGGATGGCGAGAGAAGCTGTTCGCTACCGTGGCATTTCGAGCCGACGGCGCCAGCACTTTTGGGCGCGACCTCAAGACCACCGTCTACCCCAAGGTTGCGGTCTCGTGGCTCACGTCGGCCGAATCGTTCTTCCCAAAGCTTCCAGGAGTCGACGTGTTTCGACTGCGCGCGGCGTTTGGCGCGTCGGGGGTGCAACCGCCGTCGACGGCCGCCATTTCGTCGGTGTCGCTCGCGAATGCGTCCGTCAACAACGTGTCGATGAACGCGGTCACCGTCGGCGGAACTACGGCTGGCGGCGCCGGGTCGTTCGGAAACCCCGGCGTACGTCCCGAGCGCCAGTCGGAGATCGAGGGAGGATTCGACCTCGAAGTCTGGGGTGGAAGGGCAAGCGTGGAGGCGACGTACTTCAGCAAAGAGAGCACCGATGCGCTGCTGGCGCTTCCGTATGCTTCGTCTGTGGGTGGGGGTTCGCGTTATGTGAATATCGGGAGCGTGACCAACAAAGGGGCGGAGGCCTTGCTGCACGTCAGGCCGCTCGATCGCGAGATGATCGCGTTCGATCTGACGCTCAACGGGTCGATCACGAAAAACAAGTTCGTGACGGCTGGCCCGGACGTGACCGGAACGGTTACAGATTTCTCGTTCATCGCCGCGAGGCACAAGCCTGGCTATCCCCTCTTCGGCATCTGGCAGCGACCAATCCTCCGGTACGGCGACGCGAACAACAACTCGATCATCGAAGCGACGGAAGTCGACATCGGCGCGGCCGAGGAATACCTCGGCCCCAGTCTGCCGCAAAAACAGTTGCAGGCCACGAACTCGCTGTCGCTCTTCAGGGACCAGGTGCGCCTGACGGCGCTGGTGGACTGGCGCGGCGGCTTCAAGCGACTGGCCTACACTGGATGGGTAGGTTGCGTCTTGATCTTCAATTGTCCCGCTGCCGTCGACAGGAATGCGCCCCTCAAGGATCAGGCGGCGGTGCAGGCCTATCTCAAGGGCCAATCGACCAACCACGGCTTCATCTTCAACGGAGCGTTTACGCGCATCCGCGAGCTGTCAGCAAGCCTCCGTTTGCCACGCAGCGCGCTTCAGGTTCTCCGCGCCAGAGCCGGCACGCTTGCTCTCTCGGCAAGAAACGTGGCGATCTGGAGCGATTGGCCCGACGGCGATCCTGAGGTGAACGTGTCGACGGGGGGCGACCTGTACTACACGTTCCCAACACCACCGCTGCCCCGGATCTTCCTCACGCGGGTCAGCCTGTCCTACTGACCGAACCGGCTACGCTCACTCCGGAGCGATCAATGAGATACTCATGCCTGCGTCAACTGGTCGCCTGTGCCTGCCTCGCATGTTCCGGCCTTACGGAGGTCACCAACACCGGCATCGTGCAACCGGACGCGGAAGACAATCCGAGCGGCGCTGCTGCGCGTTGGGCGGGGGCGACACGGTTGTTCACCAGTGCCGTCATCTCCGCCATCAACACCACCGCGGTCTTCACCGACGAGTGGATCAACGCCGATTTCCCGGGCAATTCCGCCAACACCCTGATCGATGCGCGACGACCTCCGTCCGACAACTTCCAGACGGCGGGGATGTTCACCAGCACCAACAACAACCGCATGAACCTCAAGTTCGCTCGCGACGCGCTGGTGAAGTACTCCCCGACGCCAAGGTCGCGCATCGCGCAGATGCTCGCGTACACGGGATTCCTGGAGAACCATCTCGGCGAGCACTTCTGCAGCGGCATCCCGTTCAGCGAGATCGACGCCAACGGGAGTGCGACCTACGGCGGGGCCACGACGACGGCGCAGGTGTACGCGATGGCCCTATCGCATCTCGATTCGGCCGCCACGTTCGCGACCGACAGCGCGCGCGTGCTCAACTTTGTGCGCGTGACGCGCGCCCGGGTCTACCTCAACCTGGGGCGGTTCTCGGACGCGGCGACCGAAGTGGCGCAGGTGCCCACCGCGTTTTTCTACAATCTCGAGATCAACGCCTCCGTGGCGGGACAGACAAACACCCTGTACAACAGTATGATCGGGCGAGGGATCAGCGTGGCCTACTATCGGGACGGCGGGACCGGAATCAACTGGGTGGCGGCGCGAGACCCGCGTGTCCCCACCCAACGACTCGCGCAACCGGGAACGGACGGTGTGACCCAGGTCCACCAGTACATGAACATCACGAGCCTCGGCTCACCGATCACGATCTCCAGTGGCATAGAAGCGCGCCTGATCGAGGCGGAGGCTGCCCTGCGTGCTGGCAACGTGACCACCTGGCTCGCCAAACTCAACGAAGCGCGCGCAACACGGACTGGTCTTCCCGCACTCGCCGACCCCGGAACCGAACCGGCTCGCGTCGACCTGCTCTTCGCGGAGCGCGCATTCTGGATGTTTCTCACCGCGCACAGATTGGGAGACTTCCGACGCCTGGTGCGCCAGTACGCCCGTCCCGTCAACAGCGTGTACCCCAACGGCACCTACAAGGACGGAGTGTCGTACGGCAGCGAGGTGAACTTTGCTCCTCCGGTGCAGGAGCGCCCGAACAAGTCCTACACCGGCTGCATCGACCGCAACCCGTAGGTCGCAACGGCTCGATGGCGGATGCTCCGCATGGTGGGCGAGCACGGTTCGCCTGCTCTCGCGAGGTGCCGCCTCGTGCCGTCGGGAGCGCATCGCGCCTCGTTAGGGCTTCAGGAGATGGCCAACACTCGCTCCAGTCGCCGGCGCAGTCCCCGCATGGCGAATCCCACCTGGTTCTCTACCGTGCGCACCGATATCCGCAGTGTGTCCGCGACCTCGGCGTAACTGCGTTGCTCGAGTCGCGTCATCTCATAGATCAGGCGGCAACGTCGCGGAAGCCGGTCGACCGCGCGTCGTGCAGCGACTGCAAGCTCCCGCCAGATCAGGCGGTCCTCTTGCGAAACGGGGTTGCTGCGTCCTGACTGTTCGATCAGTTCCTCGCGCACTCGAGCCCAGGCGCGACGTTCGACACGTTCGTGGCGCTGGTAATTGAGCGCGGCATGGCGCGTGGCGACGAAGAGCAGGGCGCGCAGCTCCGAGGCGCTGCGCCAGCAGTCGCGGTGGGTCCAGGCACGCAAGAAAACCTCCTGCACGAGCTCTTCTGCGATCTCCGGTGACCCCACCCGACGTAGCGCGAGCGTGCGGAGCTCGGGAGCGGCAACGAGGAACGTGCGGGTCATGGCCTGCTCATCAAGCTCGTCGGCAGCGCCCCCAGGAGAGGCGGGCGGCTCGGCGCGAGTCCGAAATCCTGGCCCCGATCGCGATCGTCTTCCCCCTCCGTTCCTCATGACGGCGCTACTCACCCCATGCGTGTCCCTCACTCGAAGCCGGATCTCGAAACCACGCGACAGCGACTACGCCTATAGGGGATATTGCAGCCTGGTTCGGAGGACCGAAAGAGGACCGGTGTGCGAGGGGCGACACGCGAACCGGCGCCGGGTCGTCCCCGCCGGTGTGACGAGGCGCGGCCCGGCGTCTGCCCAATCCCTACGTGCATTGGGACCGGCGTCATGACAGGCATCTGGCACGAGGGCCGATAACGTCGCAGTGTCCTGCCGCCGCCCGCAGCCTCGCAGAATTCCTTTCAAAGGAGTCGACGTTGGGACAGACCCGCCAGATTCTCGCCGCGCTCGCGCTTTTCGCCGCGACCTCCGTCGCGAGCGCACAGACGTTTCCGACGAACGATCCGGTCATTCGCAGGATGTGGGATGAGGGAATGACCACCAAGTCTCAGGTCGGGCGGCTCGCCCAAGTCCTCATGGACTCGATCGGCCCGCGTCTTTCCGGCACCCCGGGGTTCGTCGCGGCGACGGACTGGGTCACGGCGCGGTATCAGGAGTGGGGGATTTCGGCGCGAAAGGAACGGTACGGCACCTGGCGGGGTTGGCGCCGCCGTTACACGCACGTCGATCTCGTCGCCCCGCGCGAACGCACACTCGATGCCGTCATGCTCGCGTGGAGTCCCGGCACCAGCAGGCCGGTCGACGGTGAGGTCGTGGCATGGCCTGACCTTCCGGATTCGGCGGCCGTTCGTGCCTGGCTGCCTAACGTGCGCGGCAAGTTCCTCTTGCTGAGCGCTCCCGAGCCGACCTGTCGCCCCGACGAGAACTGGGAGCGGCTCGCGCGGCCGGGGACGGTCCAGGGCATGAAGGCGGCGCGCGACTCGCTCAGACGTTTCTGGAATCAGCGGATGCAGCGACTCGGCCAGCGGCTGTTTCCCTTGCTCGATGAGAGCGGGGCGGCCGGCATCCTCTCGTCTTCCTGGTCCGCGGGATGGGGTGTCAACAAGATCTTCGGCACGTCGACCCGCAAGGTCCCGGCGCTCGACGTGAGTTGCGAGGACTACGGCCTGCTCCACCGTCTCGCCGTCAACAACCAGGGGCCACGACTCCGCCTCGACGCCCGCTCCGAGGATCTCGGCGAAGTGCCCATGTTCAACGTGGTGGCGGAGCTCAAGGGAACGGAGAAGCCTGACGAGTACGTGCTGCTCTCGGCGCACCTGGACTCATGGGACAGCGCGTCGGGCGCCACGGACAACGGCACGGGCACCGTGATGATGATGGAAGCGATGCGGCTGCTCAAAGCAGCATATCCCAACCCCAAACGTACCATTCTGGTGGGTCACTGGGGCGGTGAAGAGCTGGGACTGGTCGGCTCGCGTGCGTTTTCGGAGGATCACAAAGAGGTGGTCAACGGCCTTCAGGCCGCCTTCAACCAGGACAACGGAACGTGGCGGGTCGAGTATGTTCGCATGATGGGCCTCACGGGTGCCGGAGCCCACTTCGGTCGCTGGCTGAGCGCGCTCCCGTCGGAGATCGAGAACCTCATCGACCTCGACATCCCTGGCGTACCCGAGACTGGCGGGAGCGACCACATGTCGTTTCTCTGCGCGGGCGCCCCGGCATTCCGTCTACAGTCGCACTATCCGGATTACCGGCAGTACACGTGGCACACCAATCGCGACACCTACGACAAGTTGATCATGGACGACCTGCGCAACAACGCGACGTTGGCGGCGATGCTGGCCTACCAGGCGTCGGAAGATCCCCAACGCGTCCCGCGCGATCAGCGCGTGATGACGACGACGAGCGGCCAGGCGATTCCGTGGCCGCGTTGCACGCCGGCGCCACGCTCCTCCACCGGACGCTGATTCCACGCCGATGACCCGTCCCTGGGTGTTGATCGCGCTCGGACGGGTCGGGGTCCTGTGGCCTGGTGCCGCCCGCTGGCAGGTGCGCGTGCCGACCGACATCGACTACATCACCACAGCAGCCCACGCAGGATCTCGCTCTTGCGCTCCGCCGTAGTCCCGCGCGAGCCGTTGTGACGATGAATCTCCGACGACCCAAGGCACTCCTCCTTGTCGACGCCCTCATCTGGTGCGGGGGCCGACACCACGCGAATGCCGATGATCTGACGTACCCATCGTACTGGGCGCTTCTCGTCAGGCACGACGATCCGAAGCGGTCCGTCCTCGGGCGCAAGTGGCGCGCCATTCTTGCGATCAACCACCAGGACGACCTTGGCGGTGATCGCGGGATCGAGCTCAGCAATCGCAAACACAGCGCGATACCCATCTGAAGCATCCACGACCACGAAGGTCGCGACGCGCGGCCCGCGCAGCTGAGATCCGAATGTCACCCCTGCCCGCTCCAGCACTGCCGCGAGCGGCACGCCGTCATACGTTGCCGAGCCTCCATTGTGGTCAGTCGCAACAGCGTTCACGCGTGGCATCGCTCGCAGATCGGACACCGTGAGGACCAACGGACGCGGAACCTCGCCGCCCACGCGAAGTTCTCCTGGAGTCGTCGGACCAGGTTGTCCCTGCGCTGCCGTGTGGGTGGCACATATCGTGAGCACCGCGGACAGGGCCGCCCGAGTCAGCGCCGCGCGTGGATATTGGCATACCCGGCCGATTGTCCTCGGCCCAGCAACGACGAAACTCCATGGACCTCGGCCATCACGATTCCGAGATGGATCTGCAAGGTCGAGCGTGCGAGCTGGCTGTGCGCCTGTCTGCATCCGTGGCTCCGCGCATGAGACGTGAATCGCGATGATGCGTGCGAATATAGCGACGCTCCGAGGAGGTTGTGGATGTGAAAGAGGGGAGGCGATCGCCGCCTCCCCTCTTCCGCCGTGACAGCACGACGCACCGGGTGCGTCAGCAATGAATGTCGGCGTGTGCCTGGGAGAGGATGACATCGGCCACGATACCGAGGTCCACGTGGATCGCATTGACCGTGATCGTATCCGAGCTCCCTGCTTGCTCGCTGATGATCACCTGCCCTCCCGGCACGCTGATCGTCTGGTTGGGAGCACCGGCGATGATGATCGGGAAGCCGTTGATCACGAGCTTGAGGATATTGGAATCTCCGGTCACCGATTCCGAGCCGTTTGAACACATGGCATTCGCCGTCGACTCGATCAGATCCGCCGTCAAGACCAGCCCGGGCAGCGTGAGTTTCAGATTGGCCACCGATGCGTAGGATTGACTCGTCGAGCCGCCGGCCTGCGTCGAGGCGTGCAGCAGTCGCGCGTCCAGCAGCCCGGCGACGATCAGCGTCGTGTGCGTTTCCGAATCGGACCCGCCGGTGCTGGGCAGCGGACCGGCAGTCACCAGCGTGAGATTCACGGCGGGAAAGACCTTCGCCTTGATCACCGTTGCTTCGCCACTGTAGGTAGTCGGCGGCGGATTCTTGTGATTGTAGTACACGACGACGCAGCCAGTGCTGCCGCTCGCCGAGCAGGTCACGGGATCGGAGGCTGGCTGCAGACCGGAGCCGACATTGCGCTTCACCGAGTCGAGGGTGAAGCCGGTCTTGGGGAGCTCCGAGATCGTCACCTGCCTGGGCTGACCTGTGACCAGAACGGTGACGCACTGTCCGGCCGTGACGGTCACGGGATTGGCGGACGTGCTCACCGAGTACCGAAAGGTCGTTCCTGCCGGAACGTTCCCGTTGTCCTTGCAGACCTTCACTTTTTCCGCTTGAAGACCACCACCGCTCACCGAGAGCAATGGCGAGGTTGGTGTCAGGGCCGTATCCGTGATCGCATTGTCACTACACGCCGCCAACATCACGGCCAAGGTGACGCTCATCACAACTGCCGGGATCGACTGCTTCGATACCACTTGCGCGCAACTGCTGGAGCCGCTCCTACGCATGGTCCACCTCCGAAGCGATATGACTCTCTGTCCCCAACTCCAGCGCGGGGAGCGCCGCTGGCACTGGCGTGCCATGGACAGGTCAGAGAAGGGTACGGTCGGACCGCGCGGTCTCGCTGTGACCTACAGCTCGTTTGCAGGGGCGCATGCTGGTGTGGCCGATCCTGGGAGCAAACCGCGACAAAGACCTACCTCGAAAGAGGTATGCACCTGCACGCATTCGCTGTGCGACGGTTGTCAGTACGCGAAACCTCGATGACCGGCGGCAGCGGCCGGACGCGGGATCTATCTCGAAAGAGATATCCACCTGCACCTATCGACGTGCGAGGAGTCGACGTGTTGCCATTCGCGCAGTCGATCCACGCAGCCGTGGCCCGAATCCTCATCCGGATCACGCGCCACCGTCCATCGACGGAATTGCACGACTGACGGACCGCCGCCCACGGGCGCCACCCGAACCGGATCTCTCCACCGCCGAGCGGCTCCCATCGAATCGGTGCGTCTGCGCGTTCCCCGTTAGGCGTGACGATCACGAGCCGTGATGCCGTGGGATGACCTGGCCCTCATCGGGCATGGCGACCGAGACACCAACTCCTGGTCAGCTCTCCTCTTTCGTCGCGAAGTTCGAAAGGAAGAGTCGCTCCTCCGGTGACAGCGAGGTCACCCCCCCTGCACTGATCTTGTCGAGCAGGCGGTTGATCTCGGCGCGGTTCGCTTCATGCACCGTGGTCATGTCGATGACCGGGCGCCTGGTGAGGACCCGTGCCGCCGTCTTCGGGAGCGCGGTTGACCGGCGACGCCATGCTCCGCGAGACCGTTCGAGCCACTTGAGATAGAGAAACGCTCCAGCGTATCCCCCCAGGTGCGCAAAGTGGGCGATCCCGCTCCGTACCCCTCCAAACCCGCTGTACAGCGCGAGCACCGTGGTGATGATCACCAGCACCCGGGCCGGCACGGGGAGCACACCCCAGATGAGAATTGGCTCGCGCGGCCAAAAATAGGCGAAAGCGAGCATAACGCCGAACACGGCGGCTGACGCACCGAGGATCGGGGACCGCGGCGAAAGGGCCAGCGACAGGACCGCGCCGGCGATGCCGCTCACGAAGTACAGGATGCCGAACTGTCGCGACCCAAGCCGATCCTCGACGCGGGGCCCAAAGAAGAACAACCCCAGCATGTTGAAGACGAGGTGCATCAATCCCCCGTGGAGGAACATGTACGTGACCAGCGTCCACGGGCGAACAAGCGTGAGCGCCGGGACATACACGAAGGCGCTGACGATTCCCGGCTGGACCATCTGCAGAAAGAAGGCACCCACGTTGGCGGCGAGCAGGATGCGAGTCACCGGGGTCACGTTCGAAGCTCCTGGGGTCAGGCGGATGGGAGGACGGGCGCACGGGCGGACGGGCGGACGTGGACACGCTAAGGAGCGTCCCGCGGCATGTCGACCGCGCGAGCGTTCCCGCAGCGCTCCGGGAAGATAGCGAGCCCTCCTGGTGTGCCGCGTTCCGGCGGGGCGGTCGACGGGTGTAGACACAGCCTAAAGCATCCCCAGTCGCCCGCCGCCGTGCGGGGGGCGGGCACGCCTTAGGCGATGCGACGTCGACAGTCGCGTTAGGCGCGGAGTCCTGCTGCCTCCCGCCGGCCGCGACGCTAGTCACGACGCACCCGCAGGCGACGAACGTCGCCAGTCAGGAAACAGGGCACATCATGGCTGCCCGTCTCCGCCGAGCTCGAAGATCCGCTCCACCGGTTGGCCGAAGAGCCGTGCCATCTTGAGCGCCAGCGGCAGGCTCGGGTCGTACTTCTCCGTCTCTATCGCGTTTATGGTCTGACGCGAGACGCCGAGTCGCTCCGCAAGCTCTGCCTGTGACCAGTCACGCTCGGCGCGCAGCACCTTCAGTCGACTCTTCATTCGCAGCGCCGCCTGGCAAAAGCGAGCCCAAGGCAATGGAGGGTGGGGAGCATCGCCCAGACATGGGCATAGCTGCAATCCTCGAACTTCAGGGTGACCGCGCGTTGCAACAGCCCGAGGGTCATGAGGAAGAGCACGGCGAGGAGGAACGCCGTGGCCAGCGCTTCGAGCTGAATGCGTAACTGGAGCTCATCGAGCCCCCTTGGCGGCGCGGAGCTCCGAAGTACGCGATCAGCCAGGCGATCGCCCAGTGCAGGCGTTGCCGAGCCACGAGCGCTCCGGAAGAGAGGTGCACGCGGGCATCGTCGGAATCACTCCTTGGCGAATGGCGATTATTCCCAGCGACCAGCGTGTACGACAATTATGTCACTGAAGCCATTCTTTATGTAAAGAAGCTTCGTCATTATATATCTCTTGCACGCCTAGTCCTTTCATGCTATATTGGATCAGGCGGTAAACGGTAGTCGTGCTCCTCACGTTCCGACGCTGTATCTGCTTCCAGTTTCAGCACTTCCTGACCTTCTGGCCCGAAGATCCGCCGCATCAGATCGTCCGACGACAGCTTCTCTAGACCCTCCAGTTCTCTCTTCTTTCGCTTCGATTTCGCCATGGTTCGCACCGAGTCAGTGAATCAGACCTACGTCCGAAAGTTTGAGAAACTGTATCGCACCAAGCCCGCGAGCCTCGTTGACGTCGTACACCGTTTTGGCTCCGAAGAGATCTGCCGGGAATACCTCGAACGGCTCCGCTGGCCCAATGGTGTGGCGTGCCCTAGGTGCGCCAGCACGTCCGTTTCCGAGATCGCGACCCGCCACCAGTTCGATTGCAACGCCTGCCGGTTCCGCTTCTCGGTCACGTCGGGGACGCTCTTCGACAACACCAAGCTCCCGCTCTGGAAGTGGTTCGCCGCTGCCTATCTCATGGTCGAAAGCAAGAAGTCCATGAGCGCCAATCAGGTAAAGCGCACCATCGGGACCACATACAAGACCGCGTGGTACCTCTGCCATCGCATCCGGGAAGCCATGGAGACGTTGGACGAAGGGCCGACGCTCTTCGGTATCATCGAATTGGACGAGACGATGCTGACGCCTGCCAAGCGATACCGGCAGAAGGGACACCAGCACTCGGGCATCCCCAAAGGCGTGCAGCGCATTTGGGTCGCTGGTGCCTTGCAGCGAAGCGGACAGGTCCGGCTCCGGCACATCCCCAACGTGAAGAAGGAGACGATCCACGCGTTCGTGAAGTCGGTCGCCAAGGACGAAACCGAAGCGTTCTACACCGACGAACTGCGCTCGTACTTGGGTCTTGCCGACGACGATACGCGACACGAGACCGTCAATCACTCGGCCGAGGAATGGGTCGTCGGCAGCGTCCACACCAACGGCATCGAAGGCGTGTGGAGCCTCTTCAAGCGCTCCATCATCGGCGCGTATCACAAGGTCAGCGTGAAGCATCTCGACGCCTACCTGCAAGAGCTTGAGTTCCGGTTCAACAACCGCGACAACCAGCACATGCTACGCGATGTCATGCTCCGCCTCCTTGGGAAGAGTGCACTTCGCTACTCCGATCTAACCGAAACTCGGCCCGCTACCCCTACTCCCGCTGCCTGACGTGCCGCTCCCGATTACGTCAGCCGAGAAGATGTCTATTTCGCTACGCACGGGTTGGCGCGAGGACTCAAATGTCTTCCACGCCTGCAGGGTCCCCGGCGGCAGTGAAAAACGTTGAACCGCGTCGTAGATAGTCGCGGAAACAACAACGCCCTCGGCCGCCATGCGCTCGCCGGCAGCGTATACCGAGTGCGGCAGCCACGGGTCGGGACCCCGGCTGAGCATCGGGCTCTCTGCGCGGCAGAAGAGATTAAGGAACGCGATTTCGTCTGGCGACCACCGCCACGCCGGCATCAGTCCGGGGGTTGGTTTCGAAGGATCAGCAATTCGTTATGGTCGTCCATGAACGCGACGTCATAAGGATTGGTCGCTTCCAGGTGTTGTTTGAAATGCTGAAACGATGGATGCTTCAAAAGGTTGGTGTATTTGTCGGCAAACCTTGCGTGTTGTTTGCCCCAGTACGCGTACTGCGCTTGCGAGAGATCGCCCCTAGTCTGAATCAGTGCATGATCTTGCAGCCCGCACCGATTGAGCCAGCATAGGCATTTGACGTAGGCCACCACGGCCTCTTGAAGGTGTGCCTGAACTGAAGCGAGCGGCTCGTTCGGCCGCTCAAGAGCGGCACCGAGGCGCCCCTTACACGAGTCCAGCTGACTCGCAACGTCGTCCACGAGTGACGCAAAACGATTCCCTTTCTGTTTCAGCTGACTAGACGCCCACCGAAGCAGCTGCATGCTCCCGGCGCAGGCGTTTTCCCCGTCGCCGCGCCAGATCTCCCTGATCGCTCTGACGTCAGTCAGCTCCTCCAAGGAAAGCGGACGCGGCGGACTTCCTTCGCGCGTTTTTTGGCGCTCGCGCCAAACCCGAATTGGGTCGATTGTCGTCCAGAGAAATCCGACTGTATATACGGCGACGACGACAACGCCGCCCTCACCAAGGGACCGATCTCTGAGGCCCCACGCCCAATTGATCGCATCGCGTAGCCACCCGACGGTGGTCTCTTCGATCAACAGCACGAGCGTGGCGACGACCAGTTCCCATCTCTTCCGGAAGAACGCCGCCGCGTTCTCGCGCAATCGGTTCGTGTCCATTGCCGAGCAGTAGTTGGTTTCTGTAACCTACTCATGCTCGACTCCTCCGTGCAACAGGTATAGAACGCCGAGAAGCTTTGTCGTTTTGTCAAGCGTGCTGTCAATCGGGTC
>JBQTIW010000059.1:0-34447 GCA_052387735.1 Gemmatimonadaceae bacterium
CACGCGCTCGGTCGACCCCAGCACATCCCTGCGAAGGGGCGTCGCCGCCACGCCGAAGCGATCGTCGGCGATGAACGTCGTCGAATAGGCAGATGGAAAGCGCTGCGGGAACCGGTCGACGAGTCGCTCGAGGTCCGTCTGCACCATCTGCAGCGTCACCCCGGGATTCATCCGACCCACGACGAGAAGGAAATGCGAGTTGACCGCGCTGGCGTTAGGATCGAGCCGGAATGGCAGCCAGAAGTCGACCCGGTGCAGGGCGTGACCCGAGCTACCCGTCGAACCGACATCGATGAACGGAAGCACGGTGCCCGGGCGCATGACCCCGATGATCTGACACGAGAATCCGCCGAGATCCACCGACTGGCCAATGACGTTCGGGTCTGACCCAAACCGCGTCTGCCAGACGTCATGGCCGAGGACCACGACGGCTTCCGCCCCTGGTTGGTCGTCCCGCGGAGTGATGGAGCGGCCAACAATGGTATTCAGTCCGAGCAGGCTGCCCAGGCTCGCGGTCACCAGTGCGGCTGGGGCACGAACGGCCTCTCCGTCCTTCACGATCGTGGTTTCAAAGGTCCGGAACGCCCCCAGGTCCGCCAGCGTCGTCGATTCGTCTTTGAGGTTGTGGTATCCCGCGACCGAGACAGCCCACTTGGTCTCTCCGCTCCCCGGCACGTTGGCGGGATGCTTCACCGCCACCAGCTCGTGAGGCCGTGCGAACGGAAGTGGTCGCAATACCACCGCATCCAGGACGCTGTGAATCGCCACAGTCGCCCCGATCCCCAGGGCGAGCGTGACGATGGCCAATGCGGTGAAGCCAGGCGTGCGCGCCAGCGTTCGCACGGCCAGGCTCACGCCGCGCCTCACGCCGTCCACGAGATCGAGCCGCGCGCGACGACGCACGATGTCCGTGTCGATACTTTCTGTCTCGTCCCGATACCGCCGGTAGTCCCCAAACTTCCTCTGCATCTCGGCTTCGGCCTGCGCGCGAGTCATCCCGGAGGCCATCAGTCCGTCGATCCGCTCCTCGATGTGAAACCGGAGCTCGCGATCGACGAGTTCATGCACGCGATGCTCCGCGGGCGGGAGATGGAATCGTTTCGAGGAGCCCGCGGACCGGTCGCCGTCCGTCATCACGTCACCCGAGCGCGCAGCACCAGGTCAACCACGCGCGTGTATTCCGACCAACGGTTCATCTGCGCGGTGAGCGCGCTGCGCCCACCAGCTGTGAGGTGGTAGAACTTTGCCTGGCGTCCCTTGTCGCTCACGCCCCATTCGGCGTCGAGCCAGCCCTTGCGTTCCATCCGATGCAGCGCGGGGTAGAGCGCGCCTTCCTCGATCACGAGGCGGTTGCCGGTGACCTCATTGATCCAGAGGAGGATCGCCAGACCATGTCGCGGTCCCCAGCTGAGCGTCTTGAGAATCATGAGGTCCAGCGTACCGTACATGACCTCGATGTCCTGCTTGCGTGGACTCATGGCCTAAGCAGTTTAGGTTATATGGCGCTAGCCTAAGCTGATCAGGTCACCCTGTCAATAAGTGGGGCACCGGCCGCACGCGACCGACGGCCTCACCCTGGTGTAGTATCTCCATGACACGGAGGTCGCGCATGGAACTCATCAACAACACCATCGCCCGTCGATTCGAGCTCCAGGTTGGCGAGCACCAGGCCAGCCTCGAGTACGACGAGCGGGATGGCATGATCGACCTGCAGTATGTCGAAGTCCCGCCGGCGATCCAGCATCGCGGGTATGCGACGGAGCTTGCGCGCGTCGCCGTGGAGTATGCGCGATCCAAGGGACTCCGGGTCGTGGCGTCGTGCTCGTTCATTCGCGCGTACATCCAGCGGCATCTCCCGTAGGTCTCGGGGTGCGGGTCCTGCCATGACACCATGGGCGAGGTGGCCCCGTAAGGCTCTCCGGACCCCCTACCGCCCCGCCCATGGTCGCACGTCTTTTGTCGTCCCTGGCTTTCGCCTGGCGATCGCTCGTTGCGCGCCCCACCTTCTCCATCATCGTTGTCGCCTGTCTTGCGTTAGGCATCGCGGTCAATACCACCGTGTTTGCCGTGTTCGACGCGGTGCTGTGGCGGCCGTATGACTTCGTGCAGCCGGACCGCCTGGCCGTCCTCAAGCTGCGCGACCCGCGGGACGGGGATGAATCGGGGCTGGCAGTGGCGGCGCTCCAGGACATCCGGCGCGAGAGCCGGAGCTTCTCGGGCGTGGGCGGCATCGTATCCCGCAGCGTGACGATCACGGATGGCGACGAGCCCGAACGCCTGGAGGGCGCCTGGGTGAGCTGGGATCTCTTCCCCATTCTCGGCACCCGTCCGCAGCTCGGCCGCAACTTCCGCCAGGACGAGGATGCGGGGGCGCCGCCGACCGTCGTGTTGCTGAGCGACGATCTCTGGCAGCGGCGGTTCGCGCGCGACTCGTCGGTGCTCAACAGCGTGATGCAGATCAACGGTCAGCCGCACACGGTCATCGGGATCATGCCGCGCGGGTTCAAGTTTCCCGAGACGGCGGAGCTGTGGGTCCCGTTCGGCGACATGGGGCGGGCCGATCCCCGCACCGCCCGGTACGTCTCGGCCTATGGTCGGTTGCGGGACGGCATCACACATGACGAAGCGAGTCGCGAGTTCGCCGCGCTGGCCGGGCGGCTGGAGCAGGAGCACGGCCTGGCGGAACAGGGGTGGGCCGGCACGCTGGTCGACCTGCGCACGGAGTTCATTCCGGACGACGTCCGGCTGGTCGTACTGGCGATGATGGGGGCGGTCACATTCGTCCTGCTCATTGCCGTGGCCAACGTGGCCAACCTCACGCTGGCGAGGACCTCGGCCCGTCAGCGCGAGATCGCGATCCGCAGCGCGTTAGGCGCCGGTCGCGGGCGCATCGTCCGCCAGCTCGTGTTCGAAGCCATCGTCATGGCGCTGATCGCGGGCTTGGTATCCGTGCCGCTGGCGAAGCTGGGGCTGTCGCTCGTCGATCGGGGCATGCCAGCTGGCGACGAAGTGCCGTACTACATCCAGTGGAGCATCGACCATCGCGTCGCTCTCTATACGGTCGGGATCTCGATCCTCGTCGGCATCGCCTTCGGACTGCTCCCCGCGCTGCAGGCGACGTCTGGTGATCTGCAGGGAGCGTTGCGGGATGGCGGACGGGGGTCGAGCACCGGCGCGCGCCGCAATCGCACGCGTGCGACGCTGGTCGTGGCCGAAGTGGCGCTCGCCCTCGTGCTCCTCGTGGGTGCATCGCTGTTCGTGCGTTCGTTCGCGTCCATGGAACGGGAGCAGGTGGGACTGGACACCTCGCGCATAACGACGTTGCGCTACTACTTGCAGGGCACGGAGTACGACTCGGCGTTCAAGCGACAGCAGCGCATCGAGGACATCGTGCGCCGCGTGGAAGCGCTGCCTGGCGTGGAGTCGGCGACGGCCTCGAACCTGATTCCGCTGGACGGAGGCGGGCGCTGGTCGCGCGTGGAGAGTGAGGGGCGCGCATTCCGGGAAGAGGACGCGCCGTGGATCTGGTGGAGCGGCGTAACGGCGCACTGGTCGCGCACCCTCGGGCTGACGCTCACGGCCGGCCGCGATCTCACGGAAAGCGAGGCGATCGGGGCGAACCCCGTGGCGGTGATCGATCAACAGCTGGCAACGTCGGCCTGGCCTAACCAGGACCCGCTCGGGCGCCGCTTCCGAATGGCGGGCGACACTACCCTGCCCTGGTTCACCGTCGTCGGCGTCGTCAGGCACTACCGTCAAGGACAGCTCGGCGATCGCGGTGAGGATCCCGCGTCGGTCTATGTACCGCTGTACTACTCGGTCCCGCGCACCGCTGGGCTGCTGGTCCGGACCACGGGGGATCCGGCCGGAATGAACGCGCCGGTCCGGGCGGCGATCCGTGCGGCAGATCCGGTGCTCCCGGTGTTCGAAGTGATGACGCTGGACCAGGTGCGCCGCCTGGGCTTCTGGCAATACGGCCTGTTTGGCTGGATGTTCGGCGTGTTTGGAGTCGTGGCCCTGTTCCTTGCCGCCATTGGCGTGTACGGAGTGATCTCCTATGGCGTAGCACAGCGGACGCAGGAGTTTGGCGTTCGGCTCGCGCTCGGAGCACAGCGGTCAGACGTGCTCCGCATGGTCGTGCGTCACGGTCTCGCGCTGGCCGGAACGGGCATCGTCGTCGGCCTGTTGGGTGCACTGGGGGTCACTCGCGTGGTTGGATCGCTGCTGGTGAACGTGACGCCGACGGATCCGGTGAGCTTTGTTGGCGTGTCGACGTTTCTGGCCCTGATCGCGGTGGTGGCGTGCGTGATTCCGGCGCGCAGGGCAACGTCGGTGGATCCGATCATCGCCCTGCGGTCGGAGTGACGATTCGGTGCGTGCCTCGCAGGCTGTTTTCTCGACGCAGAACACGCCGGAGCTCGCTCGATGTTCTGATGGCGTTAAGATGCTCGTCCGCTCTGGCGAGAAGTCAACGCGCTCCGACGCCGTCCCGCGCGAGCCTCTGCGGACCCTACGCAGACTTCGCCCGACCCCGAACCAGCTGCACTCCCGTCACGAGCTTCGCCAGCTCGGCAAGCTCGAACGGCTTGCGCAGCACGGGACATGCGGCTTCGCGCAAGAACTCAGCGATCCCGTCCTCCGTTGCGTCGCCGGTGGAGATCACAAATCCGCCGACGGCGTCGGGTCGATTTGCCACGATCCAGTGGAACACGTCGGCACCACCCACGCGCTCCATGCGCAGGTCGGCGATGATGAGGTCGTACGCGCGTCCGGTTCGGGCGGCAATCATCGCGAGTGCGACGTCGCCGTCGGCCGCTTCCTCCACGTGCCAACCACGGCGCAGCAGCCACCGCTTCAGCACAGACCGAATCGCCCCTTCGTCGTCGACGAGGAGCGCACTCGGACGTCCTTGAATTGGCGGAGAGCCGTAGGCTGGGGTCATGCGTCGAGACCGGGGAGACGGGCCGCCACCTCGAGAGTAGCGTGCCCGTCTCTTGCCGGTATCGACTGCCCAGCCCGTGAACTTTACGCCAGGCGCTGCATCCGGGTGTGGAGGTGCTCCCGGTACGTGCGGCTCAACTTCAGCTGCCGCCCGTCACGCAGAATCACGACGTAATCCCCGGCAAACCAGGGTTGCAGCTCACGAATCCGGTCCAGATTCACGATGACCGCGCGATGGATCCGCACGAACATCGACGGATCGAGCTGGGACTCCACCCGCTGCATGGTCTCGCGGATGAGGTGGGACACTTTGCCCGTGTGGATGCGGACATAGTTGCCGGACGCCTCGAACCAATCCACATCGGTCACTTTGACGAAGAACACGCGACCGTCGTGCTTGACCATGAGCCGGTCGACGAAGCGATGGCGCGGTGGAGGCGCCGCGGACGGTGTGTGGCTGCCGTTCATCGGTCGGCTCATGGCTTCGGCGGTGGTCCCCTCGCCCAGGACTTGCTCGAGGAGCGCCTTGATGCGCCGTCCCTGCTCCGCCGACGACACCTGCTCGAGGTGGGTCCGCGCGCGCTGGAAGGCGGCGCGGAACCGCTCGGTATCGAACGGCTTGAGCAGATAGTCGATGGCGTGGACGTCGAACGCGCGCACCGCATACTCGTTGTAGGCGGTGACGAAGATGGTGGGCGGCATCTGGTCGATGCCTAACGCCTCGACGACGCCGAAGCCGTCCACATCCGGCATCTGCACGTCGAGCAACACGAGGTCGGGGTGCTCGCGTCCGATCACTTCGATCGCCTCGCGGCCGCTGCCGACTTCACCAACGACGTCCACATCGTCTTCCAGGCGCAGGAGTCGGCGCATCCGTCGCCGGGCGATGGGCTCGTCATCCACAATCAACACACGAATTGGCATAGGCACTCCGGGCAAAAGGTGGGTCCGCTGGTGACTTGGTGCTGATTGCCGCACGCTGGAACGGCGTGCGGGTGTGGCGTGCTGAGACTGAACGGGGCTGGAATCGTCCAATTTAGGGTTGCCTGGGAACCGACGCTTGTAGCCGATTGCGCTTCTTTGTACGGGGTGTAACACCAGCCGCTCCGTCCGGCTCGAACGTGTGAGAGTGAGGTGTCAGGAGCTGCCGACCAGTGTGTAGGACTCCGCGGCATCCGTCCCAGCCACGAGCGCCGTTTCCTCTCCGATCATGAGCATGACGCTCGTGTTGTCGGGGATCAGCACGGACACCGAGGTACCAGCGTTCTCGACCGCTCGCTCGGCGACCCCGTGCTTGTGCCACCACGCGTGCGACACGCCGGAGCGAGCGATGCCCTCACCTTCGGCGCGGACGAGGATCTGCGTGTAGCCGGAGACCCGCGCCACGTCGATGTCCACCAGGAGCCGGGCGTCAGGCGCGATCCAGACGTTGGCCAGGAGTTCGTCCACCATCGCGCAGATGAGTCGGCTGGGAATCTCGTCGTGAATCGCGCGCGGATCGATGCGGTGTTGGAGCTGGACGCCGGTGCGTACACCGAGCCGGTGGGCCTCGATGCAGGCCGACACCAGTTCCAGCTCCTGGGCCACCGACGTGGTCGACTGTCGCCCGATGTCCAGCGTTAGGCGCAACGTGTCGGCCAGGCGGGCGATGAGGCGCTCGGCACGGTCGGCATCCTCGTACACCAGGCGCTCGAGATACTCGAGCGTGGCCAGCACGAACGCGGGGCGAAGCTGGACGCGCAGCGCCTGAAAGCGGGAGCGGGCGATCTGGGCGGTCAGGCGCGCGGTCTCGATTTCACGAACGCGGAACCAGGCGACGAAATCGCGGGAATGCGACCAGGCGAGGAACGCGAGATAGATGAAAAAGTCGCCGGTGAGTGGATTCAGATTGGTTTGCGACAGCACCGGCATCGCGCTCAATCCCATCACCCGCAGTCCGGCGAGATGGACGAATCCGCAGGTGAGTGCCGCGGCGATGTGCACCGGAAGGCGCCGCGGCCAGTTGTCGGGGGTGAAGCGGAAGCGCTGCGACAGCCAGAGCACCGGGAGCGACATGAGGAGCCACATCGCCGACCCCCCGAGCTGCAGCTTGGCGGTCTTCCAGAGGTCCATCGCCTCTTCCTGCGGGCGCAGGTTGCTGAACAGCACCAGCTGGTTGGTCCAGAAGACGGCCAGCAGGAGCCACACGCCGGCGATGCCCAACCAGACCTTGATGGACAGCGCGGGTGACCAGGCGGAGGCACGCGGATCCGGTTCCACGGGTGCCGCCTGCGTCACCATCGCCGGCCTGGGGCGCACCTCGGTCGAAACGGGAACCCCGTCCCGCGCCGGGGACGAGCTGGCAAACTCGCCCGTGCGCCAGGACGCGATGTCGTCGACCGATGGCCACTCGGCGGACACCGGCTCGGAACGCGCGGTGACCTCGTTATGCAAGGGAATCTCGAACTCGACGACGACCCCCCCGCCCTCGCGGTCGCGCAGGGCGAAGCGATAGTCACCGCCGTAGAGCTGCTTGAGGCGGTCGCCGGCGTTCTGCAGCCCGATCCCCGCTCGGCCCTCGCTGCGCGTCGTGGGCAGACCGACGCCATCGTCCTCGACGCGCACGACGAGCCGGTTGTGATCTCGCCTCGCAATGATGGAGATGTGGCCGTGGGCCTGGCGTACGGACACGCCGTGGCGGATCGCATTCTCCACCAGCGGCTGCAGGATGAGGTGCGGGACACGAGCACGTCGCACCTCATCAGGCACGTTCACCTCGACGGTGAGCCAGTTGGAGAAGCGCGTTCGTTGGATATCGAGATACGGCTCGAGCGCGGCGAGCTCGTCGGCGAGAGTCACTTCGTCCTGGCCATAGCGCTCCAGCGAAATCGTGAGCAGGGCGCGGAGGCGCTGCAACATTCGCTCGGCAGCGCGCGGCGTTTCATGCGCCAGCTCCTGAATCGTGTTCAGGGCATTGAAGAGGAAATGCGGCTGGAGCTGTGATTCGAGATACTGCAGCTGGGCGCGAGCGAGCTGGGCCTCCAGGAGGTCGGCGCGCATCGTGCGGTCTGCATAACGACGACGGAGATGGAGCGCCCGCCCGATGACGACAAGCGTGATGTAGACGAAGAGCCAGACGTCGAGCCACCACGTGAACACATCGGGGTATGGACTCCGCCAGCCCGAGAACAGACCAATCGACTCTCGACGGACCCAGGACATGACGGCCGCCACGGCAATGGCGGTCACGGCGTGGCCGATCAGAGAGACGGTCCACCCTCGGCGCGAGGGTGCCAGGACGCGTGCGAGCCGGAAGATGATCGGCGTAACCAGCGCCCAGGCCCAGGCCACACACAGGGCGCTGGGGAACGTCCAGCGGAACGCACTCCCCGGCTCGGAGTTCGCCGCGGTCCAGATGGTCCCGTGCACCAGCCCGTAAATCGTCCACGCGCCAAACACGTAGAGCCATAACGAACGTGGCCGGTCGCTAATGGCGGGGCTGGTGGAAACCCTCATGCGTGGCGCGACGGGGTGGGAGGAAGCAGAGCGGGAGCAATGGGTCATCTCCCGCAGTGAGTGAAACTGTCACTTCCAGAGGTCAAGTCCAAGAGATCGGGGACCAGTCGCATGCGAAGCGGTGATGAACGGGTAACGGGGGAAGAACGGGTAAACGCGTTCACGCGTTTCCTCCCATCCCATCGACGGCCGTGGTTCACGCTTCGCCCGCGTCCAGCGCGTTCGAGCACCTGGGGGCTTGGCTCCTGGCACGGCGCGGTGCATCGTCGCGCCAGCACAATCGTGATGTTGACCGTCCTGGATCGGTGCCGTTCCGACCCGCAGGGGTGGGGGAATCCTCTGCGTCCAGGCGGTCATTTCTTTGCGTGCGGGATCTGGGAATCGGGAGTTGGGAATTGGACGTGTGGTCACCCCTGCATTGCCGCCACCGGTCGTTCCTGGCTCCCTGTTCCCGGTTTTCCGACTCCCCGTGCTCCCTTCGCGCTCACTTCTCGCTGCCGCTGCCCTCGCTCTCGGATGCCTCAACGTATCCGGGCCGGAATTCGACCTGCCGAGCGGACCGGGAAAGCGCGTGTTGTTCATCGGCAACAGTCTGACGTACGTCAATAATCTGCCGTCGATGCTGACGGCGGTGGCTCACGCCGCCGGAGATACCTTTCAGGTGCGATCCGTCGCATTCCCCGACTTCGCGCTGGAGGACCACTGGGCTGAAGGCAGCGCGGTGCGCGCACTCAAGTCGAGCAGCTGGGACGTGGTAGTGATGCAGCAGGGACCATCGTCGCTGCCGGAGAATCAGGTGTTCCTGAAGACCTGGACCGTGAACTTCGATCCGGTCATTCGCGCCAGCGGCGCCGTGCCGGCGCTGTACATGGTCTGGCCATCGCTCGCTCGGCAGGGAGACTGGCCCGGTGTGAAGGCGGCCTACAAGAATGCAGCCGTGGAGGTGAAGGGCCTGTTCCTCCCCGCCGGAGAAGCCTGGCGCGTCGCCATCGCACGCTATCCCACACTCGGCCTGTACGGATCGGACGGGTTCCACCCATCAGAGACCGGCACTCTCCTCGCCGCTCTGGTCATCTACGAACGGATCAGCGGGCGCAGCGTTGTCGGGCTTCCGTCGCCGTCAGGCATGAATGTGCCGTTGCCGCTGCTGCAGCAGCTGCAAGGCGTGGCGCATGAGGTGGTGGAGGTGGAACGTTGAGTGGGAGTGCGTAGCCGGGTCGCCAGGTGGTGCGAGAGGATTGGTGCGGGACCTGTGGCGAAGTTGCGGCGGGGTGGACGGATGCACGGGCGCAGGGTGCAGGGCAGTGGTGCGTTCAGCGGCTAGCTTTCGCTGGTGTCCGCGCTCATTCCCTCGCCTGCGCAACTGCAGGCTATCCAGGCTCCGCTGGGTCCCGTGCTCGTGCTTGCGGGTCCGGGGGCCGGGAAGACGTTCTGCTTGATCGAGCGCATTCGGCATCTCATCGAGAAGCGGGGCATCGCTGCTGAGCGCATCTGCGCGTTCACGTTTACCAACAAGGCCGCCGAGGAGATCTCGCATCGCCTGGGCGACCTGGGCGCCAGGGCGGGGCTCGTCAGGCGGGGGACGATTCACGCGTTCTGCGCCGATCTTCTCCGCGAGCTCGGCGCACAGGTGGGACTGCGGCGTGGCTTCGGGATCGCCGACGAGGACTATCAGCGACAGGTCCTGAGCCGCCTCGGCACACCCTACCGCTGGCAGAAGGAGCTGCTCACGCGATTCACCCAGCACCGTTTCCAGGACAAAGCGTTAGGCGACGACGACGCGAAGAAGTTCCGCAAGTACGAACGCTATCTCGAGGAACGGCACATCGTCGACTTCGATACGCTCGTGCTCAGAGCGTCGGCACTCCTCGAGCACCCGCAGGTACTCCAGGTGGTACAGTCACGCTTCGACTACGTCCTCGTCGACGAATTCCAGGATCTCAATCCAGTGCAGTTTCACATCCTGCACCGGCTGGCCGCCTCGCATTGCAACCTCTTCGGCGTCGGCGACGACGAGCAGTCGATCTACTCCTGGGCAGGAGCGGACCCCCGGGTCTTTGCCACATTCACCAACACCTTTCAGCTGACACACACGGTGATGTTGAGCGACAATCGTCGCTGCCCACAGCAGGTGATGACGCTCGCGCGCCGGCTGATCGACTACAACACGCCGATCTTCGCCGAGCTCCGGACGATCGTCGCGGAGAAGCAGTCTGCGTTCGCCGTCGAGACGAAGCGCTTCAGCGATGACGGGGCGGAGGCCACCTGGTTGCTCGCGGACGTCAGGCGCGACCACGAGGCCCATGCGTTGCGGTGGGGCGATGTGGCCGTGCTGTATCGCACCAACAAGATGGGGAGCGGCCTCGAGGCGGAGTTCCTCAAGTCGGGAGTGCCATGCCGGATGGCGCAGGGACGAGCGCTCGCCGACGACCCCGTGGTCGCGTACCTGATCGCCGCGCTGCAGGTGATCGTGCAGCCCGGTGATCCCGCGCGCGAGGCGGAGTTCATGCGCGGGGTCCTACCGCGCACTCTTTATGGCGAGGCGCTCACCCGCGCAGAAGCGCGTGACAACGCCGTGCTGGCGCAGCTCGACCAGATTGCGCGCGAGCGGCCCAAGGGGAGCGAGGACGCCAAGAAGATCAAACGCGGTCAGTACGAGCTGCAGAACCTCTCGACGCTCGCGTCCAAGCATCACGCGCTCGACGCGTTGATCCAGGATCTGCTGTCCCACCGGGTCGGCGAGTATCGGTCAGTCCTCGAGGAGCGACACGATGAGTTGTCGGATCCGGCGACCAATCCGGAGGTCGTCGCCCTCGCCGACCAATTGTCTGCTGCTCTGGCGGCGCATCGACCCGTGGCGTTCGCGCCAATGGGCGGCGTGGAGATCGCGCTGCGCGGGATGCTGGCCGGCGCGCGTCATCGTGCCCTGCTGTTGGAACGCGCGCATCCACTGGGCCCCCTGGTCATCAGTCCGGAGATGACACCCTCCTTGGGGCCCACGTTAGGCATGTTCAAGGCACTGCAGTACATCGCCACACGCGAGTTCACCGACATCTTCCAGGACTTCACGGCGTTCGACATCGAAGCCACGGGTCGGGACGTGACGCGCGACCGGATCCTCGAAGTGGCCGCGGTGCGCGTTCGCAACGGCATCGCCGTGGCTGAGTTTTCCCAGCTCGTGAACCCCGGTCGTCCCATCCCACCGGAAGCGAGCGCCGTTCACCACATCACCGATGAGATGGTGGCAGAACAGCCAACGTTCCGGGAGGTGTGGCCACGCTTACAGGCGTTCCTGGGTCGTGACGTGATCGTCGCGCACAACGGGCACGGTTACGATTTCCCGCTCCTTCGCCGGCACGTCGAAGCACTGGGCGGTGTGCTGGAGCTCACGCCATATGACAGCCTGCCTCTTGCCCGCGAGCTGCATGCCGGGAGCCGCTCGCTGCCCGAGCTCGCGCACGTATTCGGCGTCGATCGCGGGGCGAGTCACCGTGCGCTCGACGACACACGGACCCTCGCGCTGGTTTTCCTCAAACTGAACGAGCTCAAACTCACGCGTGCGCGGAAGACGGCCCTCTCCAATCTCCTCGCCCAGGTGGGTATTGGGCTCGCCCTCAGCGATTCACGCAACGACGAGGCCACACGACTCTTCGACACGGCGCGCCTGTTCTCGTTCTCCCAACACAGCGATTGCCTCGAGGCCTATGAACGCGAGCGGATCAGGGCGAACGATCCCTCCATTCCGACCGTGGACGCGCTGATCGACAAGCTCGGAGGATCGGTGCTCATGGCGCGAGTACGCGCGGACAAGGATGCCGACAAGCGCTATCCGGAGACGATGGCTCGGCTCCGCCGGCTCCTCGAGGACGTGGCGCCGGACATGCCGCTGACGGAACAGATTCACGGTTTCCTGCAGACGGTGGTGCTATCGAAGTGGGACGGCACCGAGACGGATCGCGACCGCGTGAACCTGCTGACGCTGCACGCCACCAAGGGGCTCGAGTTCCCGCGCGTCTACGTGGTAGGTGTGTCGGATGACGATCTGTTGACGGGGCAGCCAGACAAACGTTCAAAGGACGAGGTCGAAGAAGCCCGCCGACTGCTCTACGTGGGCATGACGCGGACGCAGGAGCGACTCGTCCTGACGTACGCCGACCAGCGAGGCGGCAACGCGTGCACCGAACTGCGGTTCCTTGCGGAGATGGGAGTGCTCTCGTCTTCCGCTGCATCACGGGTTCGCGACATCTTGTGAGCACTGTTTCACCTCAAGGGAGGAGACGATGTCGACATTGGAGCCGCGCGACGCTGCATCGCGCCGGGAGTTTGTCTCACAGCTGAGCATCGGAGGCCTGGTGCTCGCCGCGAACGCCTGCGCCCCGCAAACGACCCCAACGACGGCCGCCGCCCCCGCCTAACGTGATCGCCATACTCGGCATCAGCACGAGAACCCACGGAGACCGCGGGCAGCACGAGAAGCCCGGGATGCACCGTTCCCCCGAATCCATTCCCGCGACCCACCCCGCCCGCGTCGATGCGGCCCTCGAGGCGTGGGTCCTGAGCCGCTATGCGGATGTTACCGCGGCCCTGTGCGATCCACGGGTGTCGCTGCATGGCACAACGAACGGCGAGGATACTGCGCATGTCACCGTGCGCGAGGCAACGTTACACGCGCAATCACCGGAACAATTGGCGCGGTGGCGCACCGCCCTGGAAGCAGCGGCATGTCGCACGCTGGATGCGCTCCCAGGCGGCCAACCGGTGGATCTGGTACGATCGTTTGCCGACCCCTGTTCGCTCGAGCTTGCACTCATGGTGACTGGTGCACCGAGACCAGTGGCAGAAGAGTGTACGCGACTTGCCAGAGAGACCTTCCTATCGGCGGCCTGTGCTACCAATGGTGCGCCGCAGCGGCTGGCGCAGGAGGCCGCGGCAAGGCTGGGGCGATTGCTGGAACGCCCGGGCGCGCACTCGAGCACGGCGGCGGACGTGCAGACGTTTGTGGCGCTGACGCAGACCCTCCCTTGTCTTTTCTCCACTGCCTGGCTCGCGCTGTTGCAGCACCCGGAACAGATGGCGCACCTGCGGGAGGGCGTGACGTCGATGACGCAGGCCGTCGGGGAATTGTTGCGCTTCGCAAGCCCGTCGCGCGCGATCTTCCGTGAGGCGCTGGCCGATGTCACGATCGGTGGGATGCGCATTCGGTCCGGCGATCGTCTTGTGCTGATGTTGTCTGCGGCCAACCGCGACCCACTCCGGTTTCCGGACCCCGATCGTCTCGATATTCTCCGCGAGACCGTCAGTCACCTGGCCTTCGGCGCGGGCCCGCATCGGTGTGCCGGCGCTTCAATCGTCCGCATGGCCGTCGCCGTCGCGACCGGCGTGTTGCTGCGCCGAACAGCCGCAGTGGCATTAGTCGACTCGGCTCCGGGGAGCATGCAAATGATTGGCGGTTTTGCGATATGCGCGCCGGCGACGCTTTCGGTGATACTGACACGTTCCTCGTCGACCGCGAAACGGTGGGTGTGATGAGTCTCGCGGATCAGTCGCTCAGCCACTCGACGGGGGCGTTCGGATCCGTGACGAGGACTGGCTCGGCCTGCCGCTGTGCGCTCGTGGCGGAGACGGAGCGCCACCACGGATCCACCTGCTCGAACCGCGACGGCTCTGTCGGTTCGCCGAGTTTGGGCATAACGAGGGACACGCCCCTGGAGGGCGCGAGGCGGAGGATGGTTTCGGCGGGTTCGTCCCAGGGGTGCATGGCGAGGTTGAACGTGCCCCAATGAATGGGGAGGAGGGCGCCAGTCGCCAGCAGCCCGCGGGCAGTAAGGGCGTTTTCCGGACCCATGTGGATGTCACCCCACGCGGGATGGTAGGCACCAATCTCGAGCGCCACCATGTCGAATGGTCCGAGTCGGCGTGCGATGTCGGCGTACTCCGTCGTCAGGCCGGTGTCGGCGCCATGAAAGAACGAGTGCTTGGGCCCGCGCAGATGGAACGACGACCAGAGCGTCGTGTTGCGGTCCTTGATCGCGCGGCCCGAGAAGTGTTGGGCGGGCGCGGCGGTGATCGTCACGCCTCTGAGGTCCGTGCGTTCCCACCAATCGAGCTCGGTGATGCGTTGCGCGGGCACGCCCCAGCGCTCGAGATGCGTGCCCACGCCTAACGAGGTCATGAACGGCACCTGGCGGCGCGCCAGCGCTCGAATGGTCGGCCGGTCGAGGTGGTCGTAGTGGTCGTGCGAGATGATCACTGCATCGAGTGGCGGCAGCGAGGCCAACGGTGCCGGTGGCGGGTGAAAGCGCTTCGGTCCGGCGAACGCCATCGGCGACGCGCGCGTTCCCCACACCGGATCGGTCAGCACGCGCACGCCGTCGATCTCGATCAGAAGCGTCGAGTGTCCGAGCCACGTGACGCGGAGACCGGATTCGGGTTGGCGCCCCCACTGTCTCGTCGGGTCCGAGAGCCGCAGCGGCCCTGCCGGAGTACGACGTTCGCCCCCGCACAGAAAGTCGCGCATCGTCGGACGCTCCACCCCCGCCTTGAGACCCGGTGAGACCGGATGCGTGTTGACGAAGGTGCGTCCATTGAACCGCGGCGAGGCCTTGATCCGTTCCAGGCGGAGACCGCTCGAGGTGGAAGGCAAACGCGTAAACGGGTGAACGGGTGAACGGGTGAACGAGTGAAGAGGCAAACGGATAACGGATAAACGGATAAACGGATCTACACGCTGAACTGCGTCCCGGACGCGGCACGCAAGGCACGGCGGAGCTCCGCCGCACGGCTTCGGCTCGCAACCACGGTCATGCCGCTACGAAGCGTGACTTCCATGCGCCCTCCTTCAACCGAACGCACTGACACGATATGCGACGTGTTCACAATGTGCGAGCGGTGAACTCGGACGAAGCCCACCGGCGCGAGCAGCTCCGCAAACTCGGCGAGTCGACGATAGAGCAGGTATCCGCGGCCATTGGCATGAACCCGCGAGTAGTCATCGGAACCGTCGATGCGCTCGATCGACTCGACGGCCAGCGATAGCAGCGCTCCTCCCGTGCGGACAAAGATCTGTCGAGGGACGTCGTTGCGCAGCGCCGCCGTCGCGCGCTCGAGAACGCCGGAGGAACGCTGCGGTCGTACGGCTTCGCGCGCGCGGTCGAGCGACACACGCAGTCGGCTGGCGCTGAAGGGCTTCAACAGGTAGTCGAGAGCACGAATTTCGAACGCCGCGACCGCAAACTCGTCGAACGCCGTTGTGAAGATCACATGCGGGGTGTGCTTCACGCGTTCCAGCACCTGGAGGCCGGACAAGCCCGGCAGACGAATGTCGAGGAAGGTGAGGTCGGGGCGTTGTGTATCAATCAGACGTACTGCTGCCTGTCCATCGCACGCTTCGCCCACGCAGGTCAGCCACGGTTCCTCGGCGAGGAGCGAAAGCAGTTTGCGTCGAGCCATCTCCTCGTCATCGACGACCACACAGGTCATGCGCGGGGCGGCAGCACTCATACGGGAATGCGTACGTGAACAGCATAGCCACCCCCGCTCCTTCCCTCGACGGTCAACGCCGATTCCCGATACATGAGCGCGAGCCGTTCCCGAAGCGCGCCGAGGCCCACGCCCGTACCGTTAGGCACGGGTTCGGCGCCGAGCCCCGCGCCGTCGTCGATCACGGAGACATGCAGGATGTCGTCCACGACACGCGCGCGAATGCGTATCGTCCCGCCGTCGGGGAGCGGATCGATGCCGTGCCGTACCGCGTTCTCGACGATCGGCTGCAACAGGAGAAATGGCACCTGCGCGTCCATCGCGCCGTCATCGACGTCGACGTCGACGCGCAGTCGCGATCCCAGGCGGATCCGCTCGAACGCGAGAAAACGCTCCGCGAACGCGAGGTCATCGCTCAGCGGCACGAGCTCCGCACCCCGAGGCTGGATCGCTTCACGTAGCAGCTCACCGAGGTGGTCGACGGCCAGGTCGAACTGGCGAAGGTCGGCCCGAGCAAGACCACCCAGCGAGTGCAACGCGTTGAACAGAAAGTGAGGATTGAGGCGCGCGCGGAGGACATCGAGCTCTGCACGGACCGCACGGGCCTCTGCAAGTTGGGACGACTGTCGCTCCAGTGTCGCCGCTTGCCGCGCCCTGATCGCGTACGCGGCACCGGCAATCAAGCCATAGAGCCAGAAACCCAGGGCTGTCTCCCACCCCATCGTCGCGATCTTCTGCTGATGCAACGCGTGAGGCAGGAGTACGGCCGCGGCCGACAGGTCGATCGCGAGCCACGAGACGGAGAAGAGCGCAGCGGCAGCGAGGTGAGCGAGCAGGAATCGTGGCCCTACGCGGTCCGGGATCGGAAGGCGGGCGGTGATGTGCCAGACCGGAACCCCGAGGAAAAGTGCCACGCCGATCGTGAGCCCGCCCAGAATCGCCCCCTGCAGCCACGGCCACCCCGCGTTAACGACCAGGATGAGGGCGTAGAGAACAGACAGAACTGGCCACGCGCGGACCAGCGACCGCCAGGGTGTTGGCATGACCACATGCTACAGTGTCGCGTCAGCCCGGGCTACGAAACCGACGCTCGATCAGGATCGAGACAGCGACGATCGCAAGCCCGTTGAGCGGATGCAGTGCGGACACCCAGGGGAAGTTGTCGCGGGGAGCGAAGGCGAGAATCGGCTGAAGCACTGCCAGCAGGAGGACGAGGATCGCGAAGCGTGTGACGCGGAACGGGGCTCTGGCAATAAGGAGAAGCGCCAGCGTGCAGAGACAGGCGAGCTGTACCAGCCAACCCGTCCTCGCATGCGAGACGAAGCTCGCCGCTCCGAAGGCGGCGAGCCCCGCAGTGTAAAACTGCGCGATGGCCGCAACCACGACGACGAGATTGCTCGCGCGCGCGAGCCTTTGAGACACTCTGCCTACGACCGACCGTGCTCGTGGTACCGATGCCGAAGGGACCGTGGGTTCCGACGCGAATGCTGCTCGAGACATGATCAATGATCTCTGCGAAGCGGGTTGCCCAAACAAAACGGCAGTGAGCGCGAACAGTCGAGCCCCAGGGCCAGAGCGTCTCGGCGAACGGGTACAACGCCTCGGTGCGTGACACCAGCGGTCGGCACCTTGAGCTCATCGGCGTTGCACTCGATCGAGTGCTCAGAGCCTCGATACTCCCCTGCGGGCCTGCGCAAGCAGAAAGGGAGCGAGTTAGCGCACCGAACACCACTCCGAACACTTCGCGGCCGTGCGCTCTTTGCGTCGGCCGCGCCGGTGCACAGAATCCAGCTCTCCGCTCTCATGCCGGTTCCAACCCCATGCGCCAACGGCTCAGGCTCGATCAGCTCGCCCAGATCCTGGCCGCGAGTCGTGTCAGCCAGAATCACTGGGCCATCCGGCTCGGGCTCTCGCGCGGACACTGGTCCGACCTCGTCAACGGTCGGCACCCGTATCCCTCCCGTCGCACACGCGAACGGATGCTCGAGGTCTTTCGGGTCGCTTCTGACGACCTGTTCGAACCGGAACCATCAGACGACCAGGAAGAAATCGCGTTTCGCGTCGCCATCGCCACTCGTTATGAGCTGACCGCCGAGCTGGGTCAGGGGGGCATGGGTACCGTATTCCTGGCCAACGACCGGGCACTTGGCCGGCTGGTCGCTCTCAAGATGGTTGCGGCCGAGGCGGCGGCCGGGATAGGTGCCGACCAGCTGCTGCAGGAGATCGCGATGGTCTCGCGTCTGCAGCACCCGAACATTCTGCCGCTTCACGACGCCGGCGAGCGCGCCGGCACGCCGTACTACGTGATGCCGTACATCCGCGACGGATCGCTCGCCGCGCTTCTCCGTGAGCGTGCGCGGCTTCCGCTGCTCGAGGCTCTCGCCCTGGTGCGCGGCATCGCCGCCGGACTCGCGCACGCGCACGAGCACCGCATCCTGCATTGCGACATCAAGCCCGAGAACATTCTGATCCAGAACGGACATCCGTTCGTGATGGACTTCGGCATTGCCCGCAAGCTGCACAGCGAAACGGCCGAATGGTCGCCGGTGCGCAAGGAGTTGGACTTCTCGGCGGGGACGCCGGCATATGTGAGTCCCGAACAGGCGGCAGGACAGCCGGACATCGATCAGCGGTCCGATGTCTACAGCTTCGCGTGTGTTGTGTACGAGATGCTCGCCGGGCGTCCGCCGTTCCGTGGATCGAGCACGCAGGAGATCGTGTTGCGCCGTTTCGCCGGGCCGCCACCACCGTTGCGCGCTGCCGCTTCAGACGTACCGGCCGAAGTGGCCGCGGTAATCGCGCGGGCGATGGCGCTGAACCCGTCACAACGCCCCGGCTCGGTGCTGTCGTTCGAGGAAGAGCTCCGCACGGCCGCCGGCTCGGCGTCGGCGTGGCGGACGCGTTTGTCGGTGGGCGCTACGCGGGCCCGGCGCTGGCTACAGGACGTCTCGTCAGGTCCGCGTCGTTCCCGTCCTCGACCCCCGCGCCTCAGGGAGTGGCTTGGGACGCTGCGGCGGGACGTCGTCTATGCCTACCGGCAGCGCCGCCGCGCCCCGGGGCTCACGGTCATGGCAATCCTGACGCTTGGTCTCGGCATCGGACTCACGACCGCCGTCTTCGCCGCGGTGAACGGCCTGCTGCTGCGCCAGCTGCCTTACGAGCAACCCGATCGCCTCGTTGCGCTGCAGTCCGTGGACTCGCTAGGCCAGCCCGTGAGTCGCGTTTCGTCAAGCAACTGGAACGACTGGCGGGAGGAGAGCCGGAGCCTCAGTGCCATCGCGATCTACCAGCCAATGCGGGTATCCGTGGTCGCGGATGGACAAGCGTTGCGCGCCGACGCACAGAACGTCAGTGCCGAATTCTTTGATGTCATTCGACCGCGTCTGACGATGGGCCGTGCCTTCACGGCCGCAGATGTCGACGACAAGGCGAATCTCGCGGTGGTGAGTGAGGCATTCTGGCGACGCCATCTCGGCGCGTCACGGACCGCTGACCTCGACATCGAAGTCAACGGCTTCTCGTATGACATGCTCGGCGTCATCCGCGGCGATCAGGTCATCCCCGAAGGAACCGACATCTGGCTGCTGTTCCGCTATCGCCCGTTCCCTGGCGACAGACGCAACAACATCAACTGGTTTGCCGTCGGGCGGCTCGCACCGTCGTCGACCACGGAGCAGGCCCGTACGGAGCTCTCCACCATCGCCCGCCGGATTCAGCAAACGCATCCCGGAACGCTCTACTCGCACGGGGTTGATGTCATTCCGTTGCAGGATCAACTGGTGGGCGACACCTCGGACCTGCTCGGCCTGCTCGCGGGGGCTGTCGGGCTCGTCCTCCTGATTGCCTGTGCCAATCTGACGAGCGCGAACCTGGCGCAGGGGACCACACGCGAGCGCGAGATGGCAATCCGGACCGCGCTCGGTGCGGTGCGCCGCCGGCTCGTCAGGCAGGTGCTCGTCGAGCATCTCCTGCTCGCACTCGTTGGGGGAGCCGTGGGCGCGCTCCTCGCCTGGGCCCTCACGCAGAGTGCCGCGCTCCTGGCCGCCAGCCATCTGCCACTCGGCTCGACGGTCGTCGTCGACGTGCGCGTGCTCCTGTTCACGCTGGGCGTAGCGACCATCGCCGGACTGCTGACCGGTCTCGTCCCCGCCCTATTGGCCTCGCGGGCGACGCCCAGCAGCGCGATCGAGGGTGGCACGCGAGGTTCAGTTGGAGGAGGCCGCGGCCTTCCCGGGCGCGTGCTCGTCGGAGCGGAGATCGCGATGGCGCTGATGCTCGTGACCGGTGCCGGCCTGCTCGTCCAGAGCCTCCGCTCAGTGCTCGCCCGCCCCCTGGGCTTCGAAACGCGCGGCGTCGTGACCGCGGAGATCACCCTTGGCGGCCCGCGGTACTCCAACGATAGTGCTGCCGTGCTCGCGTACTGGGAGAATCTGCTGCAGCGTCTGGGTAGTGTGCCGGGGATCCGCAGTGCCGGGGTTGCGAACTGGGTCCCGCTCGTGCGAGGAGGCACGGGCCTCATCGAGATCGCGGACAGAGACATCCCAGACGCCACCGCCGGATACCAGATGGTGAGCGACCGCTACTTCGAGGCGCTGGGCATTCCGCTGCGCGCCGGCCGGGGCTTTTCCGGAATCGATCAACCCGGCTCCGAACGTGTCGCGCTGATCAACCAGCGCATGGCCGACCGTTACTGGCCTGGAGAGTCACCGTTAGGCCGCCGCGTGCGGGCGACGAGCATGGAACCGGGGTTCAACGGCAACTCGCCGTGGCTCACGGTCGTCGGGGTCGTTGGGGACGTACGGCAGTTCGGCTACGAGACGGATGTGGCGCCGGCGATGTATGTGTTGTATCGGCAGCTGCCCAGCTGGCGGATCGGGACGCTGACCGCGGTCGTGCGCGGGGGCGGTGGGAGCGACGTGCCGCTGATGGAGGCCGTGCGCCAGCAGGTGAGCGCGCTGGACGTCGGCATTCCCGCCGACCTCGCGTTCCTGGACGCGCACGCGGCGCGGGTGACGGCGTCGCGGCGGTTTGCGATGCTGGCCGTCGCCGCGTTCGGCGTCCTCGCGCTCGTGCTCGCAAGCCTGGGCGTGTATGGCGTGCTCTCGTTCGCCGTGGCCCGGCGGAGGCGCGAGATGGCGGTGCGGGCAGCGTTAGGCGCGGATCGCGCGATGCTGCTGCGCCTCGTGCTCGGCAGCGGGGCACGGGTGGTCGTAGCCGGGATCGGTGCGGGCGTGCTGGGGGCGTTCTTCCTAACCAGTCTGCTCCGGTCAATGCTGTTCGAGGTGAGTCCGCGCGATCCCGCGGTTCTATCGGGAGCGGCCGTCGTGATTGCAGCGATCGGAATGCTGGCGGCCCTGATTCCGGCCCGACGCGCCACGCGGATCGAGCCGATGGAAACGCTGCGGAACGATTAGAGGCGGGCGCACGGGCGCACAGGAGCACAGACGCACAGACGCACAGGCGCACGGGCGTGCGGGCGGGCAGGCGGGGGAACAGACCTGGCCCGAGCGTGAAGGAGACCACGTCAGCCGCCCGCAACACCGAAGACCATTGCCGCGGAGCGCACGCGAGAGGATGCGGTGCGCCGCACGACCGCTCCGCTTGCCGCTTGGTGGTGCAGCCGTCATTGTTGGATCGTGCCCCCCGAGCTCAAGCCATGTCCGCACTTCTCCGGCTCCTCGTCGTCACGCTGATCGCGGTTGGTTGCGCGGCGCCGCCGCGTGGGCAGGCCGACGCGCGGACGGAGGAACGCACGGACGCAGGGACGCTCACCGGCCGCGTGGTCTCCGATGTACGTCCGGGGCTCGACGCCTTCCTCGTCGATCTCCCGGAGTGGGCGAAGGGGAAGCGACTCGGGCTGATCACCAACGTGGCCGGCGTGGACCGCGCCGGTCGGCTCAACCTGGACGTGCTCGCCCCGCGGACCGACGTCAGGCTCGTGGCCCTCTTCGCCTTTGAGCATGGCCTCCGCGGAGATGCACCGGCGGGGCAGCCGATCCCATCCGGCACTGATCCCAAGACTGGACTCCCGGTCTGGTCGCTATACGGAGAGATCCGCGAGCCCACAGCAGAGATGCTGCGGGGAATCGATCTGCTCCTCTATGATGTGCAGGATGTCGGCGCTCGGCCGTACACCCGCATCTCAACCATGGCGCTGTCGATGCAGGCGGCGAAGAAGCACGGCATTCCGTTCGTCGTCCTCGATAGGCCCAATCCGTTAGGCGGTGAGGTCGTCGAAGGGCCGGTGCTCGATACCGCGTTCCGATCGTTCGTCGGCATGTATCCGACGCCGCTCCGGCACGGAATGACCGTCGGTGAGCTGGCGCGGCTTTACAACGAGCAATTCGGTATCGGCGTGACACTCCATGTGGTGCCTGTCGCGGGCTGGCATCGACGGATGTACTTCGACGTCACCGGCCTGCCCTTTGTGCCACCATCACCCAACATTCGCCGCATCCAGGCCGCGCTCCTCTATCCGGGGACCGTCCTGATCGAAGGGACCAATCTGTCGGAAGGACGTGGGACTGCCACGCCATTCGAACACGTCGGCGCCCCGTGGCTCAGGTCAGTCGACGTTGTTCGCGCGATGACGGCGCGTGATCTCCCAGGCGTTCGGTTCGAAGCCACTGAACTCGTCATCACCGCGGACGGACGGAAGTTCGGTGGGCAGACCGTTCCCGGAGTAAGGCTCGTGGTCACCGACCGCGGTTCGTTCCGCGCGGTGCGTACGGCCATGCTCCTCATCGACACGATTCGGCGCCTGCATCCGTCGGACTTCGCCTGGGGCGGCGCCAACCGGCGTGAACCTGGCCTGATGACGATCGATCGGCTGGCCGGCACGGATACGTTCCGGAAGGCGGTCGAATCGGGCACATTGGACGCGATGTTTGCCACGTGGGACGCGCAGGCCGCGCGGTTCAGGGCCTTGCGCGAGCGGTACCTGTTGTATCGTTAGGGTCGTCGCTGCGAAGTGTCCCTGCGCACGCAGGGATCCAGTGTCTTTGACACGGGCAATGCTCTTCCCCGTTCGCCTCGTCCCCTCCTCTGGAGAGTTGTCATGCGTCTTCTGTCACGTGCGCTGCTCGTCTGCGTTGTCGTCCTTGTCGGTGCAGCGGCGCCCGCAAGGCTCGACGCACAGGCCACCGTCGCGCTCAGCGGCCTGATCACGAGCAAGGGCCAACCCCTCAGTGACGCGCAAGTCAATGTCACTGACACCGAAACCAACCAGGCTCGGACGGCGCGGACGTCGTCCACCGGACAGTACTCGATCGTGGGTCTGCAGCCCGGACGTTACGCGGTTCGTGTGCAACGCGTGGGCTTCCAGCCGGCGACGCGCGATATCGAGCTCCTTGTTGGCCAGCGCGCGACTCTCAACTTCGAGATGATCGAGAGCGCGGTGCAGCTCACGGGCGTGCAGGTGACCGCCACCCCGGCCGCAACGTTCGAAGCGCAGCGCATCGACATTTCGACGCCGGTCGTCCGCGCCGAGATCGAGAACTTGCCGCTCAACACTCGCAACACGCTGAATCTGGCCGCGATCGTTCCCGGCATCAAAACGTTTGCCCCGACCGCTGGTCGTTCGCTTCCCTCGGCCGGATCGCTCCCCGACCTGCGCTTCTACAACTTCTACCTCGACGGCGTCGAGTGGAAATCGATGTTCAATGGCAACCTGGTCGGCATTCCGCAGACCGGCTCGCCGATCCCGCAGGAAGCGCTGCGCGAGTTTCGCGTCCACCTCACTCCCTACGATGTCGAGCTGACACGGGGTGGATCGTACATCATCAGCGCCGTCACACATCGGGGCACGAACGACCTCAAGGGGTCGGCGTTCGCCTACTATCAGAACAACGATCTTCGTGCGCTCGACGAATTTCAGCGCCGCACGCGCCGCGCCAGGGCGGCGACCTTCAAGCGCACGCCGTACGATCGCCAGCAGATGGGCTTCAACCTCCGCGGCGCGCTGATCAAGGACAAGCTGTTCTTCTCCACCAACTACGAGCTGGGCAACACCAGCGACAACATCGAAGTCGTCCCCGGGCGTCCGGCGTTCAATCCGAATATCTGGAACTCGTTCGCCGGGACCTTTACCGCGCCGACCAAGAACCACACCGGCGTGCTCCGCCTGACGGCGCCGGCGAGCAGCAAGCACACGCTCGATGCGATCTATGCCGGTCGCTACTACGATTCCGAGACGTTCTTCGGCGGCACCGAATCGCACGACGCGGGACTCAAGGCAAAGTACACGATCAACAGTCTGCAGCTCCGCGACACCTACACGCCGACTGGATCCATCGTCAACCAGGCTTCGGTCCACCTGCTGACGTGGGACCATAACGAGGCGCCGCTCGTCCCGGGGGCACGGCGCGTCTATCCGAGTCTCAACTTCGGGCGCAACACCTTCCCGCTGATTCTCGAGGAGCGGCACCTCCGCGCCATCGACAAGGTCACGTACACCCTCCCCGGCGGCAAGCACATCGTCAATGCCGGCGCCGAGGTGACGCACGTGAACACGTCGAGCTTCCTGCCGTCGAACAAGGACGGGTTGTTCGAGTATCGCACAGACACGAGCTCCGTTCCCTTCCGCGCGACGGTCGGCGTCGGGTTCTTCAACCCCAACTCCACCGACGACGCCAGAGCGAAGGCCACAGGATGGGTGGCGGGCCTCTACCTGCAAGACGAGTGGAAGGCCACGGACGACCTCACGGTCACCCTCGGTCTTCGCTGGGACGCCGAGATCAACACGCTGGCCAACGACTTCTCGGTGCCATGGGCGAGCGATCCGACCCTGCAAACCCGGCTTGGCGGTTTCCTCAACCGCGGTGATCGCAAGAACGACCTCAACAACCTGGCACCCCGCGTCGCTTTCTCCTGGGACGTGACCGGAAAGGATCGCACCTTCGTCCGCGGCGGGTTCGGCATCATGAACGGCCGGTTCCCCAGCACCAACGCCTTCTCGGAAGTGCAGAACGCGTCGTGGCGCAGCTATGAGTTCCAGAATCCGGGGAACCAGACCGCCGCACAGCTCCGGCAGCAGGTCATTACCGGCGGCCTGACGATCCGCCCGAACATCACGCTCGTCGCGACCGACATCAAGACGCCGCAGACGATCCAGGCATCGGTTGGCCTCGGCCAGGTGATCACCGACCAGCTGACGCTGAACCTCGACTTCGTGAACCAGAAGGGGAAGGACCTGTACGTGAACTACAACGCCAACCCTGTGCTGCCGACGACCAGTCAGCGCGCCCTCACCCCAAACTTTGGCAACATCACGGTGTGGGATGATTTTGGCGAAGCCACGTTCACCGCACTGACCGCTGGACTCACCTGGGAACGGTCGCAGAATCCGCTCCGCCCGGCGCGCGTGAACCTGGCCTACACCATGGGGTTCTACGAAGCCAGTTTCGAAGGACTCGGCGGGTACGCCAGTCCGTCGCAGTTCACGATGCAGAAGACCTCGGGCGACGAACGACATCGCGTCGTCGTCTCCGGGATCACACAGCTCCCGTTAGGCTTCCAGTTCTCCGGGATCGGCGTGCTGGCCTCGCCCCGCCCCTTCGCCGTGACCGACGGCCGGGACCTCAACAACTCGGGGCTGTTCACGGATGATTGGCCGAATGGCCAGCGGATCCAACGCTCCGACGGCGGCTGGGATGACATGTACCGCACCATCGACCTTCGCCTCGTGAAGAACATCCATATCGGCGCCCAGCGTGCCCAGCTCAGCGCGGAGGTGTTCAACCTGTTCAACTGGGTGAACTGGTCCGGCTATAGCGGCACGGCACGCGACCGTTCCGGCAATGCGCTAGCGAACTTCGGACTGCCCAGCGGCGCGCTCGCGCCTCGCCAGGCGCAAATGGGGATTCGGTACGAGTTCTGATTGCGGCAGCCTGGTCAGGACTTCCAGCGCAGAGGGCACGGAGATGCGCCGAAGTGCGCTGAGGACAGCAGGAAAAGAACACAGACTCTCGTTCCTGCGTCCTCTGCGCACCGCTGCGCGCTTGCGTTGAAAGGCTCTGTGGAAATGCTCTCAACAAGTGCCGCTGGTTCTCGAACTGATTCGGGACCACCCCGGGGTGCGCGCCGGCGACCTGGCCGACCGTCAGGAAGTGCTCCGAGGACGAGACGCTCGATCTCACCTCCCGACCCCGACTCGCTCCCAATCGACGACCGCCTGATCCATCACCGACGTCGCGATTGCATCCATCACGAGGCGCCGTAGAGGCCCGATCTTCTGGTTGTCGCGCGTTGGGTTGACGCGGTTCGTCAGCAGCACGACGAACAGCCCCAGTTCCGGATCGACCCACAGGGATGTGCCGGTGAACCCCGTGTGCCCCCAGCTGCGCGCCGACAGGTAGCGGCCGGCGCTCGAGTTGGGCGACGGCGTATCCCAGCCCAGTGCTCGTGAGGCATCGGCGCGCTGGCGGGCGGTCCAGCGGGCGATGGTGTGCGAACGCAGCAGGCGCACCCCGTTGTACGAACCGCCGTTCAGCATCATCTGCGCGAAGACGGCGAGGTCGCGCGCGCTGCTGAACAGTCCCGCGTTGCCAGACACACCCCCCAACACCCACGCCGTCTCGTCGTGCACGACGCCCCAGACCTGTCCGCCGCGGAAGTCTTCTGTCTCGGTGGGGGCGACGCGAGGCCTGATGTCGGCGTCGGGGTTGTACCGCGTGTCGCGCATGCCTAACGGGCCGAACACCCGTTGCTGCAGGAACACGTCGAGCGGCTGGCCGGTGATGCGTTCGATCACCAGCTGCAGCACCACCATGTTCCAGTCGGTGTAGTCGGCCGTGTCTCCCGGCGCGTGGGCCAGAGGATACTTCACGATCCCGGCAAGGTACTGCTCCCGACCCTTCGCTTCTCTCCAGAGCGGATGCCACGATTTCATACCGCTCGTGTGCGTGAGCAGCATGCGCACGGTGATCGAGCGCTTCTCCGGCACGTCGAAGGCGGGGAGGTAGCGGGCGACGCTGCGGTCGATGTCGAGCTGGCCCGATTCCTCGAGGAGCATGGCCGCCGTCGTCGCCGCGACAACCTTGGTGAGCGACGCCATGTCGTAGAGCGTGCTGTCGCTGACCATCGCTGCGCCCGGCGCCCAGTCGATCCGGCCAAAGCCACGCGAGACCACCAGCTTGCCCCGTCGGCCGACCGCGACGGCGGCGCCTGGTGTTGCCCGATCGGCGATGGCGGCGGACATGATCGAGTCGAGACGCGGGAGCAGCGCGGACGTCATGCCCGCCTCCATTGGCGTCGTCGCCGTGAGTCGATCGTGTGTTGCGGCTGCCGTCGGAGAACGAGCAGCCGTCGCCGGCGCGCAAGCACTGACAACACCGAGTGTGATCAGCAGGCGCAGAGATGGCATGACTCGACTCATCGGAAGCCGGCGTGTTGGGCAATCCACGATGCAGCACAGCACAGCAAAGCCGTCCGGATACAGTCTAACACCCTGGGCGCCGAGGGTAGCAGAGGGACACGGAAGCGAAGACACACATTTCGTTCGCGTCTCCCACGCCAGCCGCACACGTCTACGCCCGCCTGCGTTGCAAGCATTCGTCTCTGCGCCCACGGCCCGCAGCGTGCCCTTGTGAACCTTCGGACAAGTGAGTTTGTTGCCATCCGTCCTTTCGTCCATCCGTCCCGGCGTGCTCTCCCTCGGCATCGACATCGGCGGTACGACCATCAAGCTCGGCGTCTGCACCTCCGAGGGTGAAGTCCGCGCGAGTACGATCGCGAACACCGCGTCCGACAACGGAGCTGACGCCGCGATCGAGCGCATCACCATTGCCGCCCGAAGGTTGATCGCCGAGACGGGCCCGGTCTCGCGTGCCGGCATCGGGATCCCCGGCGAGCTGGATCTCGAACGCCGGGTTCTCCACCGCGCGAATCATCTCCCCGGTTGGACCGACGTCGCGTTCCCGCAGCGGCTGGGCGAGGCGTTAGGCATTCCGGTCGCCCTGGAGAACGACGCCAACTGTGCGGCCTGGGGAGAGTTCGTGGCCGGTGCCGGACGTGGCTCACGCAGTCTGGCGTTGTTCACGATCGGAACGGGGATCGGCGGAGGACTCGTGATCGATGGCGAGCTCTGGATCGGGGTCGCGGGCTCGGCCGGGGCATTCGGGCACATCGGCGTGAATCCGCAGGGCCCCCTCTGTCGCTGCGGCCAGCCGGGATGCCTCGAGCCGCTCGCATCCGGCACCGCGATCGCGGAGTCCGCCGGCGTCGCCGACGCGATGACCGCGTTCGCGGCTGCGTCGCGCGGCGACGCGCGCGCGCTCGCCGCGATCGAGCGAGCTGCCGAGGCGCTTTCGGTCGCGGTTGCCACGGTGATTCACATCGTGCAGCCCGAAGTCGTTGCGCTCGGGGGAGGGGTCGCGGCCGGCACAACGCTCCTCGATCGCGTTCGCTCCGGCGTCGCGCGCCGCGTGCGCCCAGCGTGGCGCGCGCCGGTCCGGCTGACCCTCGCGCACCTTGGCGTCGATGCCGGCTGGATCGGCGCCGCGCTGTGGGGCCTCCGCCACACCGCCCTCACGCCTAACGCGGGTGCGGAAGGCGCCAGTGACCCTCCGTCCATCCGTCCATCCGTCCGTCCGTCGCAAGGTCCGTCCGTCCATCAGTCCGACCGTCCGTCCACGTCCTGATGCCCGGCACCTTCACCTGGATCGACTGGACCGTGCTGGTGGCCTACCTCGCGGGCACATCGTGGCTCGCCGAGCGGCTCAGTCGAGAAAAGCAAACGATCCGGGACTTCTTTCTCGGGGGCCGAAGGATCCCCTGGTGGGCGGTGAGCGGATCCATCATCGCGAGCGAGACGAGCGGCGTCACGTTCGTCGCGCTCCCGGCGATCGCATTCGCCCGCGGTGGCAACTACACCTATCTCATGCTCGCCTTCGGGAGCATCCTCGCCCGGGTGCTCATCGCGTACATCCTCATCCCCGCGTACTATCGCCACGAGATCTACTCGCCGTATGAGTTCATGGGGCGCCGGCTGGGGTCCACGGTCACGCGCGCGGCATCGGTCATCTTCCTGATCGGGGTCGTGCTCGGCCAGGGTGCGCGGCTCTTCCTGGCCGCGATCGTGCTCGACGCGATGACCAACCTGGGGCCGATCCCGGCCATTCTCCTCCTCACCGTCATCGGCGTCGCGTGGACCTGGATGGGCGGGGTGACGTCGGCGATCTGGACCGACGTCGTGCAGTTCGTGATGATCGTGCTGGGTGCCGTTGCTGCTCTGGTGGCCGTCGTGGTCGCCGCGCCTAACGGAGTGGATGGCATCGTCGCCGCCGGTCAGGAGGCGGGCAAGTTCCGCTTCTTCGACTTCTCCCTGGACCCACGCACCGAGTTCACCTTCTGGTGCGGGCTGTTCGGCTTCACCTTCCTCACGCTCGGCTCGCATGGAACCGACCAGACGATGGCCCAGCGGTTCTTCTGCTGCCGTGATCCGAAGGAGGCGAAGAAGGCGGTGCTGTGGTCCAGTGTGGCGATGCTGTTGCCCGTGATGATGCTGAGCGTCGGCGTGGGGATGTACGCCTACTTCCAGCATGTCCCGATGACGGAAGCGCAACTGAGCAAAGTCGCCGAGCGGTCCGACTACATCTTCCCGATCTTCATCCTGCAGGCCATGCCGGTCGGCGTGCGTGGCCTGCTCTTTGCCTGCATCTTTTCCGCCGCCACACAGACCGCGGCCATCAGCGCGATGGCGCAGACCGCGACGTCGTTGTACCGGAGCGTCCGCACTGTCTCCCTCGGCGATCGCCAGCTCGTTGCGCTTACGCGCACCTTCATCGTGCTCGGCGGCATCATCATCTGCGGGATGGCGCTGGTCTCGTCAGGCATTCAGCAGTACGGTGACGTGCTGCGACTTGCCATGGCCATGGCGAGCTACACCTATGGTGCGATGCTCGGCATCCTCTTCATGGCGCTCCTCCCGTTGCGGCGCGACGGTCGTGGGCTCATCTGGGGAGTGCCGTTCACGATGCTGTTCGTCTTTGCTCTCAACTGGCAGCACAGGCCGTGGGCACCGTGGATCGTGGCCGTCGCCGTGACTGTGCTGATCCTCGCCGCCTGCTACGTCTTTCGCCACGAAGTTCCGAAGATGCTGTGGGTGCTGCTCGGAGCAGCCGTTGTGCTGGCGGTCACCTACGCCCGAATACCGGTCGACGGCGAGCTCCGACCGATCAAGCTCGCGTTTCCCTGGACCTTCCCGCTCGGCGCTGCCCTGACGCTTGGGCTCGGCCTCGCCCTCGGACGCGTGCCCGCAGTGAGTGCAGCCCACCCGGCGGTGGCGCCACGGCTGCCGCTCGACGAGGTAACGGCATGAGCGACGCCCCCATGACCAGTCGCGATTTCAGCCGCTTTCTCACCGAGCAGCGTAACCCGCGCACGCTGGACCTCGACCGGTTGCCGTTAGGTGAAGCCCTTCGCGTGATCAACACGGAGGATGGCGAGGTGGCGGGGGTCGTGGCCAAGGTCCTCCCCGAGGTGGAGCGCGCGATCGAGCTGATCGTGGAACGGCGCACGCGTGACGGAAAGGTCTATTTCATTGGCGCGGGGACGAGTGGCCGGTTGGGCGTGATCGAGGCCGCGGAGCAGACGCCGACCCTCGACACACCGGACCCCGTCTACCATTCGATCATCGCGGGCGGCCCCGAGTGCGTCTTCCGGTCGAGCGAAGGCGCCGAGGACGTGGCAGAGAACGGCGCGCGTGAGATCTGGTCGCGCGGCATCCAGCCGCGAGACGTCGTGATCGGGATCGCGGCCAGCGGCACGACGCCATACGTACTCGGTGCGTTAGGCGAGGCGGCGCGACGCGGGGCCGGCCGCGTGCTGGTCGTCTGCAACCTGACGGGCGTGCCCGACGACGCAGCCGACGTAGTGATCGCCCCGCTCGTCGGTCCGGAGGTACTCACCGGAGCGACGCGCCTTCGCGCCGGCACCGCGTGCAAGATGGTGCTCAACATGATGACCGTCGGCACGATGCTCCGCACCGGCAAGGTCTACGAGAACCTCATGGTCGATGTGCCGAAGCGCTCGGACAAGCTCGAGGCACGCGCCATACGCATCGTGCGCACCTTCACCGACGCGACAGCGGAGCAGGCCCGGGCCGCGCTGGAAACCGCCGACTTTCGCGCCAAGGTGGCAATCGTCATGATTCGGCGCGATGTGGACCGTGATCAGGCCGAGCGCATCCTTGCCTCGGCCGGCGGATTCCTCCGCGCGGCCCTCGAGTCAGGGACGGCCTGATGCCATGAGCGCGCGCGTTTCGGTCCGCGCACCGCGGGCGATGGCGGCGAGCACACAGCCGTTGGCCACCACGGCAGCGCTCCACGTGTTGCGTGAGAGCGGCAATGCGGCCGATGCCTGCATCGCGATGGACGCCGTCCTGCACGTCACCGAGCCGACCTCCACCGGCCTTGGCGGTGACATGTTCTGCCTGTACTACAACGCCGCAACAGGCCAGATCTCGGCGCTCAATGGGTCCGGGCGGGCGCCTGCAGCCATGACGCCTGATCTGGTGCGCGAGGGAGGCCATACGGACATCCCGCCGCAGCACGGTATGTCGGTGACGGTGCCCGGCGTCGTGGCGGCATGGTTCGACTTGTCAGGCAGGCATGGCACGATGCCCGTCCCGCGCCTCCTGGAGTCAGCCATCGCCGTCGCCGAGGCAGGCTTCGAGGTGCAGCCGATCGCCGCGGCGATGTGGGAACGCAACCTCCCGCAGCTTCTGACGCCTGACGAGCTTACGATCGACGGTCGTGCCCCGGCCGCCGGGGAGCGCTTCCGCAACCCACTCCTTGGGCGCGTGCTTCGAGACATCGCCGAAGGGGGACCTGACGCCTTCTATCGCGGCCCCCCGTCAACGCGGATCGCCGAGAGCGTGCAGCGCTACGGCGGTGTCATGACCGTGGACGATCTCGCTGCGCACCGGTCGACCTGGGAAGCACCGATCTCGATTGGCTACCGCGGCGTCCAGGTGGTGGAATGCCCGCCTAACGGTCAGGGGCTCGCCGCGCTCCTCGCCCTTGGCATACTCGAGGGGCTCGAGTCACATCCGTATCCCAGCGCCGCGCGCTGGCATCTGCAGATCGAAGCGCTTCGGCTGGCCTTTGCAGATGCGCGGTGGTACGCCGCAGATCCCGCCGTGTCGCCGGCGCCGCTCGATGGCCTGTTGTCCTCCGAGTATGCGGCATCGCGTCGTTCGTTGATCGACCCCAGGCGAGCCACCGCCGACGTGCGTCGCGGTGCTCCGGTGCCTTCTGCGGGCACCGTGTACCATTGCGCCGTGGACGCACACGGCAATGCGTGCTCCGTCGTCTCATCGCACTACCACGCATTCGGCAGCGGGATCGTCCCGCGGGGGCTCGGTTTCGTCCTGCAGAACCGGGGTTGCGGTTTCTCCATCGAGTCTGGGCACCCCAGCGAGGTGGCGCCGGGCAAGCGCCCCTTTCACACCATCATCCCGGGGCTCCTGCTGCAGTCAGACGGTTCCCTCCTCGGACCGTTCGGCGTGATGGGTGGCTTCATGCAGCCGCAGGGACATGTGCAGGTCGTGACCGCTTTGATCGATGACGGCGTCGACGCGCAGGCGGCACTGGATCGGCCGCGATTCTGTGTGGAACCGGAGCGTGACGGTGGGCGCGTTCACCTCGAGGCCGGGGTGCCTGACGACGTTGCACGGCGTCTGGCCGGGCTCGGGCACGACGTCGTCCCCGACTCACCTTCCTACGGTCGCTCACTTTTTGGCCGCGGGCAGGTGATCCTGCGCGAGCGCGATGGAACCTGGATTGCGGGGAGCGATCCGAGGGGTGACGGACTGGCCGACGGGTTCTAGCCCCGGATCGGCATCGCTCGGTGTCACGCCGGTCAACGTCGGTCGCCGTCGGATGCCCTGCGAGCGTTCACGTCACCTGGCGCGCTCTATCTGTCACCGAGCGCCGGGTGTTAAGATCGCGCCCTCCGCGTCCCTCATACAGCATGCAGATGCTTCTCGATGCGCGTCGGGCTTCGCGCTGGATCACAGCGGGGCTGCTCCTGAGTCACTGGTGTGTCGCATGCACACCGGGAGACTCGCCGGCTGGGGCGGTGGAAACCCGCCGGATCATCAATGCGGACAGTGAGCCGGGCAGCTGGCTCACCCACGGTCGGACATACAGCGAGCAGCGCTTCAGCCCGCTGACGGCGATCGACACCGGCAACGTCGCGTCCCTCGGTCTTGCCTGGTCGTACGAGCTCAGAACTGGTCGAGGTGCGGAGGCCACGCCGCTGGTCGTCGATGGTGTCATGTACGTGACGTCGGCGTGGAGCGTGGTGCACGCGCTCGACGCAAAGACGGGGGCGGAGCGCTGGGTCTACGACCCGAAGGCCGACCGGGCCGCCGGGGCCAAGGCCTGTTGTGACGTCGTCAACCGGGGTGTCGCGCTGTACGGCGGCAAGGTCTATGTAGGGGTCATCGACGGGCGGCTGGTCGCCCTCGACGCGAAGTCCGGATCGGTCGTCTGGGACAGAGCCACGGTCGATCAGGCCCTCCCCTACACCATCACCGGCGCACCGCGCGCGGCCAATGGTCTGGTGTACATCGGCAATGGTGGCGCCGAGTATGGCGTACGCGGTTACATCTCCGCCTATGATGCGGAGAGCGGCGATCTCCGCTGGCGATTCTACACGGTCCCCGGCGATCCGTCCAAGGGACCGGACCATGCTGCATCCGACTCGATCATGGCCACCGTTGCCGCGACCTGGACGGGCGAATGGTGGACGCTCGGCGGCGGCGGCACCGTCTATGACGCGATCGTGTACGACCCGGAGTTTGACCAGCTGATCATTGGAGTGGGCAATGGCTCGCCGTGGAATCAGCAGATCCGCTCGTCAGGCGGGGGGGACAATCTCTTTCTGGCGTCGATGGTGGCGCTGGACGCGAGGACAGGGGCATACAGGTGGCATTATCAGACCACACCGGGTGAAACCTGGGACTACACGGCGACCCAGCCCATCATTCTCGCCGACCTGACCATTGCGGGGGTTCCGCGCAAAGTCGCGATGCAGGCCCCGAAGAACGGCTTCTTCTATGTCGTGGACCGCACCAACGGAGCGCTGATATCGGCCAAACCCTTCGTTCCGTTGTTCGCCACCAAAGACAACCCGGCGGGATACCCGCTGAGCTGGGCCTACGGGGTCGACTCGGCGACAGGACGTCCGCTTGAGAACCCGGAGGCCCGGTACAGGGGCGGCACGGCAGTCGTTAGGCCGAGCGGCTTCGGTGCGCACAACTGGCACCCGATGTCGTACAGTCCGCAGACCGGATTGGTGTATCTCCCGACGCAGGAGATGGCGCTGGACTACACTGCGGATGCGCGATTTGTCCCGCGCCCGGGGATGTGGAACACCGGCGTGCTCGGCGCGCCGCTTCCCGATGATCCGAGCGTTCGCGCGGCGATCAGGGGTTCGGCCAGCGGTAGGTTGCGGGCCTGGGATCCGGTGGCGAAGAAGGAAGTTTGGCGCGCCGCGCGGCGCGGTCCGTGGAACGGCGGGACGCTGG